>NZ_RBKX01000001.1:1590462-1908554 GCF_003634615.1 Flavobacterium sp. 102 | reverse complement strand
TTACACTTTTTTGGGCAACCACCATTTATTTTTTGGGATATTTTTTAAAGCAATTTTCTTGGTAAAAGTAACCAATTGGCTTTTAGACTCAAACAAATTGATTATTTTTGGAAAAAAAATATGATTTTTGAGCATTACCTCATTACCAGATTCAATTTAAAAAACCCCAACTGGAAGTTCACTAAGAACAACGAATTGCTTCTGAATGATCAATGGATGGATGAAAGAATTGAGTTGTTTGCGAATTTTTGCTTACCATCAGTAGCTTCGCAGACAAATAAAAATTTCAAGTGGTTGCTTTATTTCGACACTGATACTTCCGAAAAACATAAAAACCTAATTGCCCAATTAATCCAACCGCATTCCTTTATTGAAGCCTATTATATCGATGGTATGCCGATGTTGGTCGAAACGATTAGAAATTATATATCGACTAACGTCAAAACCGAATATTTAATCACCTCCAGAATCGATAATGACGATAGCATCAACAAGAACTTTATTGATGTCATTCAGTCGAAATTTGACCAACAAGAACATTTGGCCATCGATGTGACTTTAGGCTATACTTTGAATTTATCGCCTTTGATGATTGGCAAAAAAGAGCATTTGTTCAATCCGTTTATGAGTTTGATAGAGAAAAGCGCCAATGCCAAAACCGTTTGGTTTTACGACCACAATATGTGGAAAAAAGAAAAAAACATCATTCACCTTTCAGATCAAAGACTTTGGATGTCGAACATTCATGAGAAAAACAAAGTCAATGAATTTGACGGTTATGGTAATGTGAGTTGGGCCAAAGTGAGTCAGGATTTTATCCTTTCACCCGAAAAGAATGCCGAAATTGCATCCAAAATAATTCCACAATCAAAATGGTTGTATTTAAGTTTTAAGAACCAACTTTATGTTAATTTTGGCTTTTATTTAAAACTCGTTAAAAAGAAATTAGGACTTTATAAAATCAAATAGCAATATGAAAATTGTAATTCTCGCTGCCGGAATAGGCTCTAGACTTGGAAATCCATTCCCGAAACCTTTAACGACACTTGATGACGGTAAAAGTATCATGGAAAAACAAATCGAAAATATCACACAATACTTCGACATCAATGACATTTTCATCGTGGTTGGTTTTAAAAAAGAACTGATTATGGAGCGATTTGACGAAGTGGCTTATGTGTATAATCCGTTGTTTGATTGTACCAATACGTCTAAAAGTTTGCTAAAAGTCCTGAAAAAATTCAAAAACGAACCGGTACTTTGGTTCAATGGCGATGTGGTTTTTGATGCCAAATTGCTATCCGAATTGATGCCGGATATCAAAGAAAATAATTCTTTCGTAGCGGTAAATACTTCCCGAGTTTCCGACGAAGAAGTAAAATATACCTTAACCGATGGCTATATCGACGAATTGTCTAAAGTGGTAAAAAACGGTTTGGGCGAAGCGGTTGGTATTAATTTTATTGGTTCCAATGATTTGCAGCATTTCGTAACCCGTTTGGAAGAAGTTGATGACAATGATTACTTCGAAAGAGGTTTAGAATTGGCCATCCAATTGGACAACTTGAAAATCAAACCGATTGACATTTCTAAATACGATTGTATCGAAGTGGATTTCAAAGAAGATTTGGCGAATGCTAATCAATTATTGAAAAAGTAATGAGAACAGTGCTATTTTGTGAACATGCGTATGCTTTTGGAATTTTAGAACCGATAGCCGATGTGTTGAAAGCAAAGCAATACGACTATGTTTGGTTCACGACCAAAGCTTTAGCACCTAAGTTTCCTTTCAAAAACGAACCACATATCAGTAGTATGTCTGACTTGAGGAAGTTCAAAAGCGATTGTCTTTTCATTCCAGGAAATTACGCACCGTTCTACATTCGTGGTTATAAAGCACAGGTTTTTCACGGTCTGGCCGGAGAAAAAGCGTCGCATTTTAAAGTCCGTGGTTATTTTGATGTTTACCTAACTCAAGGTCCGTATTTCACGGATAGATTCAACGAAATCAAAGCCAAACATCAAAACTTTGAAGTCATAGAAACCGGTTGGTGCAAACTCGATGTCTACGAAAAAAACAAAACAAGTTATTTAGCAGAAAAGACCGAATTGCTTACTGAACACAACGCCAAAAAGTTATTAGTCTTTGCGCCTACGCACAATGTCAGTATGAACTGCGCGCCATTTTTGATTGAAGAGTTTGAAAAATTAGCCACAAATAAAGACTATCTGATTGTGGTGAAATTTCACGATTTGACCAAACCCGAAGTGATGACAGCTTACGAGGAATTAGCTTCAAAGCTCGACAACATCGTGATGTCAAAAGACCCAAATATCAGCAAGCTGATTTACATTGGCGACTTACTGATTAGCGATACTTCTTCGGTGGTTTATGAGTTTATTTTGTTAGACAAACCGGTATTGACCTACAAATCAAAAGCAGAAAATATTCTTTGGGACGATGCCAAAGAGTACACTAATTTAAAAGAAAAAGTCAAGGAAAATTTGACCATTGATAATTTCAAAGACCAAAGAGCCAAAGTAATTGCCGCTTACAATCCGTATCACGATGGCAAATCATCCCTTAGAATGATTGAAGCCGTAGAGAAAATGATAGCTGAAAAAGGCGTTCCTAAATGGCGTAAAATGGGCATCGACAGAATGATAGAATCCATCAAGATTTTCAATATAAAAAACCGTTAAATGAATCTCAACGAAGAAGTACACAAAGCCTTTGAAGTCATCCAAAATGGTGGCATCATCCTTTATCCAACCGATACTGTTTGGGGAATTGGTTGTGATGCTACAAATGTGGAAGCCATAAAAAAAATCTACGCTTTAAAACAACGCGAAGAAACCAAAAGCATGATTGTGTTGATGAATGGCGAAAAAATGATGTACAACGTTTTTAAAGACATTCCTGAAGTCGCTTGGCAAATTTTGGATTTATCCGAAAAACCAACGACCTTAATTCTTGATAATCCGCGAAATGTAGCACCAAATATCGTCGCTGAAGACAAAACCCTTGGCGTGCGAAT
Organism: Flavobacterium sp. 102; assembly: GCF_003634615.1. Classification (NCBI taxonomy): domain Bacteria; kingdom Pseudomonadati; phylum Bacteroidota; class Flavobacteriia; order Flavobacteriales; family Flavobacteriaceae; genus Flavobacterium; species Flavobacterium sp. 102. Next base: position 1,905,516 of record NZ_RBKX01000001.1, on the reverse strand, counting down.
CGTTAAAGAACCATTTTGCTTCAAATTGATGGAACGCATGAAAAAACCATTGGTTTCCACTTCGGCTAATATTTCCGGAATGTTTACACCAAAATCTTTTAAAGAAATTAGTCCCGAAATTATAAAGGGTGTAGACTATGTAGTAAATTTGCACCACGAAAAAATCTGCGATAAACCATCGACGATTATTAAATTAACTAGTGATAGTCAGGTGACGATTATTCGAAAATAAGAAATAAGCCTATTTTGTCATTTCGACGAAGGAGAAATCTCATCCAGTGATTTTTATTATGTGATTTCTCCTTCGTCGAAATGACAAAACCGAAATAGAATAAATGAATTATACCAAAGCATTAGACAATCCGATATTTAAAATTATAGCACAAGCAAGTCAAGAACTTAACCTTGAAAGTTATGTGATTGGTGGCTTTGTCCGTGATTTTTTACTACAACGCGATTTCAAAAAAGACATTGATGTGGTTGCCGTTGGTTCCGGAATTGATTTGGCTATGAAAGTTTCTCAATTATTACCGAACAAACCTAAAGTTCAAGTTTTCAAAAACTACGGCACAGCGATGTTGCGTTACAAAGAAATTGATATCGAATTTGTTGGCGCCAGAAAAGAAAGTTACACGCATGACAGTCGAAATCCTTTGGTGGAAAACGGCACTTTAGAAGACGATCAAAACCGTCGTGATTTTACCATCAACGCCTTGGCTTTTTCTTTGAATCTAAATAATTATGGTGAATTAGTTGATCCATTTAATGGTTTAACTGATTTGGAAAACAAACTCATCAAAACGCCTTTAAATCCGGATATTACGTATTCCGATGATCCGTTGCGAATGATGCGTGCCATTCGTTTTGCGACGCAATTAAACTTTACGATTGAAGAAAAATCTTTGCAAGCGATAACCGATAATAAAGACCGAATCAAAATCATTTCCGGTGAAAGAATTGTGGACGAATTGAACAAAATTCTGGAAACACCCAAACCGTCGATTGGTTTTTTACATTTATACAAAACCGGCTTACTCGAAATCATTTTACCCGAATTGACCGCGCTCAACAACGTAGAAGAAATCGAAGGCCATACGCACAAAAATAACTTCTATCATACTTTGGAAGTCGTTGACAATATTTGCCCGAATACCGATGATGTTTGGTTGCGTTGGGCAGCTTTGTTACACGACATTGGCAAAGCACCAACCAAACGTTTCAACAAAAAACAAGGCTGGACATTTCACGGACACGAATTTTTAGGCGGAAAAATGGTCAAAAAAATCTTTGAAAGATTGCACATGCCATTGAACCAAAAGATGAAATTTGTCCAAAAAATGGTGATGATGAGTTCGCGACCAATTGTATTATCAGAAGATATAGTAACCGATTCGGCTGTGCGTCGTTTGGTATTTGATGCCGGAGAAGATGTGGACAATTTGATGACACTTTGCGAAGCGGATATCACAACTAAGAATCCAACGAAATTCAAAAAATACCACAACAATTTCGATATCGTTCGTCGAAAAATTATTGAAGTCGAAGAACGCGATCATGTGCGTCAATTTCAACCGCCCATTAGTGGTGAAGAAATCATGGTTCTGTTCAACTTACAACCTTCAAGAGAAATTGGTGTATTAAAAGAAGCGGTAAAAGAAGCTATTCTGGAAGGAGAAATTCCGAATGAATATCAAGCCGCATATGATTTTGTTTTGGCGAAAGCGGAAAAAATGGGGTTGAAGAAAGTTACTGAGTAGCTAAGTTACTAAGTGGCTAAGTCAGACCATTTTCTCAAAAAAATTAATAAATTATTATAATTTGTTTTTAGTCGAAAAAGACAAAAGCAATATAAATTTGCAACTCAGTTACTGAGCCACTCAATAACTCAGCTACTCAAAATATGAAAAAAGACAAATCAGTCATTTATTGGCTACTTTCCGGTTGTGTTTTAGTGTTTATTATGGTCGTGGTTGGCGGAATTACCCGTTTGACGAACTCGGGTTTATCGATGACCGATTGGCATTTGGTAACCGATACTTTTCCACCGATGAGTGACCAAAAATGGCAAGAAGCTTTTGACGCTTATAAACAATTTCCGGAATATCAAAAAATCAATATTCATAATGATTTTCAGTTGGATGACTACAAATTCATTTACTTCTGGGAATGGTTTCATCGTTTTATCGGTCGAATAATCGGCTTAGTTTTTATCATTCCGTTTGTATATTTTTTAATCAAAAAAAGAATCGACAGCGCAACTTTAAAAAAATGCTTTATCCTACTCGGAATGGGCGCTTTACAAGGTTTCTTTGGTTGGTTTATGGTAAAAAGCGGTTTGGTAGACAATCCTGATGTGAGTCATTTTCGCTTGGCTTTACACTTAACGTTTGCTTTTGTTACTTTTGCTTATACACTTTGGGTAGCTTTGGATTTAATTTATCCTGATAAGAAATTTGTTTTGGTTGATTTGAAAAAGTTAGCCAGAATAACAATGTTTTTCTTAATCGCTCAAATCATTTATGGTGGTTTCGTTGCCGGATTAAACGCCGGATTAGTTCACAACCATTGGCCACTGATGAGTGACGGACAGTTTTTCCATGACAGTATTGCTTTGGAGAAAGACAGTTGGTTACTACGTTTAACTGAAGGCAAAAGTGGCGTGCAATTCGTACACAGAACTATGGCTTATATAGTGGTTGGTTTGATTTTATTCTTATATCTCAAAAGCAAAAAATATGTACTTTCAGCCCAACAAAAAAATGGTTTGAACGCTTTGGTTTTATTGGTCTTTATCCAATTTGCTTTAGGAGTTTTCACTTTGTTGTATGCTGTTCCGCTTTGGCTAGGATTGATGCATCAAGTGATAGCTTTCTTTTTATTGACGGCAATGACTTACACCTTACATCGCCTATCAAAATAATACGCTTGCCCAGACTATATTGTCGTAATTCTTGTTTACCAACTTAAATGTCTAAACTTGCCGCTCAAGATAAATTTTTAGATTTGTCTGATTATGGAAGATCTTTCGGGAGATTTTTCGCGAATCAATTAAAAGATTCCCGCTTTACACCTATTCATGTTACCTTACTTTTTGGTCTTTCCGGACTGATTGCCTTTTATTGCATTTTGGAACATCATTATTTCCTCGCTGGCTTTTTCATCATTCTAAAATCGGGTATTGATGCAGCAGATGGAGAATTGGCCAGATTAAAAAACACTCCTTCTTATTCAGGAAGATATCTGGACAGTGTGTTTGATATTGTCTTAAACTTTATGTTTTTAATGGCGATTTGCTATGTTTCTGAAACTACCATTTGGTTTACAATCTTGGCTTTTATCGGTCTTCAATTACAAGGTACTTTGTATAATTACTATTATGTGATTTTAAGAAATAAATCTGTTGGTAGCGATAGTACCAGTAAAATATTTGAATACAAAACACCCAAAGCTTTACCGGGAGAAACGCAGAAAACGGTCAATATTTTGTTCAAAATTTATCAAATCGTTTATGGAAAGTTTGACAAAATAATTCACGCTTTAGATCCGGAAGCTTACAAAGTAAAAACCTTTCCTAATTGGTTTATGAGTTTACTTTCTTTATACGGATTAGGTTTTCAATTGCTAATTATAGCAGTAATGTTGCCTATGGGTTGGATCGAATTAATTGCACCGTTTTTTATTGTCTACACCTTACTAATCTTTGCTTTGATTGGCATTCGAAAAAAATACATTATGTGAATTATACAATCTTAACTTATAATTCTATAACATCTCTTTACTTGCAAATGCCGAAATTTATAGTATATAATTTTAAAACTATAAATCATGCCAAATTCAAAAGAGATTGAAGGAAATTGGGAACAGCTTAAAGGAAAACTTAAGCAAAAATACGCAGACTTAACCGATGATGATTTGCTTTATGACGAAGGCAAAGAACAAGAAATGTGGGGAAGATTACAGGAAAAGATAGGAAAAACAGAAAAAGAAATTAAAGCATTATTTGACTAAATTAAGTTATGCTTTAATTACATCCGGAAAAGCTGCATCAATGAGTTATTTACAAAAAAAAGTCCCGATTGATTCGGGACTTTTTTCTTATACTTTTTTCTTAGCTTTTATCGAACAACCAATTGCTTTGGTCTGTGCAGGAGAAGGATCACTTCCTTTATCCAACGCCGCGATGGCGTTTTCCAAGTATTTTTCTTTTACAGCAGAAGCATCATCTGAATTGTCATCAATAGCGCCAATGTATTTTACCACCAAGTTTTTGTCTAATAAAAAAACATGAGGTGTTTTTGTAGCGCCATATTGTGGGTAAATCTTTTGTCCTTCATCAACCAAATATGGAAATACAAAACCCTTTTCTTTGGCTTTGTCTTGCATTAAATCATAAGTGTCTGCAGGTTGAACAGCCGGATCATTTGGATTGATAGCTAAAAGCACATAACCTTGTTTTTTATATTTCTTTGCTATCGCGTTGATTCTGTCTTCGTACTTAACCGCAAACGGACAAGTATTACAAGTAAATACAACAATAAAACCTTTGGCGTCTTTGTAATCGGCCATGCTGTACATTTTTCCGTCAACGGATTTCAGTTTAAAATCAGTTGCTTTGTCTCCGGGTTGATAACCTTCGGAAACCGCATTATCTCCAGCAAACAAAGTGCTGAAGAAAACAATAAGTAAGGGTAAAAATTTCATGTTGAATTAATTTAGATTGATAAATGAGTTAACGTAGTCATTGAGTTCGGCAAAACTTTCAAACTCGCGTTCGGCGAATATTTTCTTTTTACCGTGTATAATTAATGTCGCCGGAATAGCACCCGACCAATCGTTGTCGATTTTAGACAACCAAGAATTGTAATCTTTGTCGCTTAACAATAAAACCTCTGCGGTTATTTTTTTCTTTTCCACAAACGGAATGAGCTTTTTTTCTAAGTCTTTTTGGCTATCGAGACTGACAAAAATAACTTTAATCTTCTTGTTATCCGTATGCAGCTTTTCAAAATAAGGCAACTCTTTGATACACGGTGCGCACCAAGTCGCCCAAAAATTAATCACATAAACAGTATCGTTTTCTTTAATAATAGCTTTTTCAAAAGCATCAAACTTTTCATAAACCGTTATTTGTGCCGATGAACTATTGACAAATGTCAGCGTGAAAAAGATGGATAAAGTGTAAAGTAATTTCATCGTAAACAATTAAGTGTAACGAAGTTAATGAGTTAGCCGTTTATATGGAAAGCTGTTAACAAAACTTTACAACAAGCTTAACTATGTCAAAAACCAACTATTGAGCATTTCCAACCCTTCGCAGCCTTCAAACGAGCTTCGGACTCTTAAAAACGAGCTTCGGACTCACAAAAATGGGCTTCGGACTCCTGAGAAAGTACTTCGTAGAGATTGGATCGAATTTCGGACTGGCAATAATGAGCTTCGGACAACTAAGAAAGGCTTACTAAATGTTAGAAACCGGCTTCGGAGAGACAGAATAATGCTTCGGATGACTTTTAGTAGACTATAGAGAATGCTTTTGCTTATGATTAAGATCTTAAATATTTTGAAACTCATGATGTATGAGTCATTTTTTAGACAAACTATTCTTAACAATGGACAATAATAATTAAAACCTTTCGTTTACTTTAAATATCTAAACACGAAGTCAATATGATTAAGTCATTTCTAATTCTTCTCTTCTTACATCCTTTCATTTTATCTTCTCAAAACCAAAGCCAATATCCCGATGTAATAATTGATTCCTACAACAGCAAAACCAAAACAAAGGATGCCTTTTACGGAGGTTCAAAAGTTCCATCAAGGCAAATCGTAGTCTCTTTAGATTCTCTTTTCTATAAAAATAATTGTTTTATAAGTTTACCACAAGGTAGTTATGTAATAGTAGGATTTACAAATAACTATATCATTGATGCTCCCAATCAAAATGATATTTTTATTGAAGAGGTTGGCGGTGCTGGAGAATATGCTGATGTGCTTGTAAGTTCCGATAATGCGGAGTACACATTTTTAGGAGTAGCCGGCAATGGGAGTGTTAATGAATTTGATTTGGCCAAAATCACTTATGAGAAACAGGTAAAATACATTAAAATTGTTGGTAAAGATAATAAAGGTGCCTCACCGGGTTTTGACTTGGGAAGTGTTTATGGATTGCCGGGAGCCAATAGATATGAAGAGGTTGTGATTTTAGAAAACGTATTGTTCCAAACCAATAAATCGGTTTTATTAGAGCAGTCTTATACACCGTTAGATAAATTAGTCCAACAATTACAAACTAATAAATTAATAAAAATAGAAATAAGAGGCCATACCGATAACGCAGGCAAGGAAGCTAAAAATCAAGTACTTTCGGAACAGCGTGCCAAAGCGGTTTTAAACTATCTTATTTCAAAAGGCATTGAAACCAATCGATTTTCCTGTAAAGGATTTGGGAGCACCCAACCCATTACCTCTAATGATACCGAAGAAGGACGAGAAAAAAACAGGCGAGTTGAATTCGTGAAAACGGAATAAAAATACAACTTATCCCAACCATTCCTTAAAATCATTCACCCTTTCTCGCGCCACGATAATCTCATCGTCTTTGTAAGTGGGCAAAATGACTTTTAGTCTTGAATTGCTGTGCAATTGAATCTCTTTAATGCCTTTCATCGGGATAATGAATTTGCGAGAAACACGGTAAAAATCTTTTGGATCGAGTTCAGTTTCGAGTTGTTCCAAAGTGTTGTCGAGCAAATAATCACGGTTATCTATTGTATGCAAATAAGTGCCTTTATTTTCGCTGTAAAAACATTCGACTTCCTCAATATTAATCATTTTTAGTTGTTGTCCCATTTTGATAGTGAAACGTTTTTTGTAAACCCTGTCAATAGGGTTAACCAACATTTTTTTAATCATTTCAAAGTCTAAAGACAAATTGGGCGCCGCTATATTTCGGGACTTGAATTTGTTAATGGCGGTTTCTAAATCGTCTTCGTCTATCGGTTTTAATAAATAATCAATACTGTTCAATTTGAACGCACGCAAAGCATATTCGTCATAAGCTGTCGTAAAAATCACCGCACTTTTGATGTCTATGTTTTCGAAAATTTCAAACGACAAACCGTCTGACAATTGGATATCCAAAAAAATCAAATCGGGATGCGTATTCGAATTGAACCAATGGATAGATTCTTCCACAGAATGTAACATGGTATTGACTTGCAAACCCAATTTTTCCACTTTGCGTTGGAGTAATCTTGCGGCCGGTTTCTCATCTTCAATAATGATAATATTCATTTTCTTTTTGCTAATTGAGGTCATATTGATTCCGAATGTCCACCGGACATTCTCCTTTTAATTTCAAATGTCTTCGATGATGATGATGTTCATATTTTTAAGGTTCTGAGGTTCTAAGATTCTGAGGTTCTGAGTTTTTTTCTTAGTACCTATTTTACTCCCATTTATTCTTCTTCTCCTTTTCCATCAATTCCTTAATCTTCTTGGCTTCCCAATCTTTACCGAAAATCATGGTTGGCATAAACACTGAAAATCCGTGTGCAACCAAACCAATTCCCCAGAATAAAGGCGTGGTTACGTTTTCCCAACGAAAAATACCTTCGGAGGAATTCTGAACATTTACAATCAGCAATATGATGTTAATCACCACATAAACAGCAGCATGCGTATAGAAACCTTTGATTTTCTTTACTCTTTTTACCGCTTCTTGGTATTTGATTTCGTCTAGATTTTCCATTATTATTCAAATTTATTTCTTTTATTTTCTTCTTCCATGTATTCTTTAATCTTTTTTTCTTCCCATTCTTGGTTGAAGAACGGAAACCAATTGAATACTTTCATAGCGTGAAATAACAAACCTATTCCCCAACCCATCATCGACCAAAAAAACCAAAGATATTGTGGTGTGTATTTTAAATTGATAAAGATTAAAACCGCCATTACCAAGATATAAGAAGTCAAATGTCCGTAAAACCCTTTGATTTGTTCGACTTGTTTTTTGGCGCGCTGGTATCTTTCGAAGTCGTTGTTTGTTTCCATGATTATTGCCATTTTTGTTTTTCAATTTTTTCTTTTTCGATTATTTTATGAATTCGCTTTTGTTCCCAATTAGTCCCAAAAACTTTTTGCACAAAAAACAATTGAAGTGCCTGAACAACTAGGAAGAATGTCCAAATCCACATTACAAACTCATTGATAAATCGGATAGGCCAAAAGTTAATCGGAACACCAAAATACGTTTTGGCCACATAAATCGTAATCCCAATGATATAGATGAACAAGTGAATGTAAAACTGTTTTAATTTTTGTACGCGTTCTCTAATCATTTGTTCCAAAAGCTCGTTCGAATTTTCCATGTCTAACTCCATTTGTTGTTTTGACTATTTTCTTTGTTTAAAATCTCCTGAATTTTCTTTTCTTCCCACGATTTTCCGTAGCCGAAAGTTTCTATAGCATGAAACGTTAATCCCATTCCCCAACCCAACATTGGGAACCAAAACCATTGAAATCCGCCGGTTCTCAAATTGATAAAAATTAAAAACGGAATCACGCAACAATACGAAATTAAATTCCCGTAAAATCCTTTGAGCTTTTCCACTCGCTCTTTGGCTTTCATGTAAGCCATATTTTCATTGTAGATATTTTTAGTTTCCATGATGACTATTTGTTTGGTTAAAATCGGAATTTTTACTTTAAACACAGTTTCGGTTTGATCGACCAAAACTTTGCGTGCCGAAATCAAAGCATAACGATTCACGATGTTCTGAAGTCCAACGCCTTTACGGTCTTGCAAGACTTCTTTCTTTTGTAAATTATTCTCAACGATTAAATAATTATTTTCAATATAAATCTTGATGTTCAACGGTTTTTGTTCACTCGCAACATTGTGCTTGATGGTGTTTTCCAATAAAAGTTGCAACGAAAGCGGTACAACCTTAGCCTCAGGATTCCCAAATTCAGGCGGCAATTCATAGTTGATGCTGTTTTCAAAACGCATTTTGAGCAAATTCATATACGTTTTGGCGAAAGCCAATTCTTCATCAACCGAAACCAATTCTTTGTCTTTTTGTTCCAAAACATAGCGGTAAATTTTAGACAATGAAGTCGTAAATCGCTGCGCATTATCCGGGTTTTCCTCTATCAACGAACTCAATACATTCAAACTGTTGAATAAGAAATGTGGGTCGATTTGGTTTTTTAAACTTTCAAATTGTGCCGATGCGGTTCCGGCGATAACTTTTTGCTCTTTGACTTTATTTTCGGCGTAAGCCTTATAAAAATAAAATGCGTGAAAAGCCAGTGTCACAATGAAAGTCAGAATAAAAGCTACCAAATAATTACTAAATGTTTCTTGGCTTAGAAAATCATTAAACGAAGTGCCTTCGACAATTACATCTTCAAAAATGTGTAATAAAAAAATAATCGCAATGGAAATTAGGAACGAAGAAATAAAACCAATTAATATTCTTTTGGGCGTAAATCGATCCGCTTTGAAAACTTTATCCAAATAGATAAAAATAGATGCATTGGCAAAGTATAATGAAAATCCGTAAAGCATGGTGTAACCAAAGTTTACCAGTAAAGCGTAATCAAACTGAACTTTACTTCCTGTGATTAACCTAATCATCAACAACACAAAAAAGACGCTGATGGAAATGATTATGGCTCTTGGAATTTCTTTTATCAATTGTTTCATTTTTTAGTTGCTTAGGTTTTGAGGTTCTGAGGCACTAAGGTAGTGAGGTTTTTTTAACTAAGAACCTTAGTACCTTAGCGCCTTAGTGCCTTTATCACTTATTTGTTTTTCTCCGAACGATACATAGCCGATGCTATAAAACCGACGCCAATTCCGGCTAAAGTTCCTACCGCTGTATTGTGAAAAAACAATCCGGCCGCTATACCGACAAACATAAATCCGACGAATATCATGCCTGATAAATTGTTTACTTCTTTGTTTTTGTTTTGGTTTTCGTTTTCCATGGTTTCTATTTTTAAAGGTTCTAAGACTCTGAGGTTCTAAGGTTCTGAGGTGTTTTCACTTAGAACCTCAGATTCTTAGTGCCTTAGCATCTCTTTATTTACAATTTTTCAAGGCTTCTTGTGCTCTTTCTAATCCCCAATTTGGATGAAAAGGCGTTTCTTGTTTGAACTTTTCAAATAACGGAATAGCGCTTTGCAAGTCTTGACATAATTTTTTCACATCAGCTCCGGTCCATGGTGCGCTATTGATTTCGAATTCGGCTTTGCAATATACCGCTCTTGGATTTTCAGGAGCGATGAGTTTTGCTTTAGTGTATAATTCCATCACTTTTGGTGAATATTTCATGCCGTTTACCATTGGATCTTGTACAATCAATGCAGTATAAATCATCGCCTGCATTACCAGTAACTCCGGATTATTTTGACTAATCATACTGGCTTCGTCTTGCGCTTTTTGGGCTTTCTCAATTAAGGCTGCAGCGTTAGCTTTATTCGCCGGTTTGAAGGCTTCCGTGGTGTTGATTAAAGCTACATAATAATTGGGTAACCAATTTGTTTTTTCTGCTGCCGCTATACGTTCCATCAAATCGGAAGCTTCTTGTGCTTTGCCTTCTCCCCAAAGTCCGAGAGATTTCCCCATTCCTTGTTCAAATTGTGTTTGTGCTGATAACAGCGAACAAACGAAAAATGCGATTGTAGTGATAATTTTTGTCATGTCTTTTAATTTTATTTGATGATTAAACCTCTTGTTATTTTATAGTCCAAAAGTATCTCGGTTTTTGTTGTTGTAAAACTTATAATTACTGAACTGTTGATTTTTGGGGATGAATTGTTTTGGTCAAGGGATTAGGGATAAGTTAAAAGGGAAAAGTTGATTCACTTATGCTTATGCCTCTTCCCTTATCCCTTTCTTTTAAAGATTATCCAACTGATTATCCTTCTTATTCTCACTAATTGTCCAAAAGAAACCTACAAAGAAAAACTGATCTGCTGTTGGTCTGATGGTTCTACGATTGTAAACTCCGTCAGTATTTGGAGAATTTGCGTATTCATACCCAAAAACGTTTGCTGTTCCCAAAACATTCGACACTGAAAAGTACAAAATCTTTTGTTGTGTCATTAAATATGCCCAACCCAAACTCAAATTATTATAGCCTTTGGTTCTTCCATTCATAAACTCAGCCTCATTCGGATTGTTATAGGGTCTTCCGGTGGTGAAAGAATTGGTAACACTCAATTGCGATTTTAATTTGTTAATCCACCATTTGCTGACCACGCTTAAACTATGATTGGCGACAAAACTTGGGGTAACTTCGGCTGAATAATTTTTATAATTTCTTTGCGTATCAATAAAAGAATACGAAACCCAATATTCTACATTTTTGATGGTTTTATTGTCTCTCCAAAAAATATCCAAACCTCGGGCATAACCGGTTCCTGTATTGCTAAAATTGGTATCAAACTGAGAAGCTTCAGTGTCGTATTTCACCAAATCAGAATACTCTTTTAAATAAATCTCGGAGCGAAAAGTTCTTCTGTCTTTGCTGTATTGGTAGTTTAAAATGTAGTGTTGTGCTTTTTCGCTATTCAAATAATCGGCATATTTCAAATAATCTTGTCTTGGCGCTTGGGTAAAGCTTCCGTAGGCAAAAGAAAACTGTCCGTTTTTAGAGATTTTATAGGCCAAAGAAGCTCTTGGTGCAACCACAGTTTCGTCAAGTAAATCGTTGTTGGATAATCTTGCGCCTAACTTAATTGCAAACTTTTTAGAAAAAAAAATATCCGTTTCGGTAAAAAATGCAGCTATGTTGGCATTGTAACCGCTGTTGAAAGTATCGCCTTCGTATTGCTTGAAATTTTCGTCAAATTTGGTAATGAAGTAATCGCCACCAAAGGACAACTTCACTCTGTCTGAAAAAGATTTCCTTAGTTTTAATTTCAAATGAGACGAATGTTCTAAATTGGATACTTTGTCTAAATTGATTCCGATTTTATTTTGGCTGTAACCATAACTCAAACCGGTAAACAACTGCCATTGGGAACCAAAATTACCTTTGTAGGATGAATTCAAATAGAAATTATTGTTATCTAAATCTACTCTGATTTTATCCGGATTATTGATAGATTCACTGTTGATGTCAAACTGGGACGCATCAAACGCCGCGTATAATTTAAACATTCCATTGGTAAAACTATGTCGGTAAACCGCTTCGCCGGAAAACGATTGAAAAGGCTTGTTCCAATCGGCACGTTGGGGAAACACTTTTTGATAGGGTTCCAAATTAATATATGCGGTATTAAAACTCAACGAATTATTGCCCCATTTTTGGGTATTCGCCAAACCTAAACCAACCGTCATCAACGAAATATCGGTTTTCTCTTCTGTGGCTTCGTCTTGCGTATTCAATAACAAAACACTCGACAACGCTTCGCCATACTCCGCTGAATAACCACCGGTAGAGAATGACATTCCGCTGAATAAAAAAGGGGAAAATCTACCCCGTGTCGGAACATTAGCCGTAGTTGCACCATAAGGTTGTGCTACTCGAATTCCATCTACAAAAGTTTGGGTTTCATCGGCTTCACCACCACGAACAAATAATCTTCCGTCTTCGGCAACGGTTTGTGTTCCGGGTAATGTCATCAGTGCCGAAACAATATCACCCATGGCACCGGCTGTGGTTACAATATCTAAAGGTTTTAAAACCGAAACTCTGGCTTTTTCGCCTGCGTCAAAAGTTCCTGCGGTTACGATAACGGCATCGAGTGTGTTGACACTTTCTTTGAGTTTGAAAGATTTGTTTTGGCAAGTCGCTACATCAATGGGCGCTTTTAAAGTTTCGTAAGTCAAGAAACTAATCACTAAAATCTGATTGCCTTTAACTGAAGTCGTAAATTTAAAATTCCCATTCTCATCAGACGAAGTACCGTCGTAAGTACCATCGATAAAAATATTGGCGCCGACTATAGGTTTGCTTTTTTCATCGAGTATTGTTCCTGAAACGATTTGTTGTGCATTACTTGCAAAAGCAATTAAAAAAAGAGCTAAAGTGTAAATTGTTTTCATTGGTTTTGTTTTGATGAAGCAAACTTGCAACAAAGATTAAAACTATGAAATTTAAGTTTACCGAATTGTTATATTGAATGGATGAACTGTAAATTTACAATCCAAACCAAAATCAAACCAGCATCTTATTTAGCTTAGTATAAATTGGTTTAGGCGGAAAACATTAACACACTTTCTGTTACAAATGAAAAGATTACACAGCACAATCTTATAAATTAGTCAGAGAAAAACTATCAACTAAGATTAAAAAAGAAATGATTTTAATACAATAATCGATTTAAAATCAAACATTTAAAATAGTATCTTCTGCAAAGATGGACAATCGTTAAAATTCTTCTCTCATTAATTTCCATTATTTAAATAAAAATAGTTAGACTTGTGCAACCTTAATCAAAACTCTACTTAACCAATGAAAATCATCAAATCGCTTTTTGCATTTGCTACGTTCTTTGCTTTTAATACTGCTTCAGGACTTTCACTTACAGAAAGATGGCCACAAATCAAAGCTTATCATGAAATAATAACAAAAACATTTCATTCTTCGGCAGAAGGAAATTTGAATCCAATTAAAACTCATTCAGAACTACTTTTAGAAAGAGCCGACGCCTTGTCGGTTGAAAACATGCCTGAAGAATTTAGAAGTCCGAAGTTGATTGAATCATTAGTTGTCTTGAAAAAGGAAACCAAAACCGTTAACGAATTGGTACAACAAAATGCAGGCGATGATGAAATAACGAAAGCCCTAGGCAAACTTCATGAAACTTTCCACAAAATTGTAAAGATGTGTCAAAACGAAAAAAAATAAAGAAAGAAACCTAGCTTAACCGTTAGGTTTTTTTTTTAATTTTGAAAATATGATAAAAAAAGCATCCGTTTGGACAGGAATTATTGGCGCATTATTATTCATTTTAACTACAATAATAGCAGGCTCTTTATATCCTAATTATAGTCATACTTCACAATTCATTAGTGAATTGTATGCTGTTGATGCACCAAATGTTGATAAAATCAGGTATTATTTTTATTTGCCAAGTGGTATTTTGTTTCTTTTATTTGCCTTATTCTCAAATGTTTCTTTACCCAAATCTGGTTTGAAAACTCTTGGTTTTTTAGGTATTGGATTTGGTTACGGAATTGGAACTATCGTTTGCAGTATTTTCAATTGTGATATCGATTGTAATCCGGAGTTTATAAACCCAAGTTTATCTCAGATTATTCACAATCTGATGGGAATGATAACCTATTTTATTGTTCCTTTCTCTATTTTCGCCATAGGAATTGCTTCAAAAAAATGGAATAATGCAACCAAGTTCACTACACTAAGTTACATTATTGCTGGTATTTCATTTGCTTTTGTATTGGTTTTGAATGTGAATTTAGAATCGCCTTTCAAAGGATTAATCCAACGAATTATTGAAGCAAGTATTCAAATTTGGATTGTTTTCTGTTCGCTTCAAATCAATAAAAATCTTATCAACAAATAGTAAGTCGCAAATCGAATATCTTAAATTAAATTTTACCTTTGTCGCCTCAATAAAATTACGATTATGATTTATAAATTCAGAGCAATTCTCGATGCCGAAGAAGATGTTTTCAGAGATATTGCCATTCAGGAAGAAGATACTTTAGAAGATTTGCACAATGCCATTGTTAACGCGTTTGGTTTTGACGGTTTGGAAGTCGCTTCTTTTTACACTTGTGATGACCAATGGAATCAGGAAGAAGAAATCCCGATGTTTGACACCGGAGATGTTGCCGGTGAACAAAAAATCATGAGTGATTATCCTTTGAACCAATTATTGGGAGAAGACCAAACCAAAATCATTTACGTTTACGATTTCATCAACATGTGGACATTCCTGGTAGAATTGGCCGCAGTAGAAGAAGCCGAAACCGGTTTAATCTATCCTAATCTATTATTCTCTCATGGCGTATTACCGGCTATAGCTCCGGAAAAAGAGTTTGAAGCTGAAGGAGAAGATTTCTACTCTGAATTTGAAGACGATTTAGACGAAGATGATCTGGATATGTTTGGCGGTGATGACAGCTTTGAGGATTTCGGGTTTGAGGAGAATTGGAATTAGTTTTTGAGGTACTGAGGAACTAAGGTTCTGAGGTGACAAGTCTGTTAATTATAAGATTTTTATTATTTTTAATTAAATTTTAAATCTATCAAAAATGAGCAACTTTAGAAATCTTCAAGTATGGCAGAAATCCATGACACTAACTACCAATATTTATTTTTCAACCAAGAGTTTTCCCAAAGAGGAAATATTTGGATTAACATCACAAATAAGAAGAAGTGCAATATCGATTCCCAGTAACATAGCCGAAGGCTTTGGAAGAGATAGCAACAAAGATTACCTTAGATTTTTAAAC
Organism: Flavobacterium sp. 102; assembly: GCF_003634615.1. NCBI lineage: Bacteria > Pseudomonadati > Bacteroidota > Flavobacteriia > Flavobacteriales > Flavobacteriaceae > Flavobacterium > Flavobacterium sp. 102. The sequence goes on along the minus strand of NZ_RBKX01000001.1, from coordinate 1,890,077 downwards.
TTTTCAATAGCCTCATTATTTGAATTGCAAACACAATTAGAAATCGGAAAAAATATAGAATACATAACCACACAAGAATTTAACAAAATATACGAAGACAGTCGAGAACTAGAAAGAATGTTAGTTTCATTCATCAACAAAATTAAAGAAAGAGACTAAAACTTTAGAACCTCAGCGCCTCAGTACCTTAGAACCTTAGACCAAAAATGATAAACCTATTTAACGCCCACATCGAATCCTTATCCATACACCGAGTTGGAAACAAAAGTCGTAACGAAGCCATTTTCCTTTCAGACCAACCTTATGGTTTGAATGACGAAATTGTGCCACTTTTAAAAGAATATTTCTTTAAACCATTCCGTGAAAAGGAAGAAAATTACTTTCAGTTTGCACATGATGTCGATTTAGAATACAATGACATGTACAACTTAGCGACGGAGATTTTCACCAATCCGAATGATACACATGAAGTTTCTAAAAAAATCACTAAACACTTATTCGAACAATCAAACCATCCGCATATTAAGAATGGTGAAGTTTATGTAGCACATTTGACCAATGTTTCAATTGATAATAATGTAGTCGATGCGATTGGTGTTTTCAAAAGCGAAATCAAATCAGATTTTATGCAATTTGAAGAAAAAGGCACAACGTTAGAAATGATTTTGCAACAAGGAATCAACTTGAATAAATTAGACAAAGGTTGCTTGATTTTCAATTACAAAAAAGAAGAAGGTTACAAGATTTTAACCATTGACAGCAATCGTTATGACGCCCGTTATTGGTTAGAGCATTTCCTTTCAGTTGATGCATTTCAGGATGAAAATTTCTATACCAAAAAGTATTTAAAATTCTGTCAAGGGTTTGCCAAAGACGTCGTTCTTCCGGCTGAAGACAAGAAAGAAGAGGTGATGTTTATGAACCGTTCGGTAAATTATTTTGCCAAAAATGACGAATTCGAAGAAAGCAAATTCCTCAACGAAGTACTTGACAATCCCGATTTGATTCCGGAGTTTAAAAACTATAAAGTCGATAAGGGCGAAAAATACAGCATCGAAGACATCACCAATTTCCCTATTGCTAATGCGGCCGTAACTGATGCCCGAAAGTCAATCAAAAACGTGATTAATTTAGATACCAATATTCAAATCAAGCTCGATTTTATCAACCCTGAAAGTGCCGAGAAATATGTAGAAAAAGGTTGGGACGAAGAAAAGCAAATGTATTATTACTTGGTTTACTTCAACAAAGAACAAAAGAGTTAGAAGGCAGATTTAAGACTTCCAAAAGCAGAAAAAAATCCCTAATTGCTAAAAACGATTCGGGATTTTTTTTGCGTAAAAACTAAATGATTATCTTGCTTATTGAAAAGCCAATTTTATTATGAGAAAAATTAAATTCCCGTCAGCCCAAAGCATTTTATTAATCATCGCCGCTTTAGTAACAATAATGACTTGGATCATTCCGGCTGGGAAATACAACCAACTTTTGTATGATAAAGAAGCCAAAGTTTTTTCAGTAAAAAGTGCTGAAACTTCAAAAAATGTTCCGGCAACGACCAAAACGCTGGACAGTTTGGGTATTAAAATTCCTTTAGAAAAATTTACCAGTGGCGATATTTGGAAACCCATAAACATTCCCAATACTTACAAGCAATTAGAAGCAAAACCCCAAGGCTTTTTCGACTTCGTAAAAGCGCCGATAAAAGGAATCATTGCCGGAGCCGATATTATCTTTTTGATATTATTCATTGGTGGTTTGGTAGGATTAATGAACACTACAGGTGCTTTTGATGCCGGGATTTCTTGGTTGGCCAAAGTCTTAAAAGGCAGAGAATACATTTTGATTATTTTAGTTACAGCCTTAATTTCCATTGGTGGAACTACCTTCGGTTTGGCCGAAGAAACGATGGCTTTCTACCCGATACTGATTCCGGTTTTTTTGGCGGCTAAATATGATGCGATGGTAGGTTTGGCGTGTATTTTTGTTGGTTCTTCTGTCGGCAACATGTTTTCTACTACCAATCCTTTCAGTTGCATAATCGCCTCGAATGCTTCAGGGATTAATTGGACAACCGGTTTAACCACAAGGTTTATCGTTTTTGTGATTGGCACCATCATTTGTATCATTTACATTATGAGGTATGCAAAAAAGGTGAAAAATAATCCAACTCATTCTATTATTTATGACCAAAAAGAAGAAATCGAGACTTTATTCCACAAGAATTCAGGTACAACCATTTCATTGACTTCACGATTACGCCTTATCCTTTTGGTGTTTACGATGTGTTTTGTGGTGATGATTTTTGGCGTTGCCAAATTAGAATGGTGGTTTTTAGAAATGACCACTACTTTTTTTGTGGGTGCCATTTTAATTGGTTTCATATCCAAAATAGATGAAAATACTTTTATCGATTCTTTCCTAAAAGGCGCCGGAGAGTTATTAGGGGTTGCCTTAATCGTAGGAATCGCCCGTGGTATTACCGTCATTATGGAAGACGGATTAATTAGTGATACGATGCTTTTTTATGCTAGTGGCATGACCGAAGGCATGAACAAAGGGCTTTTTGCCAACATGATGTTTTTTATCTATGGTGGTTTATCCTTTTTTATTCCTTCTTCTTCGGGAATGGCGGTTTTGACCATGCCCATTATGTCACCATTAGCCGATACCGTTGGCGTTGGGAGAGAATTAGTAGTTGATGCTTACATCTATGGTATGGGTCTTTTTTCATTTATCAATCCAACCTCATTAATACTAGCTTCATTGGCAATGATTAAAGTAGGTTATGACAAATGGCTGAAGTTTATAATGCCGTTGTTTTTCATTTTAATTGTTTTCACCATGATAGTACTAACTATTTCTGCTTATACTTAACCGCTAAACTGTTAAAACGAGAACAATGTGATATTATATTTTATATCTTTCCAGATTAGTTATTGAACATCAATGTCCTCAAAGCATTATATATACTTCCTACTCCTGTTTTTTTGTTGCCAAAATTTATTGGCGCAAGAAACAAAAACCCATAGTGGTAATGACTCCACCTTAGTCTATAAGAAAATTGAGAAATACTCTAAGAAGAGTAAGTTCAATAAATTTATTTACAAATTACTTTTTAAATCCAATCGAAAAGCCAAACCAACCGCTGCAAGCACCAAAAGAAAGCGATTCTTGATTAAAAAAGCGTTTGACCGAAGCGAAGGCAAAATCATTCGAAACATCAATATTGAAACCTTAGATCCATTTGGATACTCGATTGATAATTATAAAGATGTTCCTGAAAAAGGATTTGAAAGATTTGGGAATAAATTACACCTTAAATCAAAAGTTTGGACGATTCGCAACCTTTTGCTTTTCAAAAAAAACCAGCCATTGGATTCGCTTATTGCGAAAGAATCAGAACGTTTGATTCGTCGCCAACGTTATACAAGAAGTGTGATTATCAAACCGGTAGAAATTCAAGGTAGTAAAGATTCTGTTGATATTTCGATACGCGTTTTAGATTCTTGGAGTTTGATTCCCACCGGAAGTTTATCAAGTTCCAGAGGTAATTTTGAGTTGACTGAGCGTAATTTTTTAGGTCTTGGTCATGAATTCAGAAACGATTTCACCAAACAATTTGATACCGGAAAAAGTGCTTACTTAAGTCAATATTCTATCAATAATATAAAAAACACTTTTATCAATACAGTCTTCACTTATGAAAACTCTATAAACAATAATACCATTAAAAGCGCCCGAGTTGAGCGTCAATTTATCTCACCTTTCACCCGATTGGCCGGTGGTGTCTTTTTTGAAAATAGATTTTATATTGATTCTTTATCCCTTGACAATGTTGATTTTGAAAACCACCGATTCAAACTGGAAACACAAGAATATTGGTTAGGCCATTCGTTTAAAATATTTAAAGGAAAAGATGAAGATTATAGGACTACCAACTTGGTCACAACAATTGGATATAAAAATGTTAATTACCTAGAAACGCCAACTTTAGTCTATGATCCGACACGATTTTTTGCTTCTGAAAAATTATATTTAGCCACTATTGGTTTGAATACCCGAAAGTTTGCCGAAGATAAATATTTATTCAACTTTGGCATCATTGAAGATATTCCTTACGGTCAGGTTTTCTCTATAACCGGCGGATTTCAGGATAAGAATGATAACCGGAGAAGTTATTTTGGTGGCCGATTTGCTTACGGCGATTATTTTTCGTTTGGCTATTTGAGCTTAAATACCGAATGGGGAAGCTTCTTCAATAATGGTTGTACTGAAGAAACTACCTTTAAGATTGAAGGAAACTATTTCACCAATCTACAATACCTAGGCAACTGGAAAATAAGACAGTTCGTCAAACCGAAATTAGTCATTGGAAATCACAGAGCACCAATTATGAAAGACCGAGTATTACTCTCAGATGACAATGGTATAATTGGGTTTAATAATCCGTTAATCAATGGCACCAGAAAAATTTCGATGGCTTTGCAAACCCAAACTTATGCGCCTGGAAATTGGCATGGATTTCACTTTAGTCCTTTTTACAACATGACTTTTGGCTTTTTAGGCAATGAAACCGACAGAACTTTTGACGGTAAATTGTATTCAAAATTCAGTGTAGGTGTTTTGATTAACAATGATTATTTGGTATTTAATAGTTTCCAAATTTCATTCTCTTATTATCCTTCAATTCCATTTGAAGGAGATAACGTTTATAAAACGAATTCTTTCAAAAACGACGATTTGGCTTTGCCTGATTTCCAAATTGGTCAGCCGATTATCGTTCCTTACAAATAAAAGACAGATTTAATATTTATTTTTTTGTAAGTTTTATACTTTATAATTAACAAAAAAACACGTATTTTAACGACTATTTTTGCTTTTAAACGTCTAACCGATTAAGTTTATCATACCTAAACCAAAACCCTATCCTATGAAACTAAACTACTTAACTCAAGGAATGGTGAAAAAAAGTTACCGCTGTTCCTTTCTTGGACATCGCTTTGTGGAAACCAAAAAAATAAACATTCACTTTAGCGAATATGAATGTGAAATCTGCAAATCTCAAGCGACTAATGACAGCAGAGGTCAAAAAATAACGTTGACTTCCAAACTCAAAGACATCAACGAAACACTGTTTTATTTGAATCTAAAAAAACAATTTATCACTAAATTCTACTTTCAAAAAAAAGAACAGTAACAAATTCAGATTTCAATCGTCATACGTGAAACCAAAAAAACTGACCATTGGAATCTACCATTCTCTCTATTAACAAACTCAATAAACGTTACGGCAAAATCCATGCTGTAAAAGACGTTTCTCTCGAAATACACAAAGGAAATGTTTACGGCATTCTCGGACCAAACGGAAGTGGAAAATCTACTACTTTAGGTATCGTCTTGAATGTAGTTAACAAAACTTCCGGAGACTACAGTTGGTTTGGCGGCGCAATGCAAACACATGAAGCTTTGAAAAAAGTAGGTGCCATCATTGAGCGACCAAATTTTTACCCATACATGACTGCCAAAGAAAATCTGGAATTGGTTTGTAAAATCAAAGGTATTACCTATACGAAAGTTAACGAAAAACTCGAAGTTGTCGGACTTTTAGACCGAAAAGACAGCAAGTTTAAGACTTTTTCTTTAGGGATGAAACAACGTTTGGCCATTGCTTCTGCGCTATTAAATGACCCAGAAATTTTAATTTTGGACGAACCAACCAACGGTTTGGATCCGCAAGGCATTCATCAAATTCGTGATATTATTCGATTAATAGCTTCGCAAGGCACGACCATTCTTTTGGCTTCTCACCTGTTAGACGAAGTAGAGAAAGTTTGCAGTCATGTGCTGGTTTTACGTTATGGCGAAATTTTATACAGTGGAACGGTTGACGGAATGGTAGCCCATGAAGCCTATTTTGAATTACAGACCAATGATCATAAAAAACTTATTGAAACCATCAACTTGCATCCTGAAGTAGAAAAAGTTTCGGAAGCGGAAGGCAAAGTAATCGTTCACTTCAAAAATGTAGTTGATGCAGCGCAATTGAACAAATACTTGTCTGAAAAAGGCATTTATCTCAATCATTTAGTGGTGAAAAAACTGAGTTTAGAAGAACAATTTTTAGCCTTAACCAATAAATAAACGCCACGATTATGAAAAGATTAATCTCTATAGAGTTACAAAAAATCTGGAAAAACCGCGCCAGTAAAGTTTTGACAATCGGTTATTTTGTCATTCTTTCTTTTATTGCCCTGATTGCTTCAATAAAGTTTGACATTGGAAATTTTAAAATTCATTTTGCCGAAATGGGCATCTTTAATTTCCCATTTATATGGCATTTTAATACTTGGATTGCTTCGCTGTTAAAATTCTTTTTAGCCATTGTTATTGTTTCAATGATGGCCAATGAATACAGTTACGGAACTTTGAAACAGAACCTTATTGATGGTATGAGTAAAAAGGAATTTATTCTTTCAAAATTCTTGACAGTAGTGCTTTTTGCCTTTGGCTCGACGCTATTCATTTTTGTAATGTCGCTACTGTTAGGTTATAGTTTTTCTTCTTACACCGAGTTTAGCATCGTTTTTTCCGGAATGGAATACCTGTTTGCCTATTTTGTGAAACTAGTTGGCTTTTTCTCTTTCTGTTTGTTTTTAGGTGTGTTAATTAAACGCTCGGCTTTTGCTATCGGATTTTTATTTATTTGGTTTTTGGTTGAGAAAATATCCTATGGTATTTTAAAATTTGAAATTTTCAACAGAAGTCCAAAAGTAGATGATTTTTATGCCTTTATGCCTTTAGAATCCATGAGTAACCTAGTTGTTGAGCCTTTTACGCGGTTAAGCGTTATCAAAAATATCCAAACTGCTGTTGGAGAAAATAATGTTAAAGATTATGATGTTCATTTTTCATCCTTGCTAATCGTTTTAGTCTGGGCAGCAATTTTCATTTTCTCATCTTATAAAATAATCAAAAAACGAGATTTATAATCAATTCTTAAAGAAAACATAAATAGGAAACTTCTTTTTATGTTTTCTTTTTTATTTGTTATTTTTAACAAATGAAAAAGAATTTATTTTTTTTATTATTTATTGCTTTCCTTACCACAAATTGTTTCTCACAATTTAGTAAAACACATTATATTCCGCCGCTTTCGGGTTCATCCAATGTAACAGCTGAGGACCAATTTATCTATATCTCTACGCCAAACATCAATCCAATCAATTTTAGAATTATTGAATTGGGCGGAAGTGTTATCAACGGAAGCGTTTCCAGAAGCACTCCATTTATTTACAATATTGGCTTTGGAAATGACACTCAATTGCATGTTGATGCCAGTCAAACCAATAATACTTTTAGCAATAAAGGCTATATAATAGAAGCTGATGATTTGATTTATGTGTCTGCCAGAGTAACCGCCGGAAATGGAAATCATGCCGGAGAATTGGTTTCAAAAGGAAAAGCATCCTTAGGAAATCGATTCAGGATTGGTGCTATAACTAACCTTACTGTGGATAATTATAATGATATTCACACCACATTTATATCGGTTTTGGCTTCCGAAAACAATACCACGGTAAACTTTAGTGATTTCAAACCCGGAGTTCAACTTATCAATAGTTCTACCGGAGATTCTCCATTTAGCATCGTTTTAAATAGTGGTGAAAGTTATGTGATTGCTGTACAAGGTCCGCTCAATCCAAATCGTGATGGTTTAATTGGTTCCTTAGTAACCTCAGATAAACCTATTGCCCTAAACTGCGGTTCATTTGGCGGAAGTAATGCAGCGGGTAATCTCGATTTAGGCTTTGACCAAATAGTTCCTGCCGAGCGTATTAATAATAACGAATACATTTTCATTAAAAGTACCGGTGTTGATATAGTTGAAACGGTTTTGTTAGTAGCCGATGTTGACAATACCGAAGTCTTTTTGAGTGGTTCAACTACACCGGATGTAATTTTAAATGCCGGTAATTATGCCGTTTTTAATGGTTCTAGTTTTGATTTGAACGGCAATTTATACATCAGAACCAATCAAAAGGTTTTTGCTTACCAAACCATTGGCGACAATAGTGCTTCCGATCAACGAAATCAAGAAATGTTCTTTGTACCGCCTTTAAGCTGTCAAACACCAAGAATTATAGATAATATTCCGTCAATTGACTATGTAGGAAGTAGACAGTTTACCGGGCGAGTAACCATAGTAACCAAAACCGGTGCTTCTTTAAACTTTATTATAGACGGCACAAACTATACTTTGGCTGAATTATCTTTGATAACCAATATAACAGGGCCAACAAATGTAGTGGGTAACAATAACTACCAAACTTATGTCATTACCGGATTGAGTGGAGATGTTTCCGTTTTTTCCACAGAAGAGTTATATTTAGCAGCTTATGGCACAAGTGGTGCGGCTACTTTTGGCGGATTTTATTCGGGTTTTACTTTTGAACCTGAAGTTTCGTTTACCCAATTAGATCTTAGTCAAGCCAATTGTATTCCAAACACTAGTTTATCGGTGAATACATTAAGTCCGTTTGACACTTTTCAGTGGTATTTTAACGGAAATATAATTCCGAGTGCCACTAGTAGTTCGTATGTTCCTTCCACTCTTGGACCGGGATATTATTACGTTTCGGCTACAATTTCTAACTGTTCTCTTCCGATAAATTCAAATGAAATACCGGTTAGCATCTGCTCTATAGATACAGATAATGATGGTACCAACAACAATATTGACCTTGATAATGACAACGACGGAATAACCAATTGTAATGAATCGTATGGAGACCAAGGTGTCAACTTAACCAATACCGCTATTGGCTCAGTTAACATTGACAATTACACTAATTCCTTTACTGGCTCCGTTGCTTTTTCCGGAACCGGAACGCCTTCAGCGACACCCATTGTTGGTGATGCCAATGGGAATTTCGTAACCGAAGCGGCCAATGGAAAGCAAAACAAAGTCAGCTTTACTACCTCTTGGAATAACCCTATCAGTTTGGCAGTTGAATACGCTACTACTGCTTTGGGTGACGATTTATTTACAACTTCCACCGAAATTAGAATTACGTGTCCAATCAATAAAACCTTGACTATCTTAAATCCTGACAATCAAGTGTTGGTTGACACCAATTACGACGGGATTTTTGAAAGCGGCATCACCGAATACTCTTCTTTCGAAATCCGCTTTCGTTTAAACGATAACGTTCCTTTAGTTGCCGGAACGGGAACATTTTCTGTTCGAGGAAATCTTATTGATGCTATCATTGTAACCAACGTAAACTTAGTTGACACCAATACGAGCAGAGCAGCGATGCGATTAATCGCGACTTGTGTTCCAAAGGACTCAGACAACGATGGTGTTCCCGACCAAATTGATTGGGACAGCGATAATGACACCATACCCGATTTCATCGAATCACAAGGGCAAAATATATCTCCATTAACCAATGTGGATACTAATAATGACGGAATAGACGACCTTTTCGGAGCCGGAACCACAGCCGCAGACTCGGATACAGATGGCATTCCAAACTATTTGGATTTAGACAGTGATAATGATGGAATTTTTGATATTATTGAATCCGGAAGTACCGGAAATGGTTCAAATACTAACGGTGTGACAATTAATCCAGTAGGAAGTAACGGTCTTGACAATGGTTTGGAAACCGCTTTAGATAACGGCATTATTAATTACACTATCGCTGATTCAGATGCTGATGGTGTTTTAAATTATATAGAAATTGATAGCGATGATGATGGTTGTAAAGATGTTACTGAAGCAGGTTTTACCGATACCAATAACGATGGCATTGTAGGTGATGATACTCCGACTGTAGTGGCCAATCAAGGACAAGTTATTAGCAGTAGCGGTTATGGTGTTCCAAATGGTGATTATACCATTAGTGCTCCAATTTCGATTTCCGCTCATCCGGTTGATGTAACTACTTGTGAATTGCAATCGGCTACTTTCACCATTACTTCTGTAACCGTTGACAGTTACCAATGGCAACTTTCTACTGATGATGAAACCAGTTGGACTGACTTGGCTAATAACGCTACATACGCGGGTGTAAATACTGTTTCACTTACTGTTTCCAATGTTTCCCCATCAATGGTTGGCTACAAATACCGTGTGTTTATCAATAAAAATGGCAACGCTTGTGGCTTGTATTCTGAAGCAGCAACTTTGACTACTTTTGCATTACCAGTAATCACAACTCCTATTTCCTTGATACAATGTGATGACGATACAGATGCCATTTCTGTCTTCAATTTAACGCAGAAAAACGACATGATTTCGGCTAATTATTTAAATGAAACCTTCAGTTATTTCACTTCATCGGCAGCAGCCAATACAGAAAATAGCTCTTTTGAAATTACTAACCCTTTGGCTTATACTTCCGGAAATGCTAGTGTATATGCCCGTGTAGAAAACAGTGATGGTTGTTTTCGGGTGGCTCAAATTAATTTGATTGTTTCTGTGACTCAAATTCCCGCCAACTTTGTGATTCCAAATCAATACTTGTGTGATGACTATCTCGATGCGGCAAATGACGACCGAGACGGTATTTCGGGACCATTTAATTTTACTGCTATTCAAAATAGTTTAGCTGCAATTTTACCAAACAATACAACTATTAAATTCTATAAAACGGAAGCCGATTTCTTAGCCGAAACCGATGCATCAGGAAATCCATTAGCCATTGCTGATATCACTAACTACAGAAATATTGGTTTTACCAATACGCAAAAGATTTGGGTTCGTGTCGATAGCACGATTGATAATTCTTGCTTTGGGTTTAAAACTTTTGATGTTGTAGTCGAAGCTTTACCGGTTGCCAATCCTATGAATGCCAATAATCTAATTCGTCAATGTGATGATGACCATGATGGCACTTTTGGATTTGACACGAGTGGAATTCAGACCGCTGTTTTGAATGGACAAACCGGTGTTAATGTAACGTATTTTAGAGCGGATGGAACACAAATTTTACCATTTACCAATCCGTATAATGTAACAGGAACGGAAACCATAACAATCCGGGTTAATAATAATATCACACAAACCGGTGGTCAGCCTTGTTATGACGAAGTGTCATTGCAATTTATAGTAGATGATTTACCGGAAGCTTTTGCAGTGCCGACCACTTTAACAACAACTTGTGATGACGAAGCGAATTCAATTGACCAAGATGGCCTTTTTGACTTTGACACTAGTACCTTTTTGAGTACTATCATTGGTACACAAACCGGCATGAATGTTTACTATTATGACGAAAACAATGTTCTAATTCCTAGTTCCATACCAAACCAATTACCTAATCCTTTTAGGACAGCAACCCAAAATGTAACAGTGGTAGTTGAAAACGCCATTAACAACTCTTGTTCGGTACAAGTTATCCTTCCGTTTGTGGTTAATCCGACGCCAAAAATTGACCAAGAAGAAACCGTAATAATTTGTATTCCTGCTACTCAAGTCCTTATTGATGCAGGTATTGTAGATGGTACTCCGACTTCTAATTATACTTACCAATGGTATTTTAACAACGTAATTATGCCGGGACGAACAAATTATTCACTAATTGCCAGCACACCCGGAATTTATAGCGTTACCGTAACCAATAGCTTTGGTTGTTCCAAAACCAGAATCATTACCGTAAACGGATCAGAAATAGCGACCTTACAAAGTATCGATGTAGTTGATTTGAGTGACATTAATTCTATTTCGGTAATAGTAAGTGGTTCTGGCGCTTATGAGTTTTCATTAGATGACATCAACGGACCTTATCAAGACAGTGGTCTTTTTAACAATGTTCCGATGGGATTACACCAACTCTACATTCGTGACAAAAACGGCTGTGGCTCTTTAGGACCAATCGGGATTCCGGTTTTGGGAATTCCTCAATATTTTACACCAAACGGTGATGGGTTTCATGATTATTGGAATGTAAAAGGGGTCAGTATGTTCTCCAACACCAATTCTATCATTTTTATTTTTGATCGGTATGGAAAGTTATTAAAACAACTTAATGCTTTTAGTCCGGGTTGGGACGGAACTTATAATGGAAACCAAATGCCTGCCGATGACTATTGGTATTCGATTCAATTTGATGATGGCCGAAATGTCAAAGGTCATTTTGCTTTAAAACGTTAAATAACATAAAACAATGGCTTTTATCAAGAAATCATTTTTTCTGTTTTCACTTATTTGCTTTCAAATCTGTTTTTCACAGAATGATTGCATGAATGCCATTGTTTCTTGTGGAAATACCAGCTTTAACAACTTGTCTGTTCAAGGACCTGGTATACAGGAAATACCAAACCTTTCTTGCGGAAGTCAAGAGAACAATTCTCTGTGGATTAAAGTTACCATCAAAACAGACGGAACATTGGGCTTTTTATTAACTCCTCAAAACAGTGCTCTCATTGTGGATTTTGACTTTTTTGTTTTTGGCCCTGACGCCACTTGCCAAAGTTTGGGTTCTCCAATAAGGTGCTCAACAACAAACCCTATTGCAGCCGGAACATCCGACAATCTAACCGGAATGAACGAAACAGAACCTGACTGGAATGAGGGTCCGGCCGAATTGGGAAATAATTATGTACAATGGCTTGATGTTCTTGAAGGTGAAACTTACTACATTGTAGTAGATAGAGCTGCTGGAAATGGTGATTTTTCTCTTGAATGGACAGGAACAGCCACTTTTAGTGAGCCGCCTATAGTTAATGGAAGCACTAGCGGTGCTTTGAATATTGCGTTATGTGACAGCGATCCTATTGACGACGGATCGACTGAATTTGATTTGACCCAAAGTGGAAATATAGCGATTGGAATTCAAAACAATATCATTGCTTCTTATTATTTGACAGAGAATGAAGCAACCATTGATTTGAATGCAATTCCAAATCCGACAACTTTCAGAAACACCGTTAATCCTCAAACAATATTTATTCGTTTGGAAAATGCGCTTAGTGGTTGTTTTACCTTGAGTTCTTTTACATTATCGGTAACCCCATTCAATTTTCCTGATCTTGCTGATTTAGAAGAATGCGATACTGATAATGATGGTTTTGTTGCTTTTAATTTATCCGATATCAGGAATCAGTTTAATACTGACCCAAACAATATTATCAGTTTCCATCATACCAATAATGACAATATAAACCTGCCAGACATTTATACAAACCAAACCGCCTTTGTTAATGAAGTCTTATGGGCCAAAATTTACAATTCGGTTGAAGGATGTACGGTATACAAACCTTTTACTATTATTATTAACCGAATACCTGATGCGGTTCCTTCACAAATAACTCAGTGCGATTTTGAAATTTTTCCTGATGGCATGACAACCTTTAATCTCACTCAGGCAAATTCAGATTTAACAAACGGTGAAAGCTCAATGACAACTCAATTTTATCTCAACACAACCGATGCCTTAAACAATCAAAACGAGCAAAATACTCTATTTAACAACACTGCCAATCCGCAAATACTGACGGTTAAAATTACCAACCCCTTAAATGGTTGCTTCAGTCTGACAACATTAACGCTCAATGTAAGTCTAAATCCAACCACTACAGTTACGTTACAAAGTTGTGATGACAATGTAGAAGACGGAATAGCCACTTTTAATTTGGCCGATGCCGGTTTTGAAACTAATGGCAATGCTGTAAGTTATTATTACAATACCAATGATGCTTTAATGGAACAAAACCCTATAACAACAAATCAATTTTCGGGACAAAATATTTACGTCCGAGTTGAAAACGGGAATGATTGCGTTGGTATTCACATTATCCAACTGGAGGTTTCTACTATTCCACAAGCTACCATTGATGCACAGGGAATCTTATGTACTAACCTGCCGAATCATCCTGTCACTTTGCATACCGCAGTCAATAACCCGGGAAATTATAATTTTTATTGGGCACCTAACGGAGAAACCTCGCAAAATATAACGGTAACTCAAGCCGGAGATTATACGGTAACCGTAACAGATACCTCAACATCCTGCTTTACAACAGTTGATATTCATCTGGATGCCTCAGAAGCTCCTGTTTTAGAAGCCGTAGAAGTTATCGATTTGGTCCAAATCAATTCTATATCCATTGTGGTCTCCGGAAATGGTGATTATTGGTACAGTCTTGATAACGGCAATTATCAGCAATCTAATTTTTTTGATGCGGTTCTTCCCGGCCAACATATAGTTTCCATAAAGGATATGAATGGTTGTGGCATAATTTATCAAACCGTTTTTGTATTGGGTATCCCAAATTATTTCACGCCAAACGGAGACGGATATCATGATTATTGGCAAGTTAGAGGATTGGACATCAATACCAATAGCCGTTCAAAAATTTATATTTTTAACCGCTTTGGGAAATTGCTAAAACAAATTAGTTTAGTAGGAGAAGGTTGGGACGGAACTTACAATGGACGCCAAATGCCTGCTGATGATTATTGGTATTCGATTCAATTTGATGATGGTCGAAATGTTAAAGGTCATTTTGCTTTGAAAAGATAATAGTAAATTTGCAGGCTAATAAAAAATCTAATGATTTTTAAAAAATATAGTTTTTTTATCCTTTTACTATTTGGTTCTGCTTCTGCGCAATATACAACCACTGACGAAAGTATGACACCTCTGCAATTAATTGAGAATGTCTTGATTAATTCGGGTTGTGCTTCTGTATCCAATGTTTCGGTATCCGGTGGAAATTTTGCTTCAGGAGAAAAAAGTTGGGGTTATTTTAATGCGAATGGTTCGAGTTTCCCATTTACAGAAGGCGTTGTTTTAAGCACTGGAAAAATTATCAATACCAACGGGCCAAATACTTTTATCTCTGATGATGGCGGCGGTATGGGTTGGAATGGTGATAACGACTTGAATCAGGCGTTGGGTTTAAATAATACTTTTAATGCAACAATTCTAGAATTTGATTTCATTCCTATAGGAAACCAGATTAGCTTCGATTATATTTTTTCCTCAGAACAATATCTAACCAATCCTAATCCTAACCAATGTAGTTACACAGATGGTTTTGTATTTCTATTAAAAGAAGTAAGTGGTTCCAGCTATGAAAATTTAGCCGTTATTCCAAACACAAATATTCCTGTAAAAGTCAATACGGTTCGAGGAACAGGCACCATTTGTCCGGCTGAAAACGAACAATATTTTGGTGGCTTTAACGGTGGTGAACATCCAACCAATTTTAATGGACAAACTACCATATTAACCGCAAGTGCTACTGTAATTCCGGGAAACCAATACCATATTAAATTGGTGATTGCCGATGAAGGAAATTATAGGTATGATTCCGCTATTTATTTAAAAGGAAGTAGTTTTTCTATAGGAGTTAATTTAGGCAACGACCGTACTCTTGCCAATCAAAATCCGGTTTGTTTTAATGAAAATCTAACTTTAAATGGCACTTCAAACGGCGCTCAAAGTTACCAATGGCGTTTTAACGGCAACCCTATTATTGGTCAGACCGGAAGTACGTTAACCTTTTCTCCGCCTTACAACAGCACTCAAAACGGAACGTATTCCTTAGCGACCACTTATTCTGCAACTTGTACTAATATCTCTGAAATCAACTTAGATTTTGCTCCGGAACTCACTATTGGTCAAACCGTATATTCCTATTGTGACAGTGATAGTAATCAGGATGGAATCAGTACCATTTTATTAAATGATATTGTTACTACCTTATTTCCTAATTTGCCTTCAAACTATCAAGTAGGCTTTTACAGCAGTCCAACAAGTACAACGCTACTTCCGAATTCGTTTCAAAACAGCACTGCAAATCAACAAATTATTTATGCCCGAATTCTTAACAACAATTGCTACAACAACGTTCCCGTTACACTAAACATTCTAAGGTTTAATGGTACCATAGCAGATGAAACCGTTGGTATTTGTGTTAATATACCGGCAAGTCTCATTGCAGATTCAGGCTATCAGAATTATTTATGGAATACCGGCGCGACAACTCCTACCATTCAGGTTGCTGTTCCCGGAATTTATACCGTTTCGTTTGAAAACTCGTCCGGTTGTTCCATAACTAAGACTTTTACGGTTGTCGGCTCCGAAATTGCGACTATCGATGACATCATCATCAACGATTTTAGTTCTAATAATACGATTGAAATTATAGCTTCCGGAATTGGTGACTATGAATATTCTATTGATGGCCTTCTTTTTCAAGATAGTCCGGTTTTTACAAATTTGAATGGTTTGCAATACACTGCTTTTGTCAGAGACAAAAAAGGTTGTGGTATGGTTTCCCAAATATTTTTCTTGGTACAAATTCCGAAATACTTTACGCCAAACGGTGACGGAATTAATGAAACTTGGTATGTTAAAAATTTAATCCAAAGAGGATTAAGTCAATCTATAATTACTATTTTTGATCGTTACGGAAAAGTAATTACGCAATTTTCGGGCACCGATTTTGGTTGGGATGGCACGTATAATGGTCGCCTTTTATTTGCCGATGACTATTGGTTTACTATTACCCATTTAGGCAAACTACTTACCAAAGGACATTTTGCTTTAATACGATAACTTATGAAATTGACCTTCTTATTTTTTATACTCTTAAGCTTGGTTACCAATGCGCAAAACATCAAAGTATCCAAAGGAAAAGTACAACGGTTTGAAAGTTTCAAATCCCAATTTATGGACGATCGAAATGTGGATGTTTGGTTGCCCAATGATTATTCAGAGAACGAAAAGTACGCTGTACTGTATATGCACGACGGTCAAATGTTGTTTGACGCCGAAACCACTTGGAACCAGCAAGCTTGGGAAGTAGATGAAGTTGCGGGCAAATTAAATGCAGAAAGCAAAGTCAAGAAATTCATTGTTGTTGGGATTTGGAATATCCCCGAGAAAAGACATCCGGAATACTTTCCGCAAAAGCCTTACGAAAGTTTGACACCAGTGCAAAGAGATACTATCACAGCTCAATTGCAAAAAGCAGGAAGAACTAAAGCGGTTTTCAAACCTTACTCCGATTTGTATTTGAAATTTTTGGTGACAGAATTGAAACCTTTTATTGACCTCAATTTTTCTACCTTAACAGATAAAGACAATACGTTCATTGCCGGTTCAAGTATGGGCGGTTTGATTTCGATGTATGCAATTTGTGAATATCCCGATGTTTTTGGTGCGGCAGCTTGTATTTCAACCCATTGGCCCGGGATTTTTGCCGTAGAAAACAATCCGATTCCGGAGGCTTTTTATACTTACTTGAGAAAAAATCTACCGAATCCTAAAACGAACAGAATTTACTTTGATTATGGCGACCAGACATTAGATGCTTTGTATCCGCCGTTGCAAGAGAAAGCAGATGCTGTTATGATTGAAAAAGGATTTACCTCTGACAACTGGCTGACCAAATTCTTTCCAGGAAAAAATCATTCAGAAGAAGCTTGGGCAGAACGATTGCCTATTCCGTTGGAGTTCTTGTTGAGGAAATAGAAAATTGCCTGACTTCTTTTTGGGAACACGGATGACACAGATTAGACTGATTTATACAGATTTTTTAAAGCTGTGAGTGAAAATGTGGACTAAAAATTGTGACTTAACACTAAACCCTAGCCCCGATTGCAGCTGGCTACCATGTAGCGCGGAAAGCGGGAAATAGCTCCACACGAGCAAAGCGAACTGATGAAGTAAATAAAAACCCCTCTCTCCCGAAGCTTCGAGACTGAAAGGGTTTTCTTTTGGTTTATAGAAATTATTGTTATTCTTTGATGACTTTGAGGGTTTTTAAATTCTCACCGGATAACACTTTAACAAAATAAGTACCTGCAGAGACTTCCGATAAATTGATGATTCCTGTCTTAGCTTGAATGTTTTGTTTTGCAACCAATTGACCTAAAATGTTATAGATAAACACACTATCAATTATAGTACTATAAGTAACATGTAGTAAGTTTGTGGTTGGATTGGGAAACAACAACAAGCTTTCCATTTGATTATCCTCTACCTCTAAAGTGTTCGAACATTTCACTGATCTTATTCTATTTACATTTTGAGAACCACAGCTTGAGTTTGTATGCAGATAAAACCTAACCACGTCAGTAACAGATCCCGAATTCCAGGTCAGTGGTGTGATTCCGCTCGTGTAAACCATTGTTTGATTTCCATCACCAATGGTGATAAAATCTGTTGCAACCGAACTGCTAAAAGTATAGGTTCTGTTAGGATAAACATCTACAAAAGAGAATTCTCCGGCATAAGCGTCTGTAACAATCGTTTGAAAACTTCCGGTGCAATTTGGAGTGAATTGTTGTTCTGGATATTGTCCGTATAAGGCATCAATACAAGCGCCTTGAGCTATTGTAGTGAAACTACCTCCATAAACCCATGCGCTGTTTGATGAACCACAATTGGAACGTACCCAAAAATAATAGGTTGTGCCGGCCGTTAAGTCAATTATATTAGCAGCTACGCCGGTTATGCTTCCAACCGGAGTTGTTGCTGCAGTGGGAGTTGTATTTGAAGTACTAAAATAAACATCGTATTGCGTTGGAGCTGGCGATGCTGCTGTCCAACTAATTTGTGCCGTACTACTTGTAATTCCGCTACTGGTCAAACTTGATGGCGGATTGCAAGTAGCTGCAAGTGTGGTAAAGCTACCTCCGGAAACCCAAACACTTTGTGATGCACCACAATTGGAACGCAACCAAATGTAATAGGTTGTTGCAGCAACTAAGCCAGAGAGATTCGTACTATTAGCTGTAGCATTTCCTGATGGTGTTGTTGAAACTATTGGTGCTGTATTAATGGTACTATAGTAAAACTGATAACCATTGCTTGGTGTTGGCGATGCAGCCGTCCAATTAATTTGAGCTGCACTACTCGTAATATTTGTCTTTGTAATATTGGAAGGCACGTTACAAGGAGTAGCCGTTGTCGTAAAACTTCCGCCGGAAACCCATGAGCTAACCAATGGATTACAGTTAGACCTTACCCAAAAATAATAAGTAGTTGATACGGATAAACTACTTAAGGTTGCTGCCGTTGTACCTATACTTCCGTTGGGTATTGTTGCCGCATTAGGAGCAGTATTTGAAGTGCTGAAATAAACATCGTATAATGATGGATTGGATACAGCTGCGGTCCAACTGATAGAGGCAGTTGAACTACCTACATTAAAACTCGATAAATTAGAAGGCGGAAGACAACTTGCTGTACTGTTACAAGTTATAGAACGGGTTCGTTCAATGTTTTCGCTATCACAAGCAACGCTTTTATGAAAATAATAACGTATAATTCCTGAGTTGGTTCCTGAATTCCACGACAAAGGTGTTGTTCCATTTGTTAAGAGTGTGCTTCCATCTTGACTCGTCAATGTAATATAATCGGTAGCAACAGAACTTGAGAAAGTATAATTAGTATTAGCATTAATGGCCACATTACTATATTCGCCCGAGTAGGCATCAATAGCAATATTTTCTGCTGTTCCTGTACAAGTAGGTGTAAATGTCGCGGAAGGATATAATCCATACTCTGCAACATTACAAAACTGTCCGTTCAAAGTAGTAAAAGAGCCTCCAAAAAGCCAAGGACTAAATATATTAAAACCGCAAACAGACTTTACCCAATAATAATAGGTCGTACTAGGTTGCAAGTTATTCAAGGTAACACTAGTATTATCAGTATCAAATTGAGTGATTGGTGTGGTGCCGGTAGTATTAAAATAATATTGATAGCCATCCGAAGGAGTTGGTGAAGGAGCTGTCCATGACAATAATGCAGAATTTCCTGTTATGGCACTTATTGACAAATTAGAAGGTTGGTTACAAATGGTTGCAGCGGTAGTAAAAGCACCATAATATACCCAAATACTATTTTGGGTTCCGCAACTAGATCGAACCCACCAACGGTAAGTGGTATTTTGATTGAGGTTATTAATAACTTTACTATTAGTTAATGAGTAACCTGTTGGAGGTGTTGAATCGGTATTAAGCGGCGGAGTACTGTCCTGACTGATATAATATTGATAACCATTTCCGGGAGGCGAAGCAGGTGGTGTCCAATTTAGAGTCGCACTGCTGTTAGTGATATTAGTGGTAGTCAAATTTGTTGGCGCGGAACAAAGAGAATTATAACTTACAATAGAATAATTATATTGTGCCACTGAAGTAGTACAATTAGAAGAACCGTGAATATAATATCGAATAACACCTGTATCTGAATTGGATTGCCAAAATAGAGGTGAACTCCCATAACCATTCGCTAAAACCAAAGAACCGTCTTCATTAGTAATGGTAATAAAGCCTGTATAACCATTGGATTGTTGATTTTGAAGAGAAGACACAAAAGTATAATACTTATTGGGTAGTATATTTACCTTGGCAAAGTGACCCGCACTAATACTTTGAATGGTTTCAATATTCCCCGAGTAATTGGGTGTAAAGGCTGAAACAGTTCCCGTTCCATTAGTACACTGTCCTAAAATTGTTGTTGAAAAAAAAAGAGCACTAGCAATTAAGACTATTGCAATTTTTTGGTGAAGATGATGGATAATAATCGCTTTCATTTTTATTCAGTTTTAAATGTTGTATTATAATACAGACCATAAAACTAAAGATTAAAAAAAAGCACCATAAGGTAAATGAACATTCGATATCCTTACATGAAAGTTTGCAGACTATTGCGGGAAATTCGTTTTAAGCGATAAGACTAAAGAGTGTCAATTAGTTCCAAAACTCTTTTTTTTGTGGATGTCAAAACGGAACTAATTTTTTGTCTTTCATCGCTATGGCATTTCTTTATTAGTCATTAAGAAACAATCCAAATGGCATCCATTGCTAAAATAAGTTAATCATCAATTACTATTATTTAGGTTATGAAAGTTATTTTTTGCCTGCTTTGTATAATAAAAAAACCACCAACTTGCGCCGATGGTTTTGAATTGAATTAAACCTTTTACTTATTTTGAAAAAGTCATTACAGCTTTTCTACCGCCTTGTTCGCTGGACAAAACCAGTTTTTCAGCCGTTAATTCTTCTACACTGATGGTTTCCGCTTTTTTGGTTTTATTGTCTGTAATAATAATTTTAGAATCTTCCTGTGTATAAGTTGCCGGCGTTTCCGGAACCATTGGGTTTTTGAAAGTCATCGTTCCGTCTGCATTGAAAGTATACACGGTTTCGGCAATCATTTTCTTTTTCATGTCTTCTAAGGCTTGCTCTTTGCCTTTTGGCGCTTCCATTCCTAAATCGATATCAGACAGTTTCCAAGTGCCTACGATGGTGGCTTCTTCAGGTTCGGCAGCTTTCTCAGGTTCAGCTTGAGTGCTTTCGACTGATGTCGCTTCGCCTTCTGTCTTGTTTGTTTTGTCGGCGCATGAGGCAAAAAATAATGCCGTTGTTGCTGTAATCACTAAGATTGTTTTCTTCATATTTCTAGTTTTAAATGGTTAAAATTACCAGCCCAATACTTTCTTGAGCACTTTTTTGCCTTTGCCTTTTTTCTCTTCTTCTTCGGCTGCTTTCTTTTGTTCTTCGGCTTTCTTGACGTCTTCAGCTTTCTTAGTATCGGCTGCTACTTTTTCAGCCTCTTTTTCTTTTTGCCCTTGTGCATAGAAATAAGCATTGTCAACATTGATGGTAAGTGGTTTTACCAATTCAACCGCATCTCCATATTTTTCATATCCAACCTTATCTCTAAAGAATAACGAAACTCTAATTTTAAGTGTTTTTTGGTCAGCCCAACGACCGGCTAGTAAAAAAAGTTCAGGAAGGCTTAATTGTTTACTCGAACTTCTGATTTTAAAGTTAAAAGAAACTTTACCATCGGCATAAAATGTTTTAAAATCGTTTACATCCATAAGAAACGCTTCTATAGCATTAGCGCCATCAACAGCAATGCGGTAATCTTCATACGAGTTGCCACTTTCTTTCAGAATTTCTACCCAAAAATAAAGTCGGCCTAGTCCATAGTAACTTAGTTTTTTGGGTTTATCGAAAGCCAGTTCCATTTTTGAGATGTCTTCAGCTTTGAACGAAGTGCCTTCTGTGACCAATTTATCGTTTACTTTTACTTTTATTTGAGCACTTACAGAATGACCGATTAAAATTGCGAGTAGTAAAACTATCTTTTTCATTTGTTTCTAATTTAGTTGGTTATTAATTCTTTACGATTTACAAATCAAAAGTAAAACTTAAAAAATCCTCAAATTTGGCAAATGAACATTCGGTAGTCGTACGTGAAAGTTTGCAGACTATGTGGTGAAATTCGTTTTAAGCGATAAGACTAAAGGGTGTCAATCAGTGCCAAAAATTCTTCTTTTTTACGGATGGCGAGTGGAATTTTGTTTTTGTTTTTCATCACAATGGTATTGCCACCATCAGTTTTGATGAAGTGATCAAAATAAAGCATGTTGATTAAATGCGACTGATGCGCTCTGAAAAAATGAAACGGTTTGAGTAGCGTTTCGTATTCTTTTAAAGTGGTAGAAACGACCAATTTTGGAGCATTGATAAAGTAAAAAGTGGTGTAATTTTTATCCGATTCACAATTCACGATGTCTTGGATATTGACCGAATAGATCTTCTCTGCGGTTTTTAAAACCAATTTTTGCAGGTTTTTTGGACGTTCTAAATTGGAGAATAAAGTGTTTAATTTGAGTTCCAATACGTCTTTGCTAAGTGATTCTTCGGCTTTGTTTACCGCTTCAATTAAATCATTGGGATCCAAAGGTTTTAGCAAATAATCAATGGCGCTAAAACGAAAAGCCCTGATGGCAAAATCTTCATAACCGGTAATAAAAATGACTTTAAAATTGATTGGTTTTAGCTTTTGAAGTAAATCAAAACCGGTTCCGTCTGGCATTTCTACGTCAAGAAAAACAATATCCGGAACAATTTGTTTTATCAAACTCACGCCGCTTTCTACACTATTCGCCTGACCAATTATTGCAATATTGGGACAATTCGATTTAATAATATCGATATTTTTTATTCGGATCGAATCAATATCATCAATAACAACAGCTCGTAACATAGGCGGATTTAATTATCGTAAATATAAGGAATCTCAAAAAATACTTTGGCACCGACAACTCTTTTTTGGTCGTCGACGCTGTTTTCTATTTGGACTTCAAAATTGCTTTTCTTAGAGATATTGACGAGTCGTTCTTTGGTGATTTTCATGGCCAATGACTTTTTATTGACGGTTTCATTCGCTGTAAAACCGACACCATTATCGAGTATCTCAAAAAACAGTTTTTCGTTAGCAAACTCAAAATTGATATTGATTTGACCTTTCTCAGTCGTGTTTTTTAAGCCGTGTTTGATGGCATTTTCTATGAAGGGTTGTGTCAACATCGGCGGTAATAAAATGTTCTCAGTATCAATAGAATCATCAACGTTAATATGGAAATCGAATTTGTTATTGTACAACAGTTGCTGAATCACCAAATAGTTGTCAATCATAGCCAATTCTTCACTTAAAGTGATGTAACTTTCGTTAGAATTTTCAAGAATCTGTCGGGTTAATTTGGAGAATTTGGTTAAATAATTGACGGCTGCTGCGTCTTGTTTGTTGTAAATCAGACTCTGAATATTATCTATGGAATTAAAAATAAAATGGGGATTCATCTGACTTAACAACAATTTCCGGTTGAGTTCGTTCTTTTCAAAATGGGCAATGGCTTGCTTTTGTTTGTAGTTTCGGTATAAAAAATAAGAGGCTATAAGTAGTATTAAAAGAACGGCTGCAAGTCCTATGAGCCAATTGTTTTTAACGGCGTTTTTTCTTTCTGTAGCGATTTTATAAAGGAACTCTTTCTTTTGATACTCATGTTTCATTTGTTGTTGCTTCAACTCATTCTTAACACCTTCTTCTTTGGTTGAGTCCGACATTTTAATGAATAACTCGAGCATTGCTGTCGACTCTTTGTAATTGCCTTTTAGCTTATTAATTTGGTATAGTAATTCGTATGATTGCTGTTGCAAATCAATATTTCTAAGAAATTTGCTTAACTTTAATCCTTCTGTAAGGTTTTTTTGGGCTTCCTCATAGTTTTTCTTTTTAAAATATACTTTACCCAAATTTACCAACGAATAAGATGTCGTCACCGGACTTGGTGACAATAATTTTGCCTTTAAGAGTTTTTGTTCTGCTTCGTCTAAACGGTTAAAATGCATATCAATCACCGCTAACTTTGACAAGGCTATACTGGTATTAAAATGTCCATTGTTTTTCTTCGACAATTCAATTCCGAGATCAAAATTAGCACCGGCATTTTTGTAATCTTTCATTTCCAGATACACCGAGCCTATATTGATATACAATAAACTTTTTTGCTCTTGATACTGTATGTGGTTATCAGTAGCAATTTTATCAATAAAGTAGATTGCCTTTTTAAAATATTTTATTGACATAGGGTTATTTTTTATTTTCCCAAACGTATAGCCTAACTTAGAATATACATATGAAATCCCTTCGTAACTTTTGTCTTTTTGAAATTCAAAATATTTTAATGCTTTATAATAACAGTCTATAGCTTTTAAACTTTCGTTTCTTCTATCCAACAATACGCCTTTACTAACCAGTGCATAGCTGGCTTCATCGTACATTTTTATAGAATTGTACAATTGTATTGACTGGTTAATATATTTTAATTGTTGCTCTTTATCTAATTCGTAGCGTGCACTTAGACTATGGTAATAGGAAGCCAAATAACTGGTATACTTTCTATGCAAATCCTCGTCTTTGATTTTTTTTTGCAGATTTTTTTTTGAAATTTCACCCAACAAATCAATATACTGCTTCAACTCTTTATCCTCTATAGTATTATTAATTACTATTGAAAGAGTAGCCAACTTAGTCGTATCATGAAGTTTGGGATTGGCAATAATCGTTTTTAAGGAATCAACATCATATTGCGCATTGACATTGGTTAAGCCTAGAAAAGTAAAAGCAAAAAGTAGTTTACCAATGAGTTTAATTTTTGGCATATCGATTTTTTAGATTTGAAAAAAGCAATGTCTTCTTTACACAAAAGTATTATTTTTTGAATAATAGTTTTGGAACCCGAAATTTTGAGCATAAAAAAACCTTTCATTTCTGAAAGGTTTTTCTTTTTTAAAATTCGACACGATAAATCATGTCGCTATTCATTATATTTTAAAACGTTTTCTGTCGTTTTCATTCAAATAGATTTTTCTCAAACGAATCGATTTAGGTGTTACCTCAACATATTCATCTTTTTGGATGTACTCTAAAGCTTCTTCCAATGAGAAAATAATCGGTGGAATAATTCTGGCTTTTTCATCATTTCCAGAAGAACGAACGTTAGATTGTTTTTTCTCTTTAGTTACGTTTACACTCATATCATCACCACGTGAGTTTTCTCCGATTACCTGACCTTCGTAAATTTCGGCATTTGGTTCAACAAAAAACTTACCACGATCTTGTAATTTATCGATAGAATACGGAATGGCTTTTCCTTTTTCCATAGAAATTAATGAACCTTTGTTACGTCCGGCAATTTCTCCTTTGAAAGGTTCGTATCCTATAAAACGGTGTGCCATAATCGCCTCACCAGCAGTAGCAGTAAGCAATTGATTACGCAATCCAATAATTCCACGAGATGGAATATTAAATTTAACAATCATACGTTCCCCTTTAGTTTCCATACTCAGCATTTCACCTTTACGCATAGTAACGAACTCAACAGCTCTACCTGATAAATGCTCTGGTAAATCGATAGTTAATTCCTCAATTGGTTCACATTTTACACCATCAATTTCTTTGATGATAACTTGTGGTTGACCAATTTGCAATTCATACCCTTCTCTTCTCATGGTTTCGATCAAAACCGATAAGTGAAGTACTCCACGACCAAAAACCATAAATTTATCCGCTGAATCGGTTTCACCCAATTTCATCGCTAGGTTTTTCTCTAACTCTTTAGTCAGACGATCTCTAATGTGACGTGATGTTACAAACTTACCTTCTTTACCAAAGAAAGGAGAGTCATTAATGGTAAACAACATACTCATTGTTGGCTCATCGATAGCAATAGAAGCTAACCCTTCTGGATTTTCAAAATCAGAAATAGTATCACCAATTTCAAAACCTTCAACACCAACAATAGCACATATATCTCCGGCAATTACTTCTGTTACTTTTTTACGCCCAAGACCTTCAAAAGTATGTAATTCTTTAATTCTAGATTTTGTAACAGTACCATCTCTTTTTACCAAAGAAATGGGCATTCCTTCTTTTAAGATACCTCTTTCTAAACGACCGATAGCAATACGTCCTGTAAAAGCAGAGAAATCTAACGAAGTAATTAACATTTGAGGTGTTCCTTCAGATACTTTTGGCGCTGGTACATGCTCAACAACCATATCTAATAAAGGCTCGATGTTTGACGTTTGGTTTTCCCAGTGGTCAGACATCCAGTTATTTTTGGCTGAACCATAAACGGTTGGAAAATCCAACTGCCATTCTTCTGCGCCTAATTCGAACATTAAGTCGAATACTTTTTCGTGTACTTCTTCCGGAGTACAGTTTTCTTTATCTACTTTATTAATAACCACACAAGGCTTTAATCCTAAGTCGATGGCTTTTTGCAACACAAAACGCGTTTGTGGCATTGGTCCTTCGAAAGCATCTACTAAAAGACAAACTCCGTCAGCCATGTTCAATACTCTTTCTACTTCTCCACCAAAATCGGCGTGACCAGGAGTATCAATAATGTTGATTTTAGTTCCTTTATATACAACCGAAACGTTCTTAGAAGTAATCGTAATTCCTCTTTCACGTTCTAAGTCATTGTTGTCAAGAATTAAATCACCTGTGTTCTCATTTTCGCGAAATAACTGACAGTGATACATAATTTTGTCAACCAAAGTCGTTTTTCCGTGGTCAACGTGAGCAATAATTGCAATGTTTCTAATAGATTCCATGTGTGCTTTTTTGTGGGTGCAAAGGTACACTTTATTTTTATATAAAAAACCAATAACAAATTAGTTTACACTTTATTAAAATTGAGCATAAAGTTTATAAAATACTTAATAAGTTTTTAGCTAAATTTTAAAACTTATTTGAAAATCTATATATTTGGAGTAATGAAAAATAATTCTACTAAAATAACATTAGCGTACGTCCTTATTTTAATGCTGGTGGCTGTACTCGGTCATCAATTTTTTTTAGATTATATCAAAACTTCTCCTGATTCCTCCATATACTTTTACATTCGGGACTTTATTTTTATTGCTATCTCGGGAATCATTTTAAATGTCATTCTCAATCAAAATTCCCAAAACAACAAATCTGTTTTTGAGAAACTACAGATTACCAATAATGAAATCATTGAATCCAACGAACGTTATGATATCGTTGCCAAAGCGACGAGTGACACCATTTGGGATTGGAAAATTGAAGATGATAGTTTTTTATGGAATAAAGGAATTCAAGGGGTTTTTGGGTATAAAAAAGAAGAAATAGGCAAAACTTCAAAATGGTGGTTTGAAAGAATTCACCCCGAAGACAGTTTAAAGATGTCTGTAAAACTCTATTCCTTTTTGGAACAAAAAACAGAGAAATGGCAAGACGAATACCGTTTTCAATGTGCGGATGGCACTTATAGATATGTTTTTGACAGGGGTTTTTTAGTAAAAGACAAAGAAGGCAAACCTATCAGAATGATTGGAGCCATTCAGGATATTACCAAACAAAAAGAAGAAGAACAACGATTGAGATTGCTCGAAACGGTAATTACACAAAGTAAAGATGCTGTAATGATTACGGATATCGACACTTCTAGTGAAGTAATTCCGAATATCATCTTTGTCAATTCGGCTTTTACCGATATGACTGGCTACAAAGCCAATGAAGTGATTGGGAAATCTCCGGTAATGTTCTTTGGTTCGAAATCTGACATTTTAGAATTTGACAGACTAAAAACAGCCATCCAAGACTATAAAGAATGTTTTATTGAAACCATTAGCTATAAAAAAAATGGGGAAGAGTTTTGGATTAACTTTTCTATGATTCCGGTAACTAACAAAGATGGGGAACACTCCCACTGGATATCGATTCAAAGAGATGTTACTGAAGAAAAGAACAAAGTAAAAGAAAGAGAGCAACTGATTCGTGAATTAACGCAAAACAATAAAGACTTAAAACAATTCTCTTATATCACTTCGCACAACCTAAGAGCACCTTTATCTAATTTAACCGGTTTGTTAAATTTGGTGGAAGACATGCCAATTGAAAACCCGGAATTAAAAGAAATCATTGACGGCTTCTCCAAGTCTACTCATTTATTAAATGAAACTATCAATGATTTGGTTAAAGTTGTTATTATCAAAGACAATCCGTCAATCCAAAAAGAGAAAGTATTAATTAAGGAAATATTTGAAAATGTCTTTAATCAATTGAGCTTTTTGATAGGATTGCACAAGCCTATATTGAAAATAGATTTAGAAGAGGTGACTATTTTAAATATTAATAAATCTTATTTAGAAAGTATTTTTTTAAATTTACTGACGAACGCTATAAAATACAGAAGCGAAGGCAAACAATTAAGAGTAAACATCTCCTCAAAAGTAGTAGATGATGATTTAATCCTTACGTTTAAAGACAATGGAATCGGAATTGATTTGGTTAGAAATAAGGATAAAATTTTTGGTTTGTACCAAAGATTCCACGATCACCCTGACAGTAAAGGATTGGGATTGTATTTAGTAAAATCACAAGTAGAAGCCATGGGCGGAACAATAAACGTAATAAGCACAGTAGGTAAAGGAACAACCTTTACCATAACATTTAAGAATAATTAATCCTTTCAAATGCTCGAAAAAATACTTTGTGTAGACGATGATGCCATAACTTTGATGCTTTGTAAAAAAGTCATTGAAAGAGTTGCTTTTGCCAATGAAGTACTGACTGCCAAAAACGGCGAAGAGGCCATTGACTACTTTAATAAATTGGCTCCGGAATACAAACTCGATGTGAACGTATCCTATCCAAAATTGATATTTTTAGACTTAAACATGCCTATAATGAATGGTTGGGAGTTTTTAGACAACTACCTTCAAAATGATTATCAGGATGTATTTAAAGAAGCTAAGTTTATTGTGCTATCGTCTACAATTGACCCTCAAGATGTAGTAAAAGCAAAAAGTTACCCTATGGTGATTGACTTTCTTTCAAAGCCTATAACTAAAGAAATGCTCGAGATTTTAAAACCCGGATTTTAGATTCCAGATTAATATAAAATAAAAAGTCCCGAGTTATCGGGACTTTTTTTTATAAGCTTACAATAAGTTAGATTATAACTTAGAAACGTGTTTAGTTAATTTAGATTTTAAATTAGCTGCTTTGTTATCATGAATGATATTTTTCTTAGCCAATTTGTCAATCATAGAAATAACAGCAGACAATTTAGCAGAAGCATCTGATTTATCTGTAGCCAATCTTAACGCTTTGATTGCGTTACGAGTTGTTTTGTGTTGGTATCTGTTCAACACTCTTTTCTTTTCGTTGCTTCTGATTCTTTTTAAAGCTGACTTGTGATTTGCCATTTTCTTGTAATTTAATTGTAATTAATAATAAAATATTTAGTTAAAAAAGAAAAACCTCCCACAATTAAACATAATCACTTTGGTTTTAACTAATAAAACAACAATTCGAGACACTGAACTCTTGTTCTATAAAACTAATTTACAACTAATCTGTAGCCCGTAGGGGAATCGAACCCCTCTTACATGGATGAAAACCATGCGTCCTAACCGATAGACGAACGGGCCATTAAGCCTTAAATATTGTAGCCCGTAGGGGAATCGAACCCCTCTTACATGGATGAAAACCATGCGTCCTAACCGATAGACGAACGGGCCAACTTTGCTTAAAATTGCGGTTGCAAAAATACAATTATTTTTCAATCACACAAGAGCGCAACTATTTTTTTTCTGATTTTTATTAATATGCTTTTGCAAAGAGCACTCTACCAGTGGATTTGCTTCCGGAAAAAACACAAGTTCCTTCTTCCTTTTTTTGATCTAAAGGAATACAACGTATGGTTGCTTTGGTCAAATCCTTGATTTTTTCTTCCGTTTCCGGAGTTCCGTCCCAATGGGCAGAGATAAAACCGGTCTTGCTTTCTAAAACTTCTTTAAACTCTTCAAAAGAATTTACTTCAGTAATATGCGTATTTCTAAAATCCAATGCACGATTGAATAAATCTTTCTGAATTTGCTCCAACAAGTCCGTAATATAATTGACAGCACCTTCTTTATCGACTACTTCTTTAGTCAAAGTATCACGTCGAGCAATTTCGAAAGTTCCGTTTTCTAAATCTTTTGGCCCAATAGCAATCCTCACTGGCACACCTTTCAATTCCCATTCAGCAAATTTGAAACCCGGTTTTTGAGTCGTTCTATTGTCAAACTTCACGGAAATGCCTAATTTTCTGAATTGAGCTACCAAATCATTAGCAACATCTGAGATATTATCAAACTCTTCATCTGTTTTGAAAATCGGAACGATAACCACTTGTATTGGAGCCAAATTTGGAGGTAACACTAATCCATTGTCATCGGAATGTGTCATAACCAACGCACCCATCAAACGCGTAGAAACACCCCATGATGTACCCCAAACATGTTCTTGCTTTCCTTCTTGGTTGGCAAACTTTACATCAAAAGCTTTGGCAAAATTTTGCCCTAAGAAATGGGAAGTACCCGCTTGCAAAGCTTTTCCGTCTTGCATTAAAGCTTCTATACAATAAGTTTCTTCCGCACCCGCAAAGCGTTCAGTTTCCGTTTTTAACCCTTTGATAACCGGAATAGCCATAAAGTTTTCAGCAAAATCCGCATAGACATGCATCATCTTTTCAGACTCTTCAATAGCTTCTAGTTTGGTGGCATGCGCAGTATGTCCTTCTTGCCATAAAAACTCTGCAGTTCTCAAGAATAATCTGGTTCTCATTTCCCAACGAACGACATTCGCCCATTGGTTGATTAACAAAGGTAAATCTCTATAAGATTGAACCCAATTTTTATATGTAGACCAAATAATGGCTTCACTGGTTGGACGAACAATTAGTTCTTCTTCCAATTTAGCATTGGGATCAACCATTAATTTCCCCGGTTTATCAGGATCGTTTTTTAATCGGTAGTGTGTTACGATAGCACATTCCTTGGCAAAACCTTCTGCATTCTTTTCTTCAGCCTCAAACATGCTTTTGGGTACAAAAAGAGGAAAATAGGCATTACTATGACCTGTTTCTTTAAACATTCTGTCTAATTCTGCTTGCATTTTTTCCCAAATAGCATAGCCGTATGGTTTGATCACCATACAACCTCTAACCCCTGAATTCTCAGCTAAATCAGCTTTGACGACCAGTTCGTTATACCATCTGGAATAATCTTCTTCTCTTTTTGTTAGGTTCTTACTCATATTGAATAATTTGGCATAAAAATTGTTTAACTTTTTTTAACTAAATAGTTCGACAAAACTAACTATTTTTGTATAGTCCAACAATAAAAATGCTATAGATATGAAAACTTATTATTTATTTAGTCGAAGATTGCCCCTATTTTACCTCTTAGGGATTGTGGCAATTACAATTACCTCATGTGGCTCCTACCAAAACAGTTCTTATTACGATTCTGATGGAGTTTATGGAAGTTCAGAAACTAAGAGACGAGAAACTGTGTCAAATGACAATTCTCAAAGCAATAAATACCAAGAATACTTTAGCGACCTGAATAAAGAGTCGGAAACATTTACAAATGTTGAAAACTATACTTCTGTAAGTAACGACTCAACAGCAAACAATACCCAAAACTATAACAACAACGCAAGTTGGGGAAGTAACCCACAGTCAGTAACCGTTAATGTTTATGACAACAGCTGGGGTTACGGCTACTGGAACAATTACTGGTACGGCAATTACTGGGGTTGGAGCAACTGGGGGCCATCATGGGGTTGGGGTTGGAACAATTGGTACGGTCCGGGTTGGAATGTTGGCTGGGGCGGTTGGTATAGCCCTTGGTATGGCGGCTATTATGGTTACAACAATTGGTATGGTGGTTACTACAACAATTATTATCACTATCACAATGGAGGAAGAAGAGGCTCTTCATTTGGAGTTGGAAACAGAACTAACAATTCAAGATATGGTGTCAGAAATGCGTCTAATTATGGTGTAAGAGGAAACAACTCTATCAATACCAGGAATTCCACCTTTAATCCTACTCGAAACAATTCTAATTCCACTCCAACGAGAAATAATTCTTCTACTCCAAGAAATTACAATAACACTTCACCTAGACCAAACACAAACACCTCTCAACCAAGAGGAAATGTGAGAACTGAATCTGCCCCTACACGTTCTTCAAGCCCAAGCAACTATGGCGGTGGTCGTTCCTCTGGAGGCGGTGGCGGAAGTTACGGCGGTGGAAGATCCGGCAGCGGCGGAAGAAGATAATTCACTAATTTATTATTTACCTATGCTTTGTTAAACTATTGCATAGGTTTTTTTTGAACAAAAATTAAAAATACTATGAAAAAGTACTTACTATTATTATGCATTGGAATGTCATTTTCCAATGTTCAAGCTCAAGAAACCACACCGGATGACGTTATACGTCTAGCCGTTGACAATCTTACCGGAACTGCCAGATTCAGAGGGATGAGTGGTGCCTTTGGAGCCGTTGGTGGTGATTTATCAGCCATTAATGTTAATCCGGCAGGTTCAATTTTTTTTAACAATAACTTTGCTACGATTTCCGGTTCTGTTTACAATGCCAAAAATAAATCTCGCTATTTTGGCACTTCAACCAATGACACGGATAGTACTCTAGACATCAATCAAGCTGGTGCTATTTTTATTTTTAAAAATGGTGCTGACAGCAAAAGTGATTGGAAAAAAATTGCCATTGGTTTAAATTATGAAAACGCTAATAACTTTAACAATAGCGTATTATCTGCAGGAACCAATCCATATAACTCTATAGGAAATTATTTTGTAAACATTGCTCAAGGCATTCCAACTAGTGTGCTAAATGATTTCAGTTATTATGATTTAAATTTTTATGAGCAACAGGCTTATTTAGGTTATGACACTTATATTTTTGAGCCGACCAATAATGTCCCTAACAACAATTCTTATTACACTAACATTCCGACTGGTGGAAACTATTACCAAGAAAACCAAGTTTTTACTACTGGTTATAATGGTAAACTATCCGGTAACTTTTCTGCTTCTTATAAAGATATTATTTTCCTTGGCGGAAATTTGAATTTCCATTTCGTAAACATTGAAAAGTTGTCTTCTGTATATGAAAGCAATGACAATCCGCTTTATGATACCGGTTCAACCATTTCAGAAATTCTTTTTGAAAACAGACTTTGGACAACTGGTTCCGGATTTTCATTCAACTTAGGGGCAATTGTAAAACCTATAGAAAGTGTTCGTATCGGTCTCGCGTATGAATCGCCAACGTGGTTCAGATTAACCGACGAATTACAACAAGGAGTTAGAACACGTAGTCTAAACAATCAAGACGGTAATGAATTCCCTTTTTCATTTCAAGATCCTATAGTGTATTTACCTTACACGGTTCAAACTCCCGGAAAATGGACTGGCAGTTTGGCATATATTTTTGGCAAAAAAGGATTATTAAGTGTTGATGTTTCCAGCAAAGATTACAGCGCTACAAGAATAAAACCTAAAAACGATCCAAGTTATATGGGCATCAACAATTTTATGAACAATGCGTTAGACAATGCTATTGAGGTTCGTGTTGGTGGCGAATTCAAAATCAAACAAGTGAGTTTAAGAGCAGGCTATCGATTTGAAGAAAGTCCTTATAAAGTAGACCAAGCTTTTGGTGACTTAACCGGATATACCGGTGGAATTGGTTATAATTTTGGCGAAAGCCGATTAGATTTAGCTTACTCTTATGACCACAGAAATAGCAATCAAGCTTTTGTCTCTTCGGGCATGACAGATCCGGCGAGAATCAGCAGATACAACAATAATGTAACGGTTAGTTATTCTGTGAATTTCTAATCCGCATCTACTACAAACCCAAACCATCTCAATAACGAGATGGTTTTTTTATTTTTGAAAGTCAACAGGCTAATTAGAAATAAAACCGTAATTTTGCACGCTTTCCCAATAATCGGAATTAAATCTATGAGAACTAAGTCTTTAAAGAAAAACAAAATCAATGTCATTACCCTTGGATGTTCTAAAAACACTTACGATAGTGAGGTTTTAATGGGGCAATTAAAAGCCAGTGGCAAAGAGGTAGCACATGAACAAGAAGGAAACATTGTGGTGATTAACACCTGCGGTTTTATTGATAATGCCAAAGCAGAATCAGTAAATACGATTCTTGAATATGCCGATAAAAAAGAAAGAGGCTTAGTAGACAAAGTTTTTGTTACCGGTTGTCTTTCTGAAAGATACCGTCCCGATTTAGAGAAAGAAATTCCGAATGTTGACCAATATTTCGGCACCACAGAATTACCCTTATTATTAAAAGCTTTAGGTGCAGATTACAAACATGAGTTACTTGGCGAACGTTTAACCACCACGCCAAAAAACTATGCTTATTTAAAAATTGCTGAAGGTTGTGATAGACCGTGCAGCTTTTGTGCCATTCCGATTATGCGTGGCAAGCACGTTTCGCAATCCATTGAAAAACTAGTCAAAGAAGCTGAAGGTTTGGCTAAAAACGGCGTAAAGGAATTGATTCTTATCGCTCAAGATTTAACGTACTACGGTTTAGATTTATACAAAAAAAGAAACTTAGCTGAATTGCTTGAAAATTTAGTAAAAGTAGAAGGCATCGAATGGATTCGTTTACACTATGCTTTCCCAACCGGTTTCCCAATGGATGTTTTGGATTTGATGAAACGCGAACCAAAAATCTGTAATTATATCGATATTCCGTTGCAACACATTTCAGATAATATTTTGAAATCTATGCGAAGAGGAACGACAAAAGAAAAAACCACCAAATTGCTAAAAGAATTCCGAGAAGCTGTTCCGGGAATGACCATCAGAACGACTTTAATCGTAGGTTATCCGGGAGAAACTCAGGAAGATTTTGAAATCATGAGAGATTGGGTTCAAGAAATGAAATTTGAAAGATTGGGTTGTTTTGCATATTCTCACGAAGAAAATACGCATGCTTATTCCTTGGAAGATGATGTTCCGGATGAAGTAAAGCAAGCGCGTGCTATGGAAATAATGGATTTACAATCGCAAATTTCTTGGGACTTAAACCAAGAAAAAATCGGGCAAACTTTCAAATGTATTATTGACCGAAAAGAAGGTCAGTATTTCATCGGAAGAACTGAATTTGACAGTCCTGATGTAGACAACGAAGTGTTGATTGACGCTGCGAATTTCTACGTTAAAACCGGAGAATTTGTCAATGTAAAAATCATTGATGCTACTGAGTTTGACCTTTATGGTGAACCAGTTCAGTAACTAAAACTTAGCGTTATTACCCAGAAATTTTTCCCGAAAAGCTCAGTGTTTTTTGAAGCGCCATTGTGTGTGTAATTCAAAGCAATTGGCATCGAAATACCGTGGCCTAAATCAAATTCTTTAGAAGCAGTTACACCTATATTTGTGAAAGAAACTTTATCATAATCGGCATAAGTATAATATGCTGCTTTGTTATTTAAAACTGCACCAACAACGGGCGAAATCTCAATATTTTGTAACACTTTTGAAGTTGCATTTTCAAAGAAAGCAAAAGTGTAGCCTAATTCAAGATAAGTTGTGAAATTTTGTTTTGGATTTTCACCATTGCTATCATATCGGAAGTCATTTCCGGCTACCAAAGTACTTATCGTGGCGTTGAAGGGATATTTATAACCTTCCGAAAAATCTAAATACAGCATCGCGTCAACCGTTTTCGAACCATCGCTTCCGTAATTGAAAAATCCGTTATCAACACCTTCTACCCTACTAACCGATGGCCAATAATAATCCCAAAGTTGGAATTGCAAAAAATCATTGATTTGATAAGTCAAATAAAAATCAATCTCTTGATATCCTTTGTAAGCCGAAACAGCATCGGGATAAAAATAGTCGCTTTTGAAATTGGTAGTAGCCCAAAAACCCAGTGTCAGTTTTGGTGTAACGGCATATTCAAAGGAAGGTTGAATCGCAACATAATCGCCGCCCCAACATTGTCCACGCCAAAGGTATCGGCTGGCAATATCTACCTTTAAATTCAGTTTCTTTTCGTCCTCCGCAATGCTATCGGCTACGACTATATTTTCTTGAGAAAAAAAAGGAATTGTAACCAAACTAAAAAACAACACGGCAACAATTTCTTTATAACTCATCATGCTTTTTTTTATAAATACTTGGTCAACAATTCAAACAATCGCTCTCTATCTAATGGTTTTGTAATATAATCCGTAAATCCGGCTTCTTCAATTTTGGCCTTGTCTTCTGAAGAAGAATAAGCTGTTTGTGCAATGATTGGCAAATTCGGACGCATCGGTTGGATTTGTTCGATAGCTTCAAAACCTGTCATAATAGGCATTTTTATATCCATTAAAACCAAGTCAATATTAGGGTTGCCCAAACAAATTTCTACGGCTTCCCTACCGTTTATTGCTCTGATGATTTCATAATTCTTATGCTGCATCATTTTTTGGAACAATAAGAAATTGATATTATCATCTTCGGCTATCAAAATTAATTTGCTGTCTGATTTTGTGACCTCAAGGTTGTTGACCGGTCTAACCATGATATTGTCAACCTTAGCATATTTTAACGGAATTGAAAAGTAAAAAGTAGAACCTTTCCCTACTTTAGATTCTAAGGAAATACTTCCGCCCAGCAGCTCCACATAAGCTTTCGAAATAGCCAAACCTAACCCTAAACCACCAACTTTTATAGAAACATCACTGTCAACTCGTTTGAATCGATCAAAAATATTTTGGTGTTCTTGTTCGTCAATTCCAAGACCCGTGTCTCTTACAGTGAAATGAATTTGCTCATTTTTTTCATCAATTTCGTAACCAAAAGTGACCATACCTACATCAGTAAACTTAATAGCATTGGTCAACAAATTAATAATAACCTGCTTCAGTTTTATATCGTCAGTAATAATATTAAACTCGGCCGGCATTGAACTTTTAATCAATATAAATTCAATCGATTTTTTTGGAATGGTAACTTTAATGGTTTCATAGAGTTCGCTAACGCATGATTCTAAATTGACTACAGTATAATTGGGCGAAATTTGATTGGAATCAATTTTTGACATTTCGATCAAATCATCAATAATGGAAACCAAATTTTTCCCACTCTTTTCTATCACATTCAGATATTCCAGTTTCTCCGTTTCGTTGATGTTTGTATTAATTATCAAATCCGTAAAACCATTGATGGCATTCATCGGTGTTCTGATTTCATGCGATAAATTGGCTAAAAAGGACGATTTTAATCGGTCGCTTTCTTCCGCTTTGATTTTGGCCGTAATCAACTCCAGTTTTTGATTATTATTTTCTTCGAATAAATTCCCGATATAACTAAACTCACCGTTTGATTCTTTTAACAGCTTGATGGCTTTTTTATTGCCGGTTTCCAGAACTCTTCTAATCAAATCCAACGGATAATAAACCAATCTTCTGGTGTAAATCAAATTAACCAGCAAACTGATAAAAAAAGTAACTATTATGATATACAGCAAGTTAATGGTGTTTTCGAAATAAATTTCAAAATTTCTTTGAAACAATAGTTGACCGATTACTTTTCCATTAGAATCTTTTAATTGAAACGCGGTAGCTATTTTGTTTTTTTCTTCCTTAATCACCACATTAGATCCCAGAAACTCTATCTTAGAATTCGTTATATGCTGTAAATTTTCAAAAAATTCTTTGTCCATTAATCTAACCACGAAAAAGTAACCCGAAGTTTTAGTTTTATTTTTCAATGGATCATCAGAAGGATGAATTGCGGCGCCGGTAACTTCAACAATTCCTTCCGGAATTTTTAGGTAAAACTTTTTTATTCCTTCTTTATCCAGCAAATCCATGGCTTTTTTCGGAATAAAATCTAACGTTTTGATTCTTGGTGTTGGCGTACGGATGATAAAGTTTTTTTGAGCATCATAAGCTCCTAAATATTCGGCGTCATAAATTTCCAATTCGTTACCAATAGTTTGATCAAACCAAACCTTGTCTTTGGATGCTATAAAATTGACAAACTCATCCCAATTGGAATCATTATTAATAGCAACTAATACAGGTTTCGACTCTAAATCAAGCAGCTTATGTATTTCATTATCAAAGTGTTCTACAGAATCTTTATAAACTTCTTTTTCTGCTTTTTTTGTATAATAGAAAAGGGCGAAATAAAGAATAATGAAAAAGATGCTAGAGGAAACTATTAACCAAAGAATTTTTGGGAAGGTTTTTTTAACGGTCATTGTAGTCTATTCTCTTTATATAATTTATAGTCTAAATGTATATTAAAAAAGGACAACAACTGTTTAGTTTGATAAAAATAATCAACAAGTTATCAAGAATTAAAATATAAATTTAAAGAACTAATAACCCAAATTCTCTGAGGTTTTTGAAAGACTTAGAGTACCAAAACAACTCAAAATCATCAAACTGTGTTTCAAAATCGGTTTTGAGTTCTGCAAAAGTAAGCATCTTCTGATTGTCGACATGAAGTAAATCAATCGCTTTTACAAGCCATTCGCCTTTGTCTTTTTCTATCTTGATTTCTAAGGTTTCTTTTTTGTCAAAAAAAACCAACTTTATCATTTCCCAAGAACTCCCTTTTTTGGACTTAGTGAAAATTTCGGACAATGGTTTTCGGCCTAACCAAATTATTTTGGCCGAAGGTTTTACATTAAAAAAATCTTCTTTTTCCAAACAATTAATAATAAAATCAGAATTTATAGTTGTTCTTGGAATTTTAAAATCAAACCAATCCTGCAATTCATAATCGAACCCAATGCCGTGCATATAATTGAACAAAGATTTCTTCAACCCAAAACTAAATTGGTCGTGATTGATACCGGTTTTGTCTTTAAATTCAATGTCATTGTTAGCAAAAGTAATGTCGTTTTGCTCCGGAATAACCCCAAATTCTTCAGGAAACATGCCAACCGGGCTGTGGGCTGTCATGGCAAATTGATGCCAAAAACCCGATTGCAAAACACCGACTTCAAACAATTGACGAACCATTTCCAAACTATCTACCGTTTCTTGAACTGTTTGCGTTGGATAACCATACATCAAATAAGCGTGAACCATGATGCCACTTTCTGTGAAATTTCTGGCAACTTGGGCTACTTGTTCCACTGTTACACCTTTTTTTATCAGTTCCAATAATCGGTCAGAGGCAACTTCCAATCCACCTGAAACCGCAATACAACCTGAGGCTTTTAGCAGAAAACACAAATCAAAAGTGAAACTTTTTTCAAAGCGAATATTAGTCCACCAAGTCACAGTGAGTTTTCGGCGAAGAATTTCTAAGGCAACTTCTCTCATTAAAGCCGGTGGCGCAGCTTCATCAACAAAATGGAATCCGTTATCGCCGGTTTGGACAATCATTTCCTCCATCCTATCGACAAGAATTTTGGCTGCAATTGGTTCGTACAATTTGATATAATCCAAAGAAATATCACAGAAAGTACATTTACCCCAATAACATCCATGCGCCATGGTGAGCTTATTCCATCGGCCATCACTCCACAAACTGTGCATCGGATTGGCGATTTCTATAACTGAAATATATTGATCTAAAAGTAAATCGGAATAATCAGGTGTACCCACTTCACTTTGCTTGTAATCGGATTGTATGGCGTTGTTTTTATAAACGACTAGATTGCTTTCAAGAAGAAAAGTTCTTTTTAAAGGCATCTCGACTGCGCTCGATGTGACAAAATGGTGTAATAATTCCACCGGTAATTCGCCATCATCAAGTGTTATGAAATCAAAGAACTCGAAAACCCTTTTATCCTTTAAATCACGAAGTTCGGTATTGGGAAAACCACCGCCCATGGAGACTTTTATCGTTGGAAACTGTCTCTTTATAAATTGC
Source organism: Flavobacterium sp. 102 (assembly GCF_003634615.1). NCBI lineage: Bacteria > Pseudomonadati > Bacteroidota > Flavobacteriia > Flavobacteriales > Flavobacteriaceae > Flavobacterium > Flavobacterium sp. 102. The sequence goes on along the minus strand of NZ_RBKX01000001.1, from coordinate 1,849,985 downwards.
GCACAACGAAAAGCACTGTATAAATTACCGGGAAACGGAACTGAAATGCAGACTAATTTCGGTTGAACTTCAGCAAGTCTTTTCTCTAGAATTTTAAGCGTAATTTTATCAATATAAGTCAAGTCATTTTGCAAATGCGAATACATTTCATCAAATGAATTAGCACTTCTGCCTAATCGTTCCGCATAACGACTAAAACCAAAATTCTCATCAATGCATTCCACAATAAAATCGGATAAATCTTCAAGATATAAAGTAGACAGATGTTTGGCTTTGTCTTGCATTCCCATCGAACCAAATGCCCATTCCATATCGTCTAATTGCTCAAACCTTGAGGCTTCGGGCAGAAAATTACCGTTACAAATTTGACGTGCTAAAGTTTGATTATTTCCTTGTAGAAAATCGATGACAGCATCAATCGTTTGAACGTAATCTTCTCTTAAACTGTAAATTCGTTGAAGGTTAGGTGTTGGATGTTGACTGTTAGAGGAACCAAAAATAGTCGTCAAACCTTCTTTAGAAAACATTTTCAAAATCACTTCTATACCCAAATCCATTTGAAAAGCGGTAATGCTTTTGGTCTTCAAAAACCCTTTCAAATAAGCCGTTGCAGGATAAGGAGTATTGAGTTGTGTAAATGGTGGCGTTATAAGAAGGATGTCTTTCAAGATGAATTACTTTCTGCAAAAGTAAATGAAAAACCACAAACACAATACGGAAGGTTTTCGATGATTTAAAAAGTATGCGCTAACTTGCAAAATAAAAATGAAAATAATTCTCATAAAACAAGAACTTTCTTATATTTACCCAATCTGTTAGAAATTTAAGACCATTGAGAAATTTTACAACTCTATTTTGCCTGTTATTATTTGCTACTGTTTTTGGACAAAATAATGATTCAACTAATGCATATCTTGCTATACAAAAGAATAGGAAACTGGAAGACAGGCATGGTCGTCGTATAACAGATTCTATTCAAAGAAAGGCTTTTTTTGATAAAGCGAAAAGCAATATTGAATTCAATAACAAACGTAGTTTAAGGTCGGTATTGGCACAAACTGCAGTTCCTTTATGCACGAATGGAACGTTTGAAGAATTTGAAACCGTTGCTGGTACCAATTATCTGAAAAACTTTGAATATACTTTTGGAGATCCACTTAATCCTATGCAATGTCAAAACATTTACGGACAGGCGAATACCAAGATAGCACAATACAATCCTACAGATACTGATTTGATGGCTTCTACTGTGCCATCTAATTTCATTGATGAATTTATAGGTAACATTAATGCTTTTGACCAATATACTTTAAAAATCAATTATAAAGAATCAACACCGACGTTGGGATTAATACAGGCTAAACGTTTTAAGACCAATAATGAATCGACGCTAAAATTCAATTATAAAGCTGTTTTGCAAAGCATTATCGAAAGCGACCATGATAACGAACAGCCTTTTTTCAAAGCAAGGGTTATTTCCAATACAGGCGCAGTGGTTAGTGAGTTTTGTTTAATTGGCAATCCCAATGACTGTACTTTTACGCAGGCACCTTATCTGGAAGGAAACAGCATCATACTCTATAACCCTAATTGGCAATCGGGCATTTTAGACATATCCGGCATTCCGAACAATCAAGAGTTTACAATAGAATTCATTGCCTCCAGATGTGGTTTGAATGGTCATTTTGGGTATGCTTATGTTGATGATATCTGCCTTTTGCATTCTAATGAGAGTTTACAGGGAAGTATAGAGCTTGACCCACTGTATAAAATTTGCCCAACACTTCCTTTATCGATCTGTGGCAGCTTTAATTTACCTAATTCAGGTGGTCTTAACGCAATCGTTTCTTCGGTCACTTTAAATGTAAGAGATGAAAATAATAATGTTGTTTATTCTTCACAAACTCCCACTACACTCGACTTAATTACAAAACGTTTTTGTTTTGAGTTGACCGCGGCCAATCTTCCTAACATTACCACAGGAAGTTATAACGTAGGCGTTAGTATGAATTTCAGCATAGTGCAAACCAATTGTGTTGGGACAACATTTGCTTCTGTAACAGATAATGATGCAAATGCAGGATGGGATATTTGGTTTTTAAATTGTACTAATTGCCCATTGCCTCTCCAGACAGCAACCTTAACACTCTGTGATACCAATCATAATGGAAGTGAGTTTTTTAATTTATCCAATGTTAATACTATAATAACCGCTCCACAACCCGGATTAACATTTAGTTATTATAATTCACTTACGAATGCAACAAATAATACTAATCCAATCACCGCTTTTGTCAATTACGAAAGTCCGACCGGAACTGTATACGTTAGAGTTACTTTAAATCCAACCTGCTATAAAATCATTCCTATTTCATTGCTTGTCAAAAACCCAACAGCTACAATTAGTGGAATTTTAAACGTTTGCAGTGGCAGTACTGTACTAACAGCATCACCAGGCGTCAGTTATTTATGGAGTGGCAGCTTAGAAACAACACAAAGCATTTCGGTTACGGCCAATGCCACTTATTCCGTTACGGTAACGGATAGTGATGGCTGCGCATCAAACGGAAGCGTCACGATATTGCCTAATAGTGTCGCTCCGTTACCTTCTCTGACAGTTACACAACCAACATGTTCCAGCAGTACAGGTTCGATTCAGGTCACTTCGCCAGCATCAGAATATAGTTTTGACGGCGGTGTAACTTGGGGAACTAATTCAACCATGAGTAACCTGCCTTATGGAACTTACAGCGTTAGGGTCAGAACGGCTGCTGGTTGTACTTCCTACAATTCAAGTGTAAACATTGTTGCTTTTTTATCTTCATTCCCCAATTTTACATCTGTAGACCCGATCAGTTGCGGTGACCTTGGAAGCATTACGATAACTTCTACTGCAACCGAATATAGTTTTGATGATGGTGTAACCTGGACTACTAACAATACTGCCAATAATTTACCTTCTGGCATCTATTTAATCCGGACAAAAGATGCTTTTGGCTGTATCTCAAATTTTAATAGTGTGCATTTGAATAGTGAATTTTTAGATCCACCACTTTACATCAAAGACAATCCATTTTGTGGTAATTTGGGCAGTATAATAATTACTACTCCTGCTGTTTCTTATAGTTTTGACGGCGGAAATACATGGCAGACTTCTAATACTTTGAGTAATTTAACAAGTGGTAGTTACCTGATAAAAATCAAAAATGCTCAAGGATGTACATCTCCAAATACCTATGTTTATTTAAATGACCTTGAAAACAGCTATCCTGAATATGATATTGATGATGCCGGTTGTGGAACGTATGCCACGTTGACCATTACCACTCCAGGTGATTTTTATAGTTTTGATGGTGGTACAACCTGGACAACCAATCCTGTCCTTTCTAATCTGAACGGAGGCACCAATTATCAGATTGTGGTCAGAAAAGGCGCAAACTGTGAATCGTATACGCAAAATGCATATATCAACACTTATTATCTACTTCTCCCGGCAACCAATGATTATCAGACAACGCTTTGTGATGCGTTAAATGATGGCTCCGAAAACGTTGATTTATCATTATACAATTCAAACATAATAGCGAATGCTGCTAATTTCAGTTTTTCCTATTATGCCTCCGCATTAGCTGCAGATACTGCAAACAGTTCCTATTTAATATCCAATTTTACAAATTGTAATTTAAGCAATGCGAACAATACTGTGTATGTAAGAGTAACTTCATCAGATGGTTGCCATAGTGTAGCAGTACTCCGATTTACATTTATCGATTCCCCAAGAATCACTATGGAAGATGCGTATCCCTTATGCGAATTTAGAAACGTATTGATTCAAGCTGGTCACGGTTTTGACAGCTATTTATGGTCAACGACACAAACTAGCAATGCCATTGCAGCAACAGTTCCTGGCAATTATTGGGTTGTGGTAACAGAAGACCATGTTGGAGCGCCTACTTGCGACTCCCGAAAAGATTTCACTATATTCTTATCCAATCCGGCAACCATAACTTTTATAGAAACTGTAGACTGGACAGCCCATGAAAACACCATTGAAGTATTTGTTACAGGGTTAGGCAATTATGAGTATTCTTTGGACGGAATCCAATATCAGGACAGCAATATTTTTGAAAATCTTTACCCTGGAATTTACCAAGTATTTGTAAAGGACAAAAATGGTTGTGGCATTGTAGATGAAGAAGCATTATTATTGAACTATCCACAGTTTTTCACGCCTAATGGCGATGGATATAATGACACCTGGTATATTAAGTTTTCACAATTTGAACAAAAATTTGATGTAAAAATATTTGACCGATATGGTAAATTGCTTAAGGTTATGGACAGCCTTGATGCCTGGGACGGAACGTACAACGGAAGATTAATGCCTTCCGATGATTATTGGTTTTACGTTACCCGAGCTGATGGAAAAATCCATAAAGGACATTTTGCTATGAAAAGATAATAAGCTTATTTTTCAGCCTTTTTTCTTTCAGCGATAAAATCGTTAAACTTTTTACCGTAAAGCGATTTTGCCACTTTAGGTGACATTGTTTTTTGAATAGTATCCAAATATTTCAAATTGATATCGTAAATGTTTGCCAAAGCCACATAAGGCGCAACTTCATAATCGGAATGATTTACAGCGAAATTTGTGGTGTACAGATATTTTCTTTTTAAAATACTCTTTTGCTCTTCTTCCATTTTGCTTACTTCATCAAGTTTTCCGTCTTTAAAGGCCTTGAATTTTTTTTCAATCAAATCCATATCTTGATTGACATACCTGGCCATTACTTTTCTATAGTCATCATATAACTCCTGATTTTTTGAACCGGTAATTTTAGCATCCGCAGTAAAAAAATCAAGCGTAGTTTCAATATTCATGGTGCCTTTTTCAGCAAAAAAAGAAATATTGTTGTCTAAAGAATTGGTCACACCTCTATCTAAAAACAAGTATAACATCTCTGGAGATTGTAAATCAAATTCACTTACAAAATGGGAATCACCGTCAATTTTAATAGTATCGATTGGCACTAAAAGGGTATCTTTTATTCTTTGAATGTATAGCGTTCCGCTTTTTAAGCCTTTGATATTTCCATTTAGCACAAAATTCTTCTCCGATTTTTTTTCTGAACAAGACTCGAGCGTAAGCGAACCGGCAAAGCAAACTAAAATTAATACTGATAATGAGGTGAGAAATGATTTTTGCATGTTTGATATTAAGAGGAGAATGTCCGACGAACATTCGGTTTATACTGAGTGATACTCTGATATTTTAAATCTGTTACAAATTTTAACTACATTCAATTCGACCTAACGGTCTCGAGTGGCAATAATACTAAAAAATCCTCAATCTGATTCACAAATTGAGGATTTGAATTATAAAATTATTGGTATTATCCTTTCAACCAAGCTTTGTTTAAAGGCTCTTTCGAAGTATCGATAAGTCCGTAACCTTCTACTTCTTCCATAGACAATTTTACTTTGCCTTTGATGGTTTGCTCTTTTCCGTCACGTTTGATTTTTACAGTTATGTCGTCATCTACTTTCCAGCTTTGGCTTTCCATAATCATATCATAAATGTTATCTAAATTGTAAGCTTTATCATTGACAGCTACAATAATATCGCCACCTTGCATGCCTAAACCTTTCATGAATTCATTCAGTTCTGTACTTGGCAATACCATGATTTCCTTAGTTTTCCCATCAACTGTGATATATGGCGTTGATTGGTCTTTCAAAAACGGGTTCATTGGAACACTCATTTTGGCTTTGCCTACGCCAACTTTAGCAAAATAAACATCGTATGGAATCGGTGTTGGACCGGCAACGTAAGTATTTAAAAACTCTCCTACTTCAGGATACGTCAACGACGTAATTTCAGCAAAAAGATCTTCATCATTGAATGGTTTTTCCGCACCGTATTTTTTAGACAATTTTTGCATCAAATCTAAAATGCCTCTTTGTCCATTACTCTTTTCACGAATGATAATATCAATACACATTCCGATTAAAGCTCCTTTTTCATATACATTCAAATATTGGTCTTTGTATGGCGGAACCAATACATTAGCACTCATTTCAGTAAATGGCATAGTATCATTTAAACTCGAAGCGTTGTTGATTTTCCCAACCATTCTTTGATAAAATTCATCCGAATCAATTAACCCTTGATTGATTTGGAACAAATTCGCAAAATATTCGGTTACGCCTTCATACATCCACAAATGTTTTGACATTTTTGGGTTATTGTAATCAAAATACTGAATCTCTTTAGAATGAATACTCAATGGGGTTACGATATGGAAAAACTCATGAGAAACTACATCCTTAATTTGCTCTCCCAATGCTGCAGCCGGCATCATTTCAGGAAAAACTACGGTAGTTGATGTATGGTGTTCTAAAGCGCCAAAACCTTTCGCATCGGCTTTTTGCATATCCGATAAGTACAAAAGAACGGTGTATTTTTTGTTGTTATTGATGGGTCCCAAAAAAGCCTTCTGAGCACGCATGGTTTTTTCTAAATCGGCCAAAAGTGATTTGGCTGTGTGTGATCCATTGGGAGAATATACACTGAATAAAATCTCCATTCCGTCTACCTTAAAAGTAATGTAGTCGGGTTTTGAATACATAATTGGATTGTCTACCAATTCAAAATATCTTTTGGTTACAAAATTATCAACGGTATCACTTTTGTTAAGATCTACCAAAGAAGTGGAGCCAAAAAGTGTTGCCGGATGTGTTATCGTTACATTATAAGGGATTTCTAATTTATCATCAAAATAGCCAATAAATCCATGATTGTTCAACATGAAATTCTTGCCTTCATCGATATTGGTTCCGGCAGGTGAAAAAATTTCATCTTTCCCAAAACCTCTTCCGGTTTCCGTATCATATGTATCATTTACCCAATAAGTAACTTTTGCCAAAGCCTTAGCATTACTGATTTTCCAAGAATTGTCATCGGTTTTAGTTACCGTTAACTCATTCCCGCTTTTGTCCAAAGCTTTTAAATCAACTAGTAATTTCCCATAATTGTCCGAAAAATACGTTCCCGGAACTGTTTTTGGAATATGGAAAACAACCTCAGCAGATGTAAAACTTGGTGGCGTAATGGTTACCATCACTTTATCCTCTTTAACTTGATTTAAATCGATAGCAACTTTTATCTCTTGAACAGTAGTGGATTTCTTTTGTGCAACGGCATTAAAATTGAAAACCGACAAGGTTACAATAGCACTTAGAATTAGTTTTTTCATAGTCAATTTTTTTTTGGATAAGACACCAAATGTAAGTAATAGTTACAATCGATTTTAACATTTTTAGCATTGATTAACTAAAATTAAGTCGGTAATGAAAATAACGACTAGAATAAAGGGAATAGCAGTAAATAAAAAAACTCTTGTTGAACAAGAGTTAAAGTTTTAGTCAAATTTATTTTTGATATAATATTTACCTTCTAAATCATCATCGAAATCGTCAATAATTGGTTTTGGTTTTGGCTTGCTTCCCGCCGCTTTTTTCTTCCAAAGCTCAAAATTATCTTTCGATAAACGTTTACGCATTAATTCGGTTACTTCGTTTTCGGTAAGGCCAAATTCTTCTTTTATTACTTCAAAAGGCTTTTTTTCCTCTTGAGCCATGCTGACAACTCTTTCTATTTGCTCGTTGTCAAAGTCTGCAAGCTTACTTTTTTTCATTTCTGTAAAAGCATTATTTAAAAATAGATTCCAACTGATAAATTTCTAATCAATATTAATAAAAAAAATAATTAGTTTTCAATCTGACTAGTGTTTTTTTTAACTCTCACTATTTGGCGAACGGTGTTTTTGAAAAGGAATCGACAACAAATTCTTTAAATCATTGTGCTCTTCAGGCTTCATGTGTGTATCAACGCCGTAAACTATTTTTTCTCTCTCTAACGTTTTAAATGTGCCAAAAAGTCTGTCCCAAATCGAAAATATATTCCCGTAATTACTATCAGTATAAGGCAAAACGTAATGGTGATGCACTTTATGCATGTCAGGTGAAACCAAAAAATAGCTCATCACTTTATCCAATTGCTTTGGCAAAGCAATATTTGCGTGGGTAAATTGCGTAGCCACAACCGATAAAGTTTGGTACAAAAAAACCATCCACATAGGGCTACCCACAATTAAAACGCCCATAGTCGTAAAAACAAATCGTATCACACTCTCGCCCGGATGATGACGGTTTCCTGAAGTCGTATCAATCCAAGTATCGGTATGATGAATCAAATGAAATCGCCATAAAACCTTGACTTTATGTTCCACCAAATGCGCTAAATAGGCACCAATCAAATCCAAAAGCAACAAACCAACAATCGCAAACAACCAGATATTCATTTCAGGTAGCCAATTCAATAAACCAAACTTGTGCTCGACTGTCCATTGCGCGGTGTTGACTAAAATTACAGCCAAACAAAAATTAACTATAATCGTCGTAACAGTAAAAAAGATATTGATTCCCGCGTGCTGTACTTTGTTGTAACCAAATTTTACAAAGGGAACAGCGCTTTCGATTAACCAAAACAAAGCAATCCCACCGGCTAAAATCAACGCCCTGTGCGAAGACGGAATGCTTTCGAAATATTGAATGATATCGTTCATCGAATTGTTTTTTATCAAATATAATAAAATAGAGAATTACTTGATGATGCGAAAAGTAAGATTGATTCGGGAACCTATTTCTTTAGCCGTTTTCGGAATTTGGTGTTTCCAAAAATGCTGCGTCGTGCCTTTCATAATCAGTAAACTTCCATGCTCCAAATTGATTTTTGTCTTTTGCTCCTTAATCGTATTGTGTTGCAAATGAAAAGGTCGCTCAGCACCAAAACTGACCGAAGCAATAATAGGATTTCTACCCAACTCTTTTTCATTATCGGCGTGCCAACCATTACTGTCTTTCCCATTGCGATAATAATTGAGTAAAACTGTAGTGAAATTTTCTTGGCAAACAGATTCAACTTCGTCCTTAATAAACATCAATAACGGGTTCCAATGATGCGGTTGCATCACAATATTCGAGTAACCATAAGGCTTGCCTTCATTCCCAAAAAGCGCCGTCAATCGCGGTTGTGGATGGGTTTTGCCAAATACCGTAATATTGTCTTGTTGCCAAGGAATCTCTGATTTTAATTTCTCAAAAAGTTCATTGGCACGAGCCGAATCAAAGAAACTTGAATAGTATTCTATTTCAGCATCGGGAAGATTGAAAGCAATTTTTTCTTTTGGGAAAAGCGAGTTCATTCCACAAAAATAAAGAGAAAAGAACAAATAACTTCATCCTTTTCTCTTTACTGATTTTAAACTAAGTTAAAACTATAAATCTTCTTTTTTGTCTAAAAACAATTTATAAATAAATCCTCCAACCAAGGCACCGGCAATTGGTGCAACCCAAAACAACCACAATTGGGATAAAGATTCTCCTTGTGCAAAAACCGCCTGCGAAGTAGAACGCGCAGGATTAACAGAAGTATTGGTGATTGGAATACTGATTAAATGGATTAAAGTTAATGCCAAACCTATAGCAACGCCGGCAAACTTTCCGTTAGCCAATTTGTCTGTAGCGCCAACAATAATGAGTACGAAAAACATCGTCAAAATAAATTCTGCTACAAATGCTGAACCTACGGAATAACCATCAGGAGAAAAAGCCCCATAACCATTGGTGGCAAAAGCACCCGCTTTAGTATTGTCAATAGCGAATCCTTCTTTGCCTGAAAGGATGAATAACAAAGTTCCTGCTGCGGCAATTCCGCCCAAACATTGTGAAACGATATAAGGCAATAAATCTTTACCCGAAAATCGGCCACTAGCCCAAAGCCCGAAAGATACCGCCGGATTAAAATGGCCACCCGATATATGACCTACAGCATAAGCCATCGTCAAAACGGTTAATCCAAAAGCTAATGAAACACCGGCAAAGCCAATCCCCAAATCTGGAAATCCCGCGGCAAACAAAGCACTACCACAACCGCCAAAAACAAGCCAGTAGGTACCAAAAAATTCTGCAAATAGTTTTCTCATAAGTTTAGTTTTTCATCACACAAGTCATGATGGGTTAATTATCCTAAATTTAAGAAAAAGGGAATCCTGATTTTTCGATTCTTTATAAACTTATTAACAGCATGACTGTTAATTACTTAAAACTTATCTTTAAAAAAAGCCTCCCTGATAAATTTCGGCGGTGCGCCAACTTAGGATTGTACAATTCTCGATAAGGATTGTGCGATTCTTGATAAGGATTGCACGATTCTCGATAAGAATTGTGCGATTCTTGATAAGGATTGCACGATTCTCGATAAGAATTGTGCGATTCTTGATAAGGATTGTGCGATTCTTGATAAGGATTGTGCTATTTTAACTTAGGAAAGTGGTGTTCTAATTTGAAGCGCTCATAAACCGGACCGGATTTTAAATCCGATCCGGTGTAGAAAGCTACTTTTTAGCTCGGTTCTCTAAAATCTTCTTGAAAGAACGACCGCGAATTTCTTCTATTGTCAAGCCGGTTACTAAAACTTCTTCTTCCGTTATGGCGCCACTATTCAAGGCTCTGAGAAAATAATTCAATAAACCTTGACCAGTTGCCGCATCGTCAAATACGTCTCCGATTAGAGTGGCACGTGCTGCTTTATCTACAAAAGTTTTCAAGCGGTCGACGGCATCGTCATAACTTTCTAAAAAGAAAGCATAAACAGCCGCATAACGCATAGGAAACTGCGCCGGATTTAAATCCCAACCTTGATAATAGCCGTTCCATAACGAGTGACGAATGTGGTCATATCCTTTTTTCCAAGCTCTGTGAACGACTTGACGGTTCTCTTCTTCTTGTTCGGCAGTCAAATCGCCACGGTGTGGCCCGATGGGCATCGTGTTCGTTGCGCCGTCGCTTAACCAGATTCCGGTATGTGCTAAAGCTACTTTGGTCATATGGTGTGCAAAGTCACAAACAGGATGATCCATTTCTTGGTATTTCGCTGTGATACTACAACTGGCGGTATAATCATAAGTTCCAAAATGCATTGCGACACAACGACCTTGAGCCGCTTTGATGAATCTGTATAACGGATTAGTTCCGTTAATATCCATGATAGCTTGTGTGGTTTCAACCATCATTTCCATTTTCAGGATGCCTTTGGCTAAACCTAATTCTCCTTCTAAAATCGTAAAAAAATTGGCCAAAGTTTCGGGTTGTTCAGGTATGGTCACTTTGGGTAACATGACCACAAAATTCTCCGGTAATTTACCGATGGTTTCCTTTACTAAAGTAGAAACAAAAATATCTAAGGTTCTCAAACCACGTTCTTTCATTTCCTCTGTAAACGGTTTGATTCGGATTCCGATGAATGGCGAAAGAGTTTGGTCTGCCATACCTTTAGCGACTTCTTTTGCTGCGGTTACAGCCGTTGCATCTTCTTCTTCATTGCTGCGATTGCCGTAACCATCTTCAAAATCGATGCGAAAATCTTCTATAGCTTCCGATTTTAATTTGGCCACGACCTTATCATAAATGCGTTTATTAAAATCATTGCCGCCAGTTAAGCCGAAAGCTTTTCCGAACACTTCATGATTTGGCGCATAGGTTTCTAAAATTTCCAAAGCTCGATGTCCTAAGGCAATTGGCGCATCAGATTTGAAAAGATTCGCTCCTCCGTATAAAGTATGAACCGGTTGGCGGTCGCTTCGGTCTCCGGGATATATTTCGTTAAAAGTATTGTTCGCCTGAGATAAATTTTGGAACAATTGTTCTTTTTTATGGGAAGGAATTGTCATTTGAGTTATGAGTTATGAGTTATGAATTATGAGTTTTAGCTACCGCGGTAAGTGCTATATCCAAAAGGATTGACTAACAACGGAACATGATAATGCGTTTCATCAAAAGTATTGAAAAGGATTTCCACTTCGGGATAAAACGTTTTTAGGTTTTGGGTGGCATAATAGCTTCCGGTGTCGAAAACCATTTTGTAAGTATCGGGTTTTAGTGATTTTTCTTGAGGCAATAAATCGGGAATTCTGCCGTCGGCATTGGTGATTCCTTGCGCAATGGTTTGCCAAACATTGTTTCTTTTAGCTTGTAAACGAATAGAAATGTTTTTTCCGGGTAAACCAACAGCGGTGTCTAAAACGTGTGTCGTGATTTGGCTTACTTTCAGAAAACTAAAATCGCCATCGGTCAGTAATTTTTTGAACCGAATGATGGAAATTTTTTGTTGTTCGCCCATCGCAATGTGCAATTCTTCTTCGGGTGTGTTTTTTAATCTATCCAACAGCAGTTGCAGCATTTCATCGGCGGATTTTCCGGTGGCACAAACGATGAAAATAAAACCATTTTTGGCTTCATAATCCCTATTGGCTTTCGCCAAATTTTGAATCGTTTCTTGCGTCGCCACGGCAACTCCGGCTTGTTCTTTGCCGGCAAATTTTTCGGTCAAACTTTTGACATCACCAATTTTCGGATGGTGTGTGAAGGATTCTCTCCAATCGGTTTCACCACAGTCATCATACCAAATGGAAGCCGACAAATCTACCAATTGTTTTTCGGAAGCAAACGGAAAATGCGACATCATGGCGGACGCCCATTTATCGGAACCACAACAAGCAAATAAATGTTGCTTTGCAGTTTCTTTATCTAAAGTATTAAATGCTGCTATTGTCATACGCTAATTTATTTTAGGCTCGCTCCTTGTTCGATCCAACAACGGATGATATTGCGTTCCTCTTCGGTCATGTTGGTTTTATTATTTTGCGGCATTGTTTTGGTCAATATAACCCTTTGCATAATTAACTCTTTTTTCTTTACAATGTCTTCCGGCGTATCATATTTTACACCATTCGGCGCGACTTTATACGTATCGTCAGTCGGTGCCGAAGAATGGCATTGCACGCAACGCTTCTCAATAATGGTTTGCACTTCTGTGATGCTGACTTGGGTTTTACATTCCGTTGGATTCGTACTGGGCGCCGTAATAAAACAAGCCGCTAAAAGTATCACCACCGAAACCGGCAAAATCCAAACATTGAGTTCTTTCTTTTCTTTTAAATTCAAATAGTGCTTCACGCCTGCTGCACCGAGCGAAATAATCGCCAAAACTACCCACGGATATTCATACCCGAAAGTCGATGGAAAGTGATTGCTGACCATGACAAACAACACCGGCAATGTAAAATAGTTATTGTGCAAGGATCGCGCTAAGGCTTTTTTACCCAAACTCGGATCTAATGGAATGCCCAATTTGGCAGAACGCACCATTTCCTTTTGTCCCGGAATAATCACAAAAAACACATTGGCGACCATCAAACTGCCAATCATTGCTCCGAAATGAATATACGCCGCTCTCGCACTAAACACTTGACAATAAAACCAAGCAAACGCAATCAGAAGAATAAAACCAATAATCGAAAACCAGAATTGATTTTTGATTAAACCGGATTTACACATTTGGTCATAAATAATCCATCCAACAACGAACGACCCGATACCGGTTAAGATCCCTTGTGTCGCAGAAATGTCCATTACGTTTTTGTCTATTAAGAAAGCGGAAGCATTAAAATAATACACCACAAACAACAAACAAAAACCCGAAAGCCAAGTAAAATAAGCTTCATATTTGAACCAATGCAAATGTTTTGGAATCGTCTTGGGCGCGACTTTGTATTTCTCCAAATAATAAAATCCGCCACCGTGAACCGCCCAGAGATTTCCCGCCAATTCGTCTCGTACGTCTTCTGTCCTATTTAAGGCATTCTCTAAGAATACAAAATAAAATGATGCGCCAATCCAAGCAATTCCGAAAGTAATGTGCAGCAATCGAATGACAATATTAAGCCATTCCATCAAATGACTTTCCAATGGCGTGCCTTGTACCAAAATATAGGTATTGACCAAAATCCCAACGATCGCTAATAAAATTCCGGTATAAATATAATTTTGACTGGTATTCTTAATTTCTTCGGTTTCTTCGGTTTCTGATTTGGTCACTTTTATTTTCGGCATTTTATACGAAACATAACCCAGCAGGATCAACACGCTGAAGTAAATCACATACAAAACAATTAGTATAAAAGTATTCAAAGCTATTATTTATTGATTTTACCAAAGATTCTTAATCGACTTACGCCACCGTCAGGGAAAATATTTAAACGAATATGTGTTATCGCACCTAAAGTATTTACTTCTGAAATGAACTCATGAATATTATCTGCACTTAACTTTTGTTGCGGCAAAAGTAATTTCCAATCCGAATTCATCACTTCATCAGTATTGGAAACACAAGCTTCAATCGAACAACTATTAGGATAATTGCCTTTAAAATGGCAAGTATCAACAATAATACGGTCTACAATTCCTTTATGCGCTAATTTTAAAATTACCCAATCTCTATTATTAGGTGTTCGGTTTCTTTTGGTTTCCCAACCGTCGCCCATATTGGCGCCGCGATTCGGCATAATCAAATTGCCCATCGCGCTAAAAAACATATCGTTACAAGCAATCGCCTGACCGCCGTTGATTGCTGCTGCCAAATCAATTTCTTGAGAAGCGTCGAAAGTCTCCCAATTTTTAAAAACTTCGCCGTAAACTCTGAAACGTGCTACGCCACCATCAGGATAAATGTGCAAACGCAAATGCGTAAAAATTTCATCGCTTTCGCATTCATAGAAATTTTGTGAACCGGCATCTAAATGGGATTTAGGTAGAATTTCTTTCCATGCTAAATTCTCCCAATCCGTAATATCAGTAGCATTATCTAAATAAATAGCTTCAATCGAAGCATGCGGTGGATGATTGCCTAAAAAGAAATTAGTATCAATGTCAAATCCGGTAATTTTTCCCGAAGTCGCTAATTGGATAATGGCCCAATCATGTCCCGGAGTTCTTTTGCGGCGGCTTTCCCAACCGTCCATCCATTTTCCTCGATCGGTATATTTGTCGGCGATAAATACACCGCGTGTCGGTAAAATTAAGTTTTCTTTTTCGGCAAAAAAATCATCTGTCGCATACAAAACCTTTCCGCCCAAACGTTCTGCCGCTAAGTCGGTTAGTTGTGTAAATGCCGGTGATTCTTTGATTATCTCTGTTACTTTTGCAAAAGCCATTGTCCTTTATTTTTATTTCTTATTGATTTATTTTGGTAAACCGTTTCGCCATTCACGATGGTTTCCGAAACAATTCCGTTTAAGTTTTGTCCGATATACGGACTTATTTTATATTTGAAAAGAATCTCTTCTTCTTTGATGATTTGGCTTGCTGCAGGATTCCAAATCACAAAATCAGCGTCATTTCCTATTGCGATTTTTCCTTTTTTATTGGCTTTAATAAACTCCGCCGGTTTTGAGGTAACCAATGGTATAAATTGTTCCAATGTCATTATATCTTTCAACGCTGTCCAAGAACCGTTTAGTAAAAACTGAATACCGGCAATGCCACCCCAAGCTTTTTTTAAATTGCCGCTTTCCATTTCTTTGATATTCGGTGGCGCAGGCGAATGGTCTGTCGTGATAAAATCTAAAACTCCTGAAAGGAAAGCATGCTTCAATTGGTCATTATTGGCTTTCTCCCGAATTGGTGGCGCACATTTGTATATGCAACTTGCGTCCGGAATGTCTTCTGCGTTGAAGTAAATGTATTGCGTACACGTTTCGGCGGTGATTGGTAAGCCTTCTTTTTTGGCGGCTTCAATTTGGCTCAAAGCTTCCGCAGAAGCGACATGAACAATGTGCACTGGGCAATTGTGCTCACGACACTTGCGAATCATCAATGCTATCGCCTCATTTTCCCATTGCTTTGGTCGGCTGGCTAAATAATGTCGGTAGCTCGTTGGATGATTTTCAAAATCGCATTCTACTTCATTGGCATACAATTCACAATGTGCTAACAAGGGCAAATTGTATTTCGCCATAATCGGCATCGCTTGGTCTAAATCTTTTTCAGTCACATTGGGAAATTCATCGATTCCGGAATGCGTTAAAAAACATTTTACCCCAACAATTCCGGCTTTAATCATCGCTTCTAAATGAGATGCATTTCCCGGAACCAATCCGGCATAAAAACCCACGTTGACATTCATTTTGCCTTTAGTCGATTCTAATTTTTCTTCCAATGCTTTTAAAGTCGTAGTTACCGGACTCGCATTCAAAGGCATGTCGATAATTGAAGTTGTTCCTCCGGCAGCCGCGGCTTGCGTTGCAGTTTCAAATCCTTCCCATTCGGTTCTTCCTGGTTCATTTACATGTACGTGAACGTCGATCACACCTGGCATAATAACCAAATCACCCAAATCTTCCGCGCTATTTTGTTTGTCAAAATGGATGTTGGAAATCGTCCCGTTTTGGAAACAAACCGTTGCAGGTTGTAACTTACCGCCAACCCAAACGTTCTGACTGTATATTTTTCTTTCTTGCAATGTTATAAAATTGAATTTTTCTTATAAGCGAACCTACAAATATAGATTTTATTAAAAAAATTACAAGTTTTATTAAAGAATATTGATTTGAAAATTATCCACCAATAGCAATCATACTTCTGTTCTGAGAAAACAGCTCCGGATTTTGGAATTTGAGATCGTCATCCATACCGGCGCGGACAGCTTTTTTGGATAATAAATTTTGTTGAATCAAAGGTAAAATGGATGCTCCGGCGCGTAACGTTTCCAATAAAGAAGTTTCAGAATTGGAGAACAAACAGTTTTTCAATTTGCCATCAGCGGTTAAACGAATGCGGTTACAAGTGCTGCAAAACGGATTCGTCACCGAACTAATTACGGCAAAACTGCCTAAATAAGATTTAATTTTGAAATTCTTAGCCGTGTCATTGGGCGCATCAACAAGTCTTTCTATTTCGCTAAAAGCATATTCGGATTGAATAATTTCCATGATTTCGGCATAAGAAACCAATTTAGTTTTATCCCATTGGTTACCGCTGAAAGGCATAAATTCGATAAAACGTATTTTGATATTTTTATCTTTAGTCAACTTAATAAAATCATGGATTTCATCATCATTGAATTCTTTGATCAAAACTACATTCAGCCTGACTTTAAAGCCTTCCTGAATCAGTAAATCTATATTGTCAAAAACCGTCTCGAAGTAATTTCTTCGGGTGATTTTGTTGAATTTTTCTTTGACCAAACTATCAATGCTGATGTTGATGGTTTTGATATTGGCTTCTTTAAAAGTTGTGATGAAATTGGGCACTAAAATTCCATTCGTAGTGATACTCAAATCAACGCCGAGTTTTCCTAATTCCTGAATAATCGCTGCTGCATCTTTTCGTACCAAAGGTTCGCCACCGGTCAATCTGATTTTGGTTACACCATAACTGACAAAAGTTTTGGCGATATAAATAATTTCTTCGGCAGTCATCAAATGGGATTTTGGCGTCAGCGAAATGCCTTCTTCGGGCATGCAATAACTGCATCTCAAATTACAGTGTTCCGTAATCGAAATGCGCAAATAGTTGTGTTCGCGTCCAAAGGAATCCTGCAAATCGAAATTATTTTCCATGGTCGAATCCGTTCAATAATTTAAACAAATGCAAAACGGATGGAAACACCGCATCAATCGATTCCGAAGCACCGCCAACCGAACCCGGCAAAGCCATAATCAGCGTATCGCCTTTGAATCCGACCACACTTCGCGATAACATAGCCAATGGCGTTCTTTCTTGCCCGTAAGAGCGAATTGCTTCTTCAATGCCCGGAATTCTTCGGTCCAATAAAGGAATTACCGCTTCAGGTGTTACGTCTTTATGCGATAATCCTGTACCACCGGTTAGGATGATTAAATCTGTTTTTTGGACACAAAGACTTTCGATATTGGTTTGGATTTCGGAAACTTTATCCGGAATGATGTCGTATTGAGAAACTACTAATCCTAGTTTTTCTAATTTTTCCGTAATGACTTTTCCGGATGTATCTTCTTTGGTTCCGGCCGAAACACTATCGGAACAAACGATTACGGCAACGGAAAGGTTGTGGTTTTCATTAGCACCAAAATCAGATTTGCCCCCTTTTTTGTGAAGCAATTTCACGGTAGAAATTTCGACATTTTTGTCAATGGGTTTCAACATATCATACATCGTTAGCGCCACGATTGATGCGCCGTGCATGGCTTCGACCTCAACACCGGTTTTGTAAATCGTTTTGACACAGACTTGAATTTCGATAAAATCTTCGAAACATTCGAAGTGAATTCCGGTATATTCAATCGGCATCGGATGGCAATCGGGAATGACACTTGCAGTGTTTTTTACAGCAAATAATCCGGCGGTTCTGGCCACTTCCAACACATCGCCTTTTGGTACTTTTTTGTCCAAAATGGCTTGTATGGTTTCCGCAGAACCCACTTTTACAATCGCTTGCGCTGTTGCAGTTCTGAGAGTTGTGATTTTGTGAGTGATGTCGACCATTTTAAGTGTTTTTTTTCCAAGTATAAGTTTCGTCCTCGAAGATTTCTTTGCCAAAAACCGGCACTTTCGCTTTTATTTCTTCTACTAAAAATTCTAAAGCTTCAAAAACCACTTTTCGCCTTGGTGCTGAAACGAAAATGAACAAACAAATTTCGCCTGCTTTGACCAATCCTAAACTGTGGTAAATGTGCATACAAGTTACCTCATATTTGGCGAAAGCCGCTTCTCTAATTTCATTAAAAGTGGTTGTAGCCATTTCTTCGTAGGCAGTATAATCAATGGCTACCACTTCTTTTCCTTCGATCTCATCGGCACGAACTTGTCCCAAGAAAATATTGTGTGCGCCAATCGTGGTTTTAGATTGATGTTTCGCAATCGAATTTCCGATGAACGCTGCGGAAATTGATCCATTGATGAAACAAGTTTTTTTATCTTTTTCAGGATTCATTTATATATTCTTTTTGAGCAATGATTCAATGCCGTTTGAAAGATGATGGACATTGGCAAAGCCATTTTTGATTAAATAGTCACCGGTCAGTTTACTTCTATTGCCTTCTTGGCAAAATAGGATTATTTTTTTATTTCGTTCAATACCCTTAAGAAAATCATCTAATTGTGCCAATGGAATATGGTAGATATTTTCGATTTCTAATTTTGGTGCTTCATAACTTTCTCTGATGTCAATCACCACATTGCTTTCATTAGTCAATTCGATTAAGAAATCATTAGCGGAAATAACGCCTAGACCAATATTTAAAATTTGATTTAAAACCGCCAATCCGTTTTGGATTCCTTTTTCTTTTTCGATTTCATTTCCTGAAAAATCGATAGTTTGAAAATAATTATTCAAACCATTGTACAACAACAATTTTCCGTTTAACACTACGCCAATACCGAGAATTATTTTCAGCACTTCATTGGTTTGCATTACACCCAACATATTCGGCAAAACGCCTAAAACGCCGCTGTCATTGCAATTGACACTCTTTTTCAATGCTTCACTTTCGGAAAACAAACAGCGATAAGTTGGCCCGTTTTGGTAATTAAACACCGAAAGTTGGCCTTCAAATTTGTGAATCGACGCATAAACCATCGGAATGTTTTTGACCAAAGCGATGTCGTTTATCAAATAACGAGTTGCATTATCATCGGTGCAATCGACTATGATTTGGTAATCGGAGACAATTTCAAAAGCATTTTGACTGGTGAAATATTTGGGATAAACTACTATGTTTACATCAGGATTTTGTCTAAAAACGACTTCTTTAGCAACAGTAACTTTCTTGCTTCCAACGTCGTTCATAGAATATAAAAACTGTCGATGTAAATTGGTTTCTGCGATTACATCGCCATCTACAATTCCGATATTTCCAACACCGGCAGCGGCTAAATTTTGCAAAACCGGACAACCCAAACCACCGGCGCCAATGACTAAAACTTTAGCCTTGGAGAGTTTTTCCTGACCTGAAACACCGATTTCGGTCAGTTGGATCTGTTTGTCGTATCTTTTACTTTGCATTTATATTTCGAATTAGCCTCCGGAAAATGCCGGTAATAAGGCAATCTCATCATTGTTTTTTAACACCAATGCCATATCCGAAACCAGTGTTTGATTGACAGCGAACAAATAATTCACTTCTTTCATATCGGGAAAGGCATCTTCAAGCGTTACTCTTAAATCGTTCAAGGTTGGAATATCGCCGTTAAACTCAGCAATATCTGCATCCATATCAACAATATCACTGATAATTCCATAATATTTTACCGGACATTTTATTTTCATAGTTAGGTTGTATATAATTTTAAAATCGCGATGCCCAACACAAAAGCCAAGACAGTTCTCAAAGTATGTGTATTGAATTTTTTACTTCCATAATATGCCCCAAGAATTCCGCCAACCAAAACCACAACTATTATCGGCGTTGAAGAAATTGGTAATATTCCGCCTTGAGCTACAAAGCCGAAAAGTCCCGAAATGGAATTGACCAAAATAAACAACGCAGAAACGGCAGCCGTTTGTTTGAAATTGGCCCAACCTAAAAGCAACAAAACCGGACTCAAAATAATACCACCGCCAATGCCAATCAATCCTGATAAAAATCCGATTGTAGCTCCAATAAATAAAGCCAAAGGTATATTCATTGGTTTTCGCACTAGTTTTTCTTTACCATACAATCCTAACAATCTGGCTACCGCGAAGACTAAAACTGTGGCTAAAATGATTTTATACCAATGGGTTTCAATAGTAACCATTCCGCCTAAAAAAGAAAACGGAATTGAGGTGATTGCAAACGGATAAAACAATTTCCATTCAAACTTCTTTTCGCGGTAAAAAAAGTAAAACGAAATCGCGGAGACCAATATATTCAGGACCAAAGCCGTCGGTTTCATAAAAGTCACCGGAAAGGCAAACAAACTCATCAAAGCCAAATATCCGCTTGCGCCGCCATGTCCAACGCTTGCATATAAAAACGCAACGACTGCTAAAAGCACAAGCAATAACGGAGATTGAATTAGATCGCTGACAAACATTTTGGAAAAAAATTAATGTATTGTAAATATACTAAATAGTGTAGACAAGAACCTTATCACTTTGACGAACTTCGTATTTCCCTTCGGGTAAAAAAACCAAAGCATTCGCGTTTGCAAAAGAATTTAACATCGCTGAATCTTGGTGAGACAATATTGCAACCTCTTCATTAGAGACCAAAGCTTTTAGAAACTGCGCTCTCGGATTATCGACGACACAATCGTGAGTGATATTTTTCTCCAATGTTGAACCAAATGAAGCTGAAATCCCTGAATATTTTTGTAATGTTGGCAGCACATAAATATAAAAACAAGTCAGGCTCGCTGCCGGATTCCCAGGTAAAGCAAAGATTATTTTGTTTTCTTTTTTTCCTGCGAATAATGGCTTTCCGGGTTTTTGATTGACTTTGTAAAATAAGGTTTCCACTTCCAAACTTTCTAAAGCTTTGCCCACAAAATCATAATCACCAACAGAAATACCGCCGGAAACTAAGACAACATCGTTTTCAGCAATGGCTTGTTCCAAAATGGTTTTGGTACTTTCAAAATCGTCTCCAACTTGATAGGTTTTAATGCGTTCAAAATTTGCATTCAGCAAAGCCGTTTGGAGCATAATTGTGTTGCTGTTATAGACTTTTCCTTCGGGTAAAGGGTTTCCCATTTCTACCAATTCGTTTCCGGTAACTACGATTGCAATATTTGGTTTTTGGAACACTTTGACTGTAGAAAAACCCAATCCGGCTAAGAAACCTACAGCAGCTGTATTGAGGAAAGTGCCTTTTTTTAAAGCGATATCATTCTCTGAAATCTGTGCGCCTTTTGGGCGAACATTGGTTTCGGGCTTTATATTTTCTTGAAGTTTCAGAGTCAAATTCTCAACGCTTACTTTCTCGATTTGAATGACGGCTTGCGCCGAATGAGGAACTGAAGCACCGGTGAAAATTTTTATGGCTTGTCCGGGTTTCAATACTTGGTTGAAAATATCGCCGGCTTTGACTTCACCTACAATTTCATATTCTAGATTATCCTGTAATGACAACGCAAAACCATCCATCGTCGCTTGCCGAAATGGCGGCATATTGATTGGAGAACACAAGGTTTCCGCCAAAATGTGATTCCGAGATTCCAATAACGAAACTTCAACTACTCGGAGTGAATAATTGAGATTTTCTAGAATGGAAAAGGCTTGGGCTATCGATATCATCGGTTTTGGTTTCTGATTTGGATTAGTTGGGCCGCAATGCTGATGGCGATTTCTTGAGTGGTTTCGCTTTTGATATTCAAGCCAATTGGTGCGTGAACTTTGGCGATTTTTTCTTTAGCAAAACCATCGACTTCAAGGTTTTTGAACAAGGTTTCAATTTTGGTAACGCTTCCTAGCATTCCTATGTATTTGAAGTTTTTGTCAAATAAACGTCTGATTATAACATCATCGGTTCGATAGCCAAAAGACATGATTACAACATAAATATCATCGCCTTCTGGAATATGATTTTCTATCGTTTCAAAATCGATTACTTGTTTGGATTGTACAAAGTCATTGGCTTGCATTGTATTCAAATTCTCGCGATGATCGAGCAAATGCAATTCGAAATCAAGTTTGGATAAAACTTCACTTAGCGCCAAACCAACATGTCCACCGCCAATGATATAGACTTTTTGAGTTAATACATTTTTTTCTTTGAAAAGCCATTCGGGAGTTTCAATCGTTTCTTCATTGACCGAAATATCTAAATTGGAATAAGAAATCCAACAGTTGTCTTCTAAAATGATTTGGGCTACCGTTGGTATAAAATCCGTGTTAATATCATAAAAAGCAATCGTTTGTTGGCCTGAACAAATCATGCCGGATTGGTCTTTGGGTGCGGATTTATCGTGGACTTGGTGTTTGACAAAAGGTTCGAACTTTGGTTTATCCAAAAGACTTTCAGCCAATTCCACCATTTTGTGTTCCATGATGCCGCCACCAATAGTGCCGTACATTTGGTTTTTGGTCACCAACATTTTAAAACCTTTTCGTCCCGGACTACTACCTTCATTGGCAATAACAATCATTAAGACCAATCTGGATTCGTCTTTTAGTACCGTTAAAAGCTTTTTATAGAAATCGACCACCATAAACAAAAGAGTTTTAGTTTATGCTTTTTGATATAAATCCATCAATACCTTTTCAGGCGTATACGGTGCATTAATAGCCAAATCAGCTTCAGGATTGAATGCTTTCACTGCATTTCGAATCGCAAAATACGCTCCGATTCCGTACATCAATGGCGGTTCGCCAACGGCTTTAGATTTCTTTATTGCCAATTCATGACCTTCGGTTTCCAAATGTTGTATGTTAATCACTTTGGGCACCGAATAAATATCGGGAACTTTATAAGTCGATAGCGCGTTTGAAACCAATCGTCCTTGGTCGTTATAAATGATTTCTTCCAATGTCATCCAGCCGATTCCTTGCACCAAACCGCCTTCAATTTGACCATTGTCAATCGTTGGATTCATACTTTGCCCGAAATCGTGAACGATATTCACACTATCAAAATCATAAGTTCCTTTCAAACAATCGACGGTCACTTCATGAATGGCAGTTCCGTAAACGTGATAGGCAAACGGATGGCCTTTTTCTTTGGTTTTATCGTAATGAATTGTTGGGGTTGCGTAATGTGAATTCTCACTCAAAGCGACACGCTGCGTAAATGCTCTCGTAACTAAAGCATTCCAAGTGATTTCCGTTTTAGTTTCATTGGCATAGACCATTTCGTCTTTCAGTTCGATAATTTGGTCTGTATACTCTTTTTGAGCAACTGCTTTTAAGCGTTCCAACAAAGCGTTACAAGCCATTTGCAAAGCTTTCCCGTTTAGGTCTGCTCCAGCGCTGGCCGCTGTTGGAGAAGTATTGGCAACACGCAAAGTATTGGTAGATTCAATGCGAACTTTGGACGGTTGAATGCCAAAAGTTTCTACTACAATTTGCAGCATTTTGGTATTCACTCCTTGACCCATTTCTACTGCACCGGTACTTACGACAACGCTTCCATCGTGGTAAATGTGTACCAAAGCCCGAGCGTGGTTCATCATCGTATTGGTAAACGAAATTCCGAAACAAATCGGTTGGATTGCTAAGCCTTTTTTGAATCTGGTATTATTGTTATTGAATTCTTCTACCCTTTTCTTTTGGCTTTCATAATCATAGTTTTTCATGCAGGTTTCCCAAGCATTGGTCGCTTCGACTTGTTGCAAAATCTGACCATAAGATAACTCATCACCGTCTTTGACCAAATTCGCTCTTTGAATTTCAGCCGGATTGATGTCTAAAGTTTCAGCGGCTTTGACAATCGCAGCTTCAATGACGAATTTTCCTTGTGGTCCGCCAAAGCCACGAAATGCGGTATTTGGTGGTAAATTGGTTTTACAACTGTAAGCCTTTGCCATCACATTCGGAACAAAATACGCATTGGTGGAATGGAACAAAGTTCTTTCCATAACCGCTGGCGATAAATCTGCAGCGGCGCCGGCATTCTGATAATGTGTTACTTCGTAGGCTAATATTTTTAAATCTTTAGTTAGCCCAATTTTAAAATCGGCCGAATAAGGATGACGTTTTCCTGTCATGCGCATATCGTCCATGCGGTGCATTGCCATTTTCACTGGTTTGTGTAAATGTTGCGCCGCCAGAGCAACCATTACAGCCCACGGTGTTGCTTGGTCTTCTTTTCCACCAAAACCGCCGCCTAAACGAACGGTGTCGATTTCAATTTTGTGCATTGGAATACCTAAAACTTGCGCAACCATTCTTTGCACTGCTGTTGGTCCTTGCGTTGAGGATGATATAATGATGCTGCCATCTTCTTTTGGACGAGCGTAAGCACCTTGTGTTTCAATGTATAAATGTTCTTGTCCGTTAACATCGCTTCGGCCTTCGATAATGTGTTCGCATTGTGACCAAGCTTCGGCAGTATTACCGAGTTTGAAACTTCTCGGTGGCATGATTAATTTACCTTTGGCTTGTGCTTCTCTTGGATCAACAATTATGGGTAACTCTTCGTAATCGACTTTGATTAATTTGGCCGCCATTCGGCAATCGTGTTCCGATTTACCTACAATCAAAGCGATAACTTGTCCGCGGAAATGAACTTCATCTTCTGCAAATAAGGGTTCGTCAGGAATAATGCCTCCGATTTGGTTTAAACCAGGAACATCTTTGGCAGTTAAAATCGTGACAATTCCTTTGCGATTCAGTGCTTGTTGCAAATCAACACTATTGATTTTAGCATGAGCTACAGTCGAATCAAACGGCAAAGCATATAGCGTTCCTTGTATTTCCTGAATGTCATCTAAGTAGATTGACTTTCCTTTTACGTGGTTGTGTGCGTCTATATTGATCATACTAAGTCGTCCATTTTAAAGGTTTCCGGAAATAATGTGAGGAAATGCGCGAAGAACAATTGGCGCGCCAATAATCTTTTGTAAGTTTCAGTGCCACGTGCATCGCTGATGGGTGACAATTCGGTTTGTAAAATGGTTTCGACTTCTTTTAACGTAGCGATATTCAACTCTTTTCCGACCAAAAAGGCATTGGTTTTAGCTAAATACTTCGGAATTGGTCCAACGCCGCCAATTGAAATCTGAGCATCATTAATTACATTTCCATTTACAGTAATTGTGATTGCAGTATTTACACTCGCTATATCTAAATACTGACGTTTGCATACTTTTTCAAAATTGAATTTTGTTCCATTTTTTGGAACTTCAAAAGTGATTTCCGTAATGATTTCGTCTGCCTTTTTATCTAAGGTTTTGTAGCCTAAATAAAAATCTTTTAACGCTACTTGACGGCTTACCTTTTCTTTATTGGTCAATGTTAGTTTTGCTTTCATAGCCAAAAGGATAATCGTAAAATCTCCTATCGGCGAACCGTTAGCGATGTTTCCGGAGATGGTGGCAATGTTTCGAATTGGAGTAGATGATAATAATTTTAAGTAATTGTACCAATTTGGAATTGCATTCAACAACGCTTCATTATCCATTAAATCGGTAACCGTTGCTGAAGATTTTAGGGTACAAATATTGCCACTAAAAGTAATGCCGTTTAATTCTTTTTTATCGAATAAGTAATCCAAATCGATGTCGTGTAATTCGTCATGTTTTTGAACATATAAATCAGTTCCGCCACCAATTGCGACTTGTCCATTTGAACTGTATACTTTGTTTTGAATTGCTTCTATTCTTTTTGGGACTTCTAAAAAGTATTCCGGAATAAATTCATTGGCTACCAACCAATGTAAAGGATTTTGTTGGTCTTTATTTTCTAATTTCTCTGTAAACTTTGCGGCGGCTCTTTCAATCGATTTGTAACCCGTGCATCGACAAATGTTTCCGTCAATCGCGCTGATGGCATTTTCCAAAGTTACTTGAGAACAAGTCAGTGCATAACCGCTCATCGAGTTGATAAATCCCGGTGTACAGAAACCACATTGCGTTCCGGAACAATCAACCATGGCTTGTTGCGCTTGATTGAGTTTGTCTATAAGATTAGTTCCTTCCACGGTGACGATGTGTTTTCCGTGAGCGTTTGGCAATGGCGTTAAGCAAGAAGTGGCACTGATGTATTCCATTTTGCCGTTTTTTAGCGAGCCGATTAAAATTGTACAAGCACCGCAATCGCCTTCGCGACAACCGATTTTTGTACCGCGCAGATTTTCATCATAACGAATAAAATCCAACAAGGTTGTACTCGCTGGTTTGTCGGTAGTAATTAATCGTTGATTTAGGAGAAATTGAATCATAAAAGCTCTCGAATTAATATTCTACTTTAGCAACGCTTTTTGACCATAATTGGAAAGCTTCTAAAGCTTCTTCACGCATCATTTGCTCGGTTTGCAGTTTTCGATTTTGGTAAGGTAATTCTAATTCTTCGTAGATAAATTGATCATCGAATTGGATATCTGCAGCATCTTTTTTGGTATTGGCGAAATACATTTTATCAGGTCTCGCCCAATAAATCGCACCCAAACACATTGGACAAGGTTCGCAACTCGTGTAAATTTCGCACCCATCAAGTTGAAAAGTTCCTAATACAGCGCAAGCATTTCTGATGGCCACAACCTCAGCATGGGCTGTAGGATCATTGGTAGAAGTTACGCCATTCGCACCGCGAGCGATTATTTGACCATCTTTTACAATTACGGCACCAAAAGGACCGCCTTTACCTGATTTTACATTTTCGATTGACAGGTTGATGGCTTCCTGCATGAATTCATTATGTTTTGTAGCGCACATAAACTATTTTTTTAAACTATTTTTTAGACTAATTTCTAACTGTCATTCATTTTTTGACAGCCGATAAAGATACGAATAGAAATGATTTACAAAAAAGTTTTTTAAAATATTGATTGACCTAAAAACAAAAAACCACCACTTTTCAGTGATGGTTTTCTTATTGAGCTGGCAAAAGGACTTCCCGAATCTGCGTTCGGGATAAACTTCTCGTCCTAATTTGGATAAAAACAAAAAACCACCACTTTTCAGTGATGGTTTTCCTATTGAGCCGGCAGAGGGACTCGAACCCACGACCTGCTGATTACAAATCAGCTGCTCTAGCCAACTGAGCTATGCTGGCGTCTCAATGTGAGTGCAAATATAGAAGTGAAATTTAATTCTCCAAAATATTTTGGCACTTTTTTATTGTTTTTTTAAACTACAAAGCGTTGATTTTTTCAACCAATTGATTTGCAGTTTGTTCTAATTCAACATTGATTTGTTTGAAATGTGCTTTTTTATTTTCCACTTTCTTAGCATTCACTTTTGTAATCAAACCGTCAAAAGAAGCAATCGCCTCATCGATGATAGCGTTTGATTGATCAGATGGTTTTCCTGAAGTTGTCATTTCGTAGATGTATACTGCTTCAATGATATCTCCTAAAACAAAATTGATGTCTTTTTTTAAATTTTTAACACTTCCCATTTTTCTTGTAAATTTTAAATTTCGGCAAAATTACACTAAATCTTTAGAACACCAACTAAGAAATATAAATTTCTAGTATAGAAGCTTTACCATTTAACTGAAAATCAGTCAATGAAGCCGGAACTAAAACAGTATCACCTTTTTGATAAGAGTATGTTATTCCGTCAAAACTCAATTCAAAACTGTCATCTACACACATGTAGACCGTGAATGAATCTTGATTCTTCTGAACTTTCATATTTCCGTTTAGTGGAATAAAATTGGTCGTAAAGTATTGGCAATAAACCATTTCATTAGCAACATTTTCTGTTTTTAAATAAATTCTTTGCGCTTCTACAGTATCGTAATTAATAGCTTCCAAAGCCAAATCATTGTGCAATTCGCGTTTATTACCATTAGCATCTACCCGATCAAAATCGTAAACACGATAAGTAATATCAGACGTTTGTTGGATTTCGGCGATGACATTTCCGGCTCCGATGGCGTGAATAGTTCCGGTTTCCAGGAGAAAAACATCGCCTTTTTGCACCTTTTTAATATCGAGAATATCTGGTAAAGTTTTGTTATTTAAATGTAATGTATACTCTTCAGGAGAAGATTTCTCTTTGAAACCTATGATTAATTTTGCGGCTGCATCGGCTTGCATGACGTACCACATTTCGGTTTTTCCAAAGGAATTATGGCGTTTTTTGGCCAGTTCATCGTTTGGATGCAATTGAATGGATAAATCTTCACGAGCATCTAAATATTTAAAGAGTAATGGGAATTGTTTGCCAAAAGCCTGATACACTTTGGTTCCCAAGATTTCCATCGGATAATCCGCAATCAATTCGTTTAGTGATTTTCCCTTAAACTTTCCATTGGCGACAATGCTTACATCGTTTTCAACAGTAGAAATTTCCCAGCTTTCTCCAGTGATTTCAGAGGTAATCGGTTTGTTTAAATAGGATTTCAATTTGGTTCCGCCCCAAATTCTTTCTTTTAAAATAGGCTCAAATTTTAGCGGATATAAAGTCATTTTTTAATTTTTGGTAAAATTAAATTCTTTTGAGAATTTCGAGTGCTTTTTCGATGTGAATTTTTCCCGACATGCTATTGAAAACCAATTGAACTATTCCATCTTTATCAATAACATAAGTTACTCTACCCGGAATCAATCCGAGTAAATCATTGGGAACACCAAATAGTTTTCGCAGTTTTTTATCGGCATCCGAAAGCAAAATAAAAGGTAAATTGTGTTGTATTGTAAACTTTTGATGGGATTTCACCGAATCGCTACTCACGCCAATAACTTCCGCACCTAAAGCTTTGAAATCTTCGTATTGGTCGCGAAAAGAACAAGCTTGTTCGGTGCAAACTCGGGTATCATCTTTGGGATAAAAATAAATTACAAAAGTTTTACTCCCAACAATAGTGTCACTTTTAAACACATTACCGTTGGTATCAATTGCTGAAAAATTAGGGATTTTATCTCCGATTTGCAATGCCATTATTCGCCTTTGTAGGTTACAAAATTTCGAGGTGTTTCATATAAAACGACTTCCAAATCTTTATCGGCGTCAATGTGTTTACGAAGTTTGTTCCAAATCACTACTGAAATATTTTCGGCAGTTGGATTCAAATCAGCAAACTCAGGGACATCAAGATTTAAGTTTTTATGGTCGAAAGCATTTTCGATATGCTCTTTGATTAAATCAGACAAAATCTTAACATCAATCACATAACCAGTTTTCTCATTAATCGCTCCGGTAACAGAAACCGTTAATTCATAATTATGTCCGTGGAAATTGGGATTATTACATTTCCCAAAAACGGCATCGTTCATCTCCATTGACCAATCTTTGCGATACAATCGGTGTGCGGCGTTGAAATGGGCTTTTCTGGATACAGTGACTCTCATAGTTTGAGTTGGGAATTAGGAGTTAGAGTTTATGATCTTCTAAGTAGTGGTAGAATTCATCAAAAATGATTTTGAACCAAACAGTGTAAATATCCGGATTTTGAATCATATCTTGGCGAACGGCTTCGATGCACATCCATTTCCAACTTTCGACTTCTTCCGGATTGATATTGGGTTCGTCATTGTAATACCCAATCATGACGTGGTCGAGTTCGTGTTCCGTTAAACCATTGTCAAATGGCGCTTTGTAGATAAAATGAAACAGTTCTTTCAACTCTGTTTTAAAACCCATTTCTTCATACAAACGACGACTTCCGGCTTGGATATTGGTTTCGCCTTCGCGTTGGTGACTGCAACACGTATTGGTCCACAACAAAGGTGAATGGTATTTGTGGTGTGCTCGTTGTTGCAACATGATTTCGTTATTGCTGTTCAACACAAAAACCGAAAAAGCACGGTGCAAAACCGCTTTTTCGTGTGCTTCCAATTTATTCATCAACCCGATTGGTTCATCTTGTTCGTTGACCAAGATTACTTTTTCTTCGACCATAGCTTTTATTAATCGTTCAAAAATACGAAAAAAATTCAGCCTTAATAATTAAGCTTGTCCAACAACCGTTAAACTTTCCTTAAATCACTGCAATTTGTAATCTGTCAGACATTTTACCTCGTAGATGTAGTGTAAATTTGTACTAGATTTTAAATCAATCGCTATGAGAAAATCGATTTGTAACTTTTTAGTTTTGTCCTCACTGTTTATGTTCACCGCTTGTGGCCAAAATAATAATTCAACAACAAAAACCATTGCTATGGAAAACGTCATTTCAAAACCTGAAAACCCTTATTATTCTAATACTGATACTTCTAAATTGGTGCTGTCCGATGACCAATGGAAAAAAGTATTGCAACCCGATTTGTATGCGGTAGCTCGAAAAGCGGATACCGAAAGAGCTTTCACCGGAACGTTATGGAAAAGCGAAACCAAAGGCACTTATTATTGTGCGGCTTGTGGTTTGAAACTATTCAAATCCGACCAAAAGTTTGTCAGCAGCTGCGGTTGGCCAAGTTTTTTTGAGCAAGACAATAAAAACAGCATCACTTTCAAAGACGACAATTCTTACGGCATGCGTCGTATTGAAGCTTTGTGCGGCAGATGCGACAGTCATTTAGGGCATTTGTTTGACGATGGTCCGGAACCAACCGGAAAACGTTATTGTATGAATGCGGTTTCTTTGGATTTTGTTCCCGATGGAACGGTGGCTCAAAACAAAGACAACTTGGAAACTATTATCATCGGTGGCGGTTGTTATTGGTGTGTTGAAGCCGTTTATGAAAACTTGACCGGCGTGGAAAAAGTAGTTTCCGGTTTCGCCGGCGGAAAAGTGGAAAACCCAAGTTATGAAGAAGTTTGTACCGGAACAACCGGCGCGGCTGAAGTAGTTGAAATTACTTATGATAAGACGAAAACCAATTTGGATGAAATTTTTCAAGTGTTTTTTACCGTACACGATCCAACGACTTTAAACCGTCAAGGCGCTGATGTGGGAACACAATACCGTTCGGTGATTTTTTATGCAACCGAAGAACAAAAGAAAGCTGCAGAAAGCATTATAGCCGAATTGAACAAAGAAGTTTTCAATAATAAAATCGTAACCACTTTGGAACCTTTTAAAGCGTTTTACAAAGCCAAAGACTATCACCAAAACTATTACGAAAACAATAAAGAACAACCTTATTGCCAAATGGTTATTCAGCCTAAACTGGAAAAATTTGAAAAGGTTTTTAAAGACAGATTGAAAAAGAAATAGTACTTAAATTCTAAACACAGATTTCACAGATTACCACAAATTTATCTGTGTTAATCTGTGAAATCTGTGTTCATTTTTATGTTTTATAAAATATAATCTGTGTTTATGAAATTAGATTCTTTGCTGTTGAGTAATTCCTGCAGAATCGCATTGTTATAGGCATTGTCTTTCGAAGCTACGAAAGTTCGAATAGAAAACGAACGCAAAGCATCATGTATACTTAATGTTCCTAATGCTGAATCTTTTCTTCCGGTAAACGGATACACATCCGGACCGCGTTGGCAAGAACTGTTTAAATTCACACGGCAAACCAAATTCACTAATGTATCAATCAACGGTGCAATGGTCTTGATGTCTTGTCCAAACAAACTCACTTGTTGTCCATAATTCGATTCCGCCATATCATTCAACGGTTCTTGAATGTCTTTAAAAGTCAAAATCGGAATTACAGGTCCAAATTGCTCTTCGTGATACACTCGCATTTCTTTATTCACCGGAAATAAAACCGCCGGAAATATATAATTCTCGGTTCGTTGACCACCTTTTTGATTGATCACTTTTGCGCCTTTGTCTTGAGCATCATCAATTAACTCTTGAATGTAATTGGGTTTGTCCTTTTCCGGAAGCGGTGTCAAGGCGACGCCTTTCTCCCATGGATTCCCAAAGGATAAAGCATCCACTTTTTCGGAAAATCGTCTATTGAATTTGGCAGCGATGGATTCGTGAACGTATAAAACTTTCAAAGCTGTACAACGTTGTCCGTTAAAAGACAATGTTCCAATAATGCATTCCTGAATGGCCAAATCCAAATCGGCATCAGGTAAAATAATCGCCGGATTTTTGGCTTCCAAACTGAGAATCAAACGCAAACGGTTTTTATTCGGATGTAAATCCTGTAAAGCAATCGCCGATTTACTATTCCCAATTAAGCCCAAAACATCTACTTTTCCTGATTTCATGATTGGTGAAGCGACATCTCTACCTCGACCGTAAACGATATTGATAACGCCTTTCGGAAAACTGGTTTGAAACGCTGTTAATAAAGGAGAAATCAGTAACACACCATGTTTGGCCGGTTTGAAAATCACGGTATTTCCCATGATAATAGCCGGAATCAACAACGAAAAAGTTTCATTCAACGGATAATTATACGGACCAAGACAAAGTACAACGCCTAATGGTCCGCGACGAACCATCGCATTAACGCCTTGGGTTTTGGTAAAACGTGCATTGTCTCGATCTAATTCTTTGTAATCTTCTATGGTGTCGTAAATGTATTCGACCGTTCTGTCAAATTCTTTCTCAGAATCGGGTAAAGATTTCCCTATTTCCCACATTAAGTATTTTACGACTTCTGAACGCGTAGCTTTCATTTGGGTCACAAAATTCTCCATGCATTTGATACGATCGCTAACTTTCATCGTTGGCCACAAACCTTGTCCGTTGTTGTAAGCGGCAACCGCGGCATCGACAACTTCATTGCCTTCGATCTCGCCCATAGCCGGAATCGAACCTAAAATCGTTGGCGCATAATGATCCGTGGAAGATATCGTAGAGAAAACCGGAGTAGTTTCACCTGTCCATTTTTTTAATTCGCCATTGACTAAATAAGTATCTTGATTTAATAAAGAGGTGATTTGAAATTCACTTGGAATAGTACTCATAAAAAATGTTTTTTATAAAGTTACTATTTTGGTTAAAACGCTCGACATCAATTGGCGGAAAGAAATTAACTAAATCGATGTAACTGACAACTTTTAGAAATTGACTCTAAAAAACACATTCGGCATAATCCCTAAAGAATAAAATTCCTGCATTGAATAACGCGGTGTAATAAAGTCGGATACATTGGCATAATTTCGTCCCAATTCCTTACTGATTAAAGCATTCCGGTTGTAGAGATTGTAAATCGATGCGCCAATCTTAAAGGTATTGCCTTTTTTATTTTGGAACTGATAACTGCCGGAAAGGTCTAAGCGATGGTAATTGGGCAATCTTTTGGAGTTATAAGAAGAAATTTCTCCCGAATCATTAATCGTGCTGAATGGTTTTCCGCTGTGCCAAAACCAACCTGCGGTAAACAAAAAGTTGTCCCATTTTTTATTGAAAGCCAAATTAAAACTGTGTTTAATATCGGCATTGGAAGGAAAATAATTCCCTTCATTCAAAGCATCAAATTGATTTTGTGAATCCTGATACGTATAAGTTATCCAGGCGCGCCAAGACGCTGTGCTTTTTTGAAGCAAAATATCAACGCCTTTGGTGAAGCCTTTTCCGTGGTTAATTTCATTACCATTTTGGCCTAAAAAGCCCAAGGTAAATGAAGTAATTCCGGTAATCGTTTTATAATAGGCGTCAACATCTAAAAGCCAATTATTCTTTTTGAAAATGATACCCGAAGTAAACTGATTCACTTTCTGAATTGGGTATTCGTTATCATCGGAAAGCACCCAAACGTAATTTTCTAAACTCAAATCGTTGGCAGCACTTTCGCGTACTTGGCTCAAAATCTGACTTCTTTGCTCATACGACGCTTGCCAAATCAGTGATTCAGAAATTGTTTTTTGAAGCAAAAATCGAGGTTCGAAACTCGAAGCTTTCATTTGGCTGTAAAAATTATAACGCAAACCGGGTTGGATAAGCCAACTGCCAACATCTTTTTTAAAATGGGCATATCCGGCGTGAGTGACATTGTACAAATGTTTCAAACTCAAAACCACGCCAATGTCCTGATTGTAACTGTTGAACAAATGCGAAATATCATTTCCGAACACTTGGTATCCAAAATCGAAATTGGATTGGCCTTTGATTTGGTAACTAAAATTTATTTCCGCACCCGAATCAACTACTCTATTTAATTTTTTAAACGCTTCGAATTTATTGGTGTCATAATCTTGTTTTTTGAGGTAATCAAAGCTATAAAGCGAATAAAAAATTAAAGTTCTCTGAATGAATCTCTGACTGTATTTTTGGGTCCAATTCAGACTAAAACCATAGTTCTCGATGTTCATTTTTTGGTTGTTGATGCTATCGGTTTTGATGATATTTCTATAATCCAAATCATTTTTGATGACCAAGCTTGAAAGTGAAATCTCGGTTTTGTTATTTGGCTTAAAATTTAATTTGGCGGAATAATCATGAAATTTGAATTGGTTGTTATTGTCAAAATCCTCCAAGTTAATATTCTGAAAAACCTTGTTTTCTAATTGATTGAAAGTCGGTGATTGCAGCCATTCCGTATACGATTTTCTACCCGAAAGTTGCAAACCTAATTTTTCTTTAACCAAAGGCATTTGGACATAAACATCCGCATTTAGGGCATTAATTCCTGCATTTATTTTGGTTTTACTCGAAATTTTATCGGTGGATTTGATGTCGATGATGCCGGAAACTCTTTCACCAAACTTTGGATTTACGGCTTTATTATAATAATTCACCGTTTGCTCTACATTCGGATTGATACTCGAAATCATGCCGAATAAATGTCCGGGATGATACAACCGAATGCCATCCATCAGTATCAAATTTTGGTCGGAAGTACCACCGCGAATGTACAAACCTGTGGCGGTTTCGTTTGGACTTTTCACACCGGGTAATTGTTGCAATGACTGTAAAATATCGGCATCGGTAATTCCGGGAAGCGTTTGGACTTTTTGAGGAGAAATGATGTAATGTTGGTTGGTTTTCTGTATGCCTTTCGCCAAAAACTCTTCGACTATGACTTCTTGTAGCGGAATCACTTTCTCTGAATTCACAGCAGTTTCAGCTTGGTTAATCGAATAAAATCGGTCGTTGATTTGGATGACTTTTAAAGTCGATTGCTTTTCAATTTCTGTATTAATTTCGGCTAAAGTGTAAAGCTTTTTTGGAACAGAAAATCGATGAGAAACCACTAACGAATCGACATAAGAATATTTAACCTCAAAAGCTTTCTCGAGATCGGAAAGCACTTTGGTGAGTTTTGCATTGGTATAAATAAAAGACTCTTTTTTTTGTGACCAAGAAAATGACATCCAACACAAAAAGAAGCCCAACAAAACTATTTTTTTCATTCAGAAATGATAATTTTTCCTGTACTGTCTTTGCTAAATTTTAAATGCAACGGCAAACAAATGGTTTGCAACGCCACGGTTGGTTCATTATGGGTAAATGTTCCGGTGAATTTTATATTTTCAATGGTATTCGGGTATTCGACAGCAACATTGTATTGGTTTTTAAATTGCTCAATTACATAACGCATCGGCACATTTTTAAAGGACGATTCGCCGGAAATCCATGACGGTTTTTCCGAATTCAATTCTGCCCAATTTTCAGAAATACCGTTATAAAAACGAACACTTTCGCCATGTGTTAAAATGGTTGATTTTCCTTTTTGGGTAACTTGCACTTTGCCTTCATAGCACTTTACTTCGAAGAAATCTTGGAAAGCAATCACATTAAATTTAGTTCCCAAAACTTTAATATCGCCAAGCGAAGTTTCTACTGTAAAAGCACTTCCTTTTTCGACTTCAAAAAAAGCTTCCCCATCTAATTGCAAAGTTCGGTTGTATTCGAATGTATTACAATAGGTCAGTATTGATTTGGCATTCAATGACACTTTAGAATTGTCGGCTAAAGTTATTATCTCGGTATTTCCAAAATCGGTTGCAATTTTATTTTGGGCAATAAAAAAGTGATAAATCCCAAACATTACCAACAAGCAAGCGGCAATAGAAGCATAACGCCAAAGCGGAATGACTTTAGTTTTAGCTTGCTTTTTATCGACTAATT
This sequence comes from Flavobacterium sp. 102, assembly GCF_003634615.1. Classification (NCBI taxonomy): domain Bacteria; kingdom Pseudomonadati; phylum Bacteroidota; class Flavobacteriia; order Flavobacteriales; family Flavobacteriaceae; genus Flavobacterium; species Flavobacterium sp. 102. Next base: position 1,813,591 of record NZ_RBKX01000001.1, on the reverse strand, counting down.
TTTGTTGGATAGCGCTAAAGTTTTGTTCCAAATCGGGATTGCTGATTTCAAAATCGTTTAGTGTATTTTTGATTTGTTGGAACGCTGCAAAATCATCCGCAGAAACCAATTGTTTTAATTGTTCATCGGTGATTTTGTTGGCTAACCAATCGGATAAATACGTTTCGTTTCTCTCTTCCATCTTATTATTTTTCAAACGTTTTTGACAACTTTCCTAAGGGACAATAAGGCTTGATGCATTCGTTTTTCTACTGCTTTTACCGATAAATCTAAAGATACTGCGATTTCAGTATAGGACTGATTGTCGAAACGGTTCATTAGAAATACGGTTCTTTGCTTTTCGGGCAAATCGTTGATGGCTTTTTCCAATTGGGTTTTCAATTCGGTTTCCTCCATCAAAAACTCCGGTGATTCTTTGTGTGATGATTTGGGTTGGAATTGTATCTCAAAATTGTTCACTACCTGATGGTGCTTTATTTTATTCAGTGAAAGCCTAATCGCTGTGGTGTACAAAAAGCTTTTGGCTTGTTCGGGTTGGATGATGCCGCAATTTTCCCAAAGTTTGACAAAAGCATTTTGGGCTACATCTTCGGCGCTTTCCATATCGCCTCTGAATTTATACACCAAAAAGTTCCGCAACACTTTAAAATTAGTGTCAAATACCGAGCGGAATACCGATTCGGAGCAGAGCTTTGTATTTTGGTTTTCTTCTTTCATAGCTTAAATTACAGACACAACCTTAACAATAAGGTTGTGTCGTAATTAACTTTAATCTTTCCCAATTTTATTTTTAATCAATTTAATTACAACTTAAAACTACATCCCAAAAAGCAGTTTGATTAGCAATTGTAACCACAAACGAACCGGTTGGAGTAGTGCGATTTATTGTCACTGGATAAACAAAAGCAGGAACATCCGATTGGTTTGGAAAATAATACTGTAGCAATTCACCATCATTATTAACTGTTACCAAAGCGCCTTGATGTTGAATCTGAACAGGATAATTCATTGTAAAACAATCACCTAACGTGGTTGCAAAAGTTTCTACCGCTGTAGTATTACAAGTTACAAAATCAGCTTCGGTAAAACCGTCACATAAAGCGAAACAAGCATTCGAATACATTACAGTTCCATTGGTTGTTTCAACGCAAACCGGATTAAAATCCGCAGTACAAATACAAGAGCTTCCTGCACAATCATTATTAATTTCAAAAAACTCATATAAATCATTGACTACTATTGTTAACCCATTTTGTTCAATTGAAATAGGGAATACTATATTTAACTGGTAAGTACTTACTCCTGTAGGTGTTGAAACATATTGCATCAATTCTACTTGGGTTTCAATTACTACTGTTTCGTTATTGGCATTGATAATCGATATCGGATAAACAATATCATAACACGTAAAATCAAAAACAAAATTATTTACCGTTGGAAAATTACAATCTAAAATCAAAGCGAAAAATTCTGCTTCATCATCAATAGTCGTAATCACACCTTCTTGTTGCACTTGAAATGGAAACTGAATGCCTTCAAAATAAAAAGTACTCGTTTCACTAGTTAAAACTGCAATTAATCCTTCGTAAGAAGAAACTGTTACCACCGTTCCATTGTTATAGGAAAGATTGAGCGGAAAAACAAAATTGAAACAAAACGCTTGGTCTTGAGTAGACAATTCATTTTTTCCGTTGATGTTGTTTGCTTTTTTAATTTCGTTTAAAGTGGTTCTTAACGAAATACTTTTAGAAGTAACCACTTCGTTTTCTACCGGATCATTATCGGTACACGAATAGAAACCTGCGACCGAAACGGTCAAAAGCAATAGTAAAATTTTAATCTTTTTCATCTTATTTATAATTTAGTGTTTAAAGGTTAGACAACACAAAATGCCGTCACCCTACTTTTTTCTAAATAAAAATGAAATATAATTTATTTTGAGAGACTTAGTGCAATTTTAAGTGCACATTTTTCACCGTCGATAGCGGCAGAAATGATTCCTCCGGCAAAACCGGCACCTTCGCCACAAGGATATAACCCTTTGATTTGCAAGTGTTCGAGCGTTTCATTGTCACGCGGAATTCTTACCGGAGATGAAGTTCGGCTTTCCGGTGCGTGAAGAATCGCTTCATTGGTCATATAACCACGCATCGATTTTCCGAACTGGATAAAACCTTCGCGCATGATTTGGGTTAAAAATCCGGGGAAAACTTGTCCCATCTCTACAGAAGTCGTTCCGGGAACATAAGAAGTTTTCGGAATGGATGCGGAAACTTTATTTTGGGTAAAATCGACCATGCGCTGTGCCGGCACTTTTTGTGTCTGACCAGCCAGATGCCACGCTTTTTGCTCGATGCTTTTTTGGAATTCCATTCCGGCTAAAGCTCCGAATTTGGCGTAAGGCTTGAAATCTTCGAGTTTTAATTCGACTACAATGCCTGAATTTGCGGTAGCTTGATCGCGTTTGGATGGCGACCAACCATTGGTTACCACTTCCCCCGGACTGGTAGCACATGGCGCAATTACGCCACCCGGACACATACAAAACGAATACATGCCGCGACCGTTGACTTGCTTTACAATAGAATAAGGCGCCGGTGGCAAATGTTTGCCTCGGAAATCGCAACTGTATTGGATTTTATCGATTAATTCTTGCGGATGTTCGGCGCGAACGCCTAATGCAAAAGGTTTGGCTTCGATGAAAATCTTTTTTCTATCGAGCAATTCAAAAATATCACGAGCCGAATGTCCAGTGGCCAAAATGACTTTGTTAGCCGAAATCGTATCACCCTTTTGGGTTATGATTCCTTGCATTTCATTATTCTTGACTACAAAATCGGTGACACGGGTTTCAAATAAAACTTGTCCACCGCACTCGATTATTTTCTCACGAATGTCTTGAATGATTTGCGGTAACTTATTGGTACCGATATGCGGATGCGCTTCGACAAGAATATCAGATGTAGCCCCAAAACCTACTAATAATTGTAGAATTCTGTCGACATCACCACGTTTTTTGGAACGCGTATATAATTTTCCGTCAGAATACGTTCCCGCACCACCTTCGCCAAAACAATAATTAGAATCTTCGTTGACAATATGGTCGACATTAATCGCTTTTAAATCGCGGCGGCGACCTCGAACGTCTTTGCCTCGCTCAATTACTATTGGTTTCAAACCCAATTCAATCAACTGTAAGGCTGCAAAAAGTCCGGCCGGACCTGCGCCTACGATAATTACCTCTTGAGCATTGGAAACGTTTTTGTATTCGGGAAGTTCGATTTTTTGTTCGGTATATTTTTCATCAATCAGATAGACCAAAACTTTAAGATTGATTTTTATTGCTTTTTGACGCGCGTCAATTGAACGCTTTAGAATTACCACTTTATGAACCAATTTAGTAGAAACTCTAACTAATTGAGCTACATTCTCATAGAGTAATGTTTCGTTATTGGCAGTCTCGGGAGAAACTTGTATGAGTAATTCTTGTGGCATTGGATAATTTTTGGCAAAAGTAAGAATTTGAAAATTGTTATCGTAATTTTGCCAAAACTACATTGAAACTAAAATGTCAAGACAAATTAAACTCATTTGGGATTTCCGTGGTCCGTCTTCTGCAAAAACAGCCGAACATCATGAAATTCATTTAAAGGAATATATTGCTATTGAAAAACTTCCTATCAATATTACCGGATTTGAAATTAAAAACGAAATGTATGCTATTGCTTTTATGGTCGTGACGGATGAAAATATGATAACTGTTCGGGATACTTTGAAGCCTCATCGTGGCGAAATATATCAGTAATCAGATTGCAGAAAACATAAAGAAGATTTAATAGTTCTATTATTGTAAACCCTAGTAAAACAAAGGAAAAAAGCTTTAAAAAAGCTTTAAAAATTCTGCCATTTTGAAAGTGTAACGTATATTATATAGGATATAAGTAATTAGATTTGGGTAATTAACTAAATCATCTAATCCTATGTTTTTAAACTACATTTTTAAAAATCTTTTGAACCGAGATAACAATCGGGCTAAAAAAAGTTTTTTTTCAGTTGTGATGTTATTGCTTGTCCTATCAAGCGGGCATTCTCAGACGACTTTTACTTCAGTACAGTCGGGTAATTTTACCGACCCTACTACTTGGGGCACTGCTACTGCACCAACTTCAACAGACAATATTATTATCGCTTCAGGAACAACAGTGCTCCTTGATGATTTGATAACGATTAACAACGCCACCATTGGTGGAATATTAGAAAGCGGTTCTAACTCTGCTGATTTTATCATAACGGGCAATTTGACTGTTAACTCAGGTGGTTTGTTTGATGGCGTTTTCTATTATGATGCAGGTGGTTGGGGTTATGACAAAGCAACACAACTTACAGTAGCAGGAAATATCACAAACAATGGTAGGATTGATTTGTCCATTGGCTCAAATTATACCCCTGAAGGTGCTTTGAATTTGAATGGCTCAACAGTGCAAACCGTTAGTGGTTTGGGTACTTTTGGTGGTACTTTGTATTTAACAGACAATTTAAATACCGGAGCCGTTATTAATCAGTTGATTGTTAATAATACAAGCACAGCTACTCCAAATATAATTTGGGGATTTAACAATATCAAAATTAGAAGTGTACTATCACTTACCAATACCCGAGTTAACTTGGGCACAAATAAAATGACCATTGGAAATTACGCTACAGCTACTACAACTATTGCTGTTGGCAGTGGTTTTTTAAGCGGTACAATCGGAAGATGGTATAGTATTTATGACAACCCTACTGCTATAACACCAGGTACTGATTATTACAGCAGTAATACAGTATTTCCTTTTATCAGTGCAAACGGTAAAAATAGATCCGCATTTATTTCAAGACCAAGTGACCCAAATGCTTCAGGAACATCAGGAGAACTTTCGGTGACTTATTATGATGAACCGGGAGTAGCTTCTGGATTTTCTGTTGCTGATGGTTCTTATACGGTAACTGATATTTATGAAGGTGCATGGACTATCGCTAAAGATGGCACTTATGCTTTTCCTATCGGGAATCATGCTATAGCTTTTGTAGCTCAGGACGCTTATTTAATCAAAAATGGTAATTCAAGAATTATTAAAGTAGACGGTACAACAATTGGCAACCATCAAACGGGAACCGTTACACCATTTGCTTCAAGACTAAATCTTTCTGATTCCGATTTAAACAACACTTTTCAAGTGGGTTATAATGCCGCTTTAGATACTCCGGTAACATCAGTACAAACCGGTGATTGGAATACTGCTTCAACATGGAGTAGTAACAGTATACCATCTTGCTCAGATACTGTAACTATACTTTCAGGACATACCATAACAGTAAACGCAGCTGGTTCTGCAGCGGGTGTAAATATATCTGTCGGTGCTTCTTTGGTGAGTGATTTAAATACTTTGACTGTTGGTTGTACTAATAATAACGCTACCTTTTTCAATGCAGGAACTTATACCATGAACGGCGGTTCTCTTATAGTAAACGGTAATGTTCTACATGCTAATGGCAGTACATTCAACCAAATTGCCGGTGATATTATTGTTGATGGTAATCACAATGGTGACGCAGCTACCAGTACTGTCCAAACACTTTTCAAAATTGGAAATTCGACTTTAAACTTAACGGGAGGTTCAATAACTATTGTTGATCCTGCGGTTTCAAGTACGACTTTAGCAACGACTCATACTGCCACGGAGATTGTTCCTTGTACTGGATGGTTGTGTTGGTATCCTTCAAGTGTGACTTTAGATTCTGTTGATGGATTGTCTGTGGGGCAAATTATAGTTGGTGCTGGTATTCCAGCAGGAACTACCATTGCTAATATCAATTTTGATGGTTCAATCAATACCAATCCAAGTTTACCGTTAACAGGGTTGACTTTACCTTTGACTTTAACTTTCTATGACGTATCCTATTCTCCTTCAGCTTTTGTGTATGAATCAAACAATCATTATGCTGTCGGAGCTAATCATACTTTGAAAATCGGAGATGGAATATCAATCGAAAAAAGCACTGTAACTACTAATGGATTCAACTGTAATTTCAGAGCCGGAGAAGGAACGCTTTCATTAAACAACTTAATTGTGAATGCTCCAGACGCTACTAATCGTTTTGTTAATTTAGATTCCAGCAATCCTAATAACATTTCAATAATGAATGTTCAAAATGATTTTACCATCACACAAGGAAAAGTAAAAGGGCAAGGCGTTGATACTTATTTTGGTGGAAACATTACCAACAACGGAGCTTTAAATTTATACAACAATACTTATTTTGGGAACTACATAGAGGGAACTTCTGTAGCTACCACTAAAGCTCAAACCATTTCCGGTACAGGTACATTTAATGCACAAACGGAAACAATGTTGAATACACCAGATAATACTGGTTCTGTTTCTCAACTTAGAGTTAATAATACTAGTACAGAAGGTGTCACTTTCATGGTGCCTTTTAATGTAGTTTCTTCTTTGACAATGACTGAAGGAATTATCCATACGTCATCAACCAGTGTTTTAACCGTTGGAGCTCCGGCAATGTCATATACAGCTTCTTTAACAGGTAACTTTGGTGAAACTTGTTATGTAGATGGTCCATTTGCTAAAGATATTGGTGGTGGTCAAAATGCCAATGATTTAACCAATGGTTCAGGTTTTATAGATAAATTCTTTTTCCCTGTTGGAAAATCATCTTATGCTCCTATCTGGGTTGCTGTTACTACTCCTTCGGGAGGATTTGGAAGTCCAGGAACTAATTTAAAAGTGGAAGCTTTTGACACAAACACCGGTACAGCTTCTGCAAACATTGCACACTTGAGTCAAAACAGATGGGAAGTTTCAAAAACTGCTGGTACAGTAATCGATTTCAATATTAAAGTCGCCGATGCAAACGCAATTGAAAGCAGCATTATTGTTCAAGCACCTTCAGCTGCCGGAATTTATGACAATGATTTTGGAATTACGGCAACTTTTGAATCAGGAACACCAAATATGTTAACGTCTAATACTAATCCATTGCCTTTTGCTGATTTTGACGGATTCTTTTCTACCGCAAGACAAGCAGAATGTTCTACAGTGACTCCGGGCAATACCTTATCCACAGAAACAAATATTTGTGGTGGTAAATCGGTTACTTTACGTTTAGAAAATGTTGTGGTAGGAGAAGGAATAACTTACCAATGGCAAAGTTCTACCACAGATTCAAACTATGTTGACATTGACGGCGCTACAGCTACAACAGCTTCAGTGGCTCCGGTAGAAAATACTTATTATCGTTGTAATGTTACTTGTTCGTTTAGTACAACAACCGTAGCTTCTACACCAATTCAAATTACATTAAACAATACTATTACCGCTACTACACCGGCAACAATTTGTCAACCAATAGATACAGCTACTTTATCGGCAACCTCTTCAGCAGGTGATGTAAAATGGTATACTGAACAAACCGGTGGCGCTGCATTAGCAACAGGAAACTCGTTTACAACTCCTGTAATCACAACAACTACAACTTACTTTGCAGGAACAGAATCAACCACTGCAGGTACAGCCGGTTTAGCTTATACCAATGATGGTTACGGTTCAGGAACTCTTGACAGAGGTTTGGCCTTTAATTTATCGAATTCCATTATTTTAAATTCGGTTAAAGTTTATCCGCAACAAAACCCTGGTGGAACGGGAGTGGCACCAATAACAATAAAAGTGTTCCAAAATGGTATTCAAGTACCGGGAACTGGTGATGTTATTTTTACACCGGATACTGCTTCCGGATGGTCTCCAACTAATACGGCTCAAACCGTTACCCTAAATTATTCGTTACCAGCAGGAGATAATTATACGCTTCTAATTACCGATGGCGCTTCTTATGATAATGCTTTGGCTTATACTAGTCCGTTCCCAAATCCTTACCCGGTTAACAATGGTGCTGTATCTATTGTAGGAGGATTTGCTTATGGTGATATTGATACTTATAGCTATTACTTCTTCTTTGATTGGAATGTGACCGAAATATGTTCTTCAGCGAGAGTTGCGGTTACAGCCACTGTACAAACTGCAGAAGAGTGTGATCTAGGAAATCCAACTTCCCAATTATTATCCAGAGTGGTGGCGTATCCAAATCCATATACCTCAACCTTCAAATTAGACATTCAAACCAATAATGCTGCAGATGTTGCAATCAAGGTATACGATATGGTGGGAAGATTAATTGAGTACAGAACTGTTGGTCATAATGAATTATCTAATGTAGAAATCGGCAATGGTTATCCATCCGGAATTTACAATGTATCAGTTACCCAAGAAGGAAAAGCAAAAACCCTTCAAGTGATTAAAAGATAAAACTAAAGTTATTGCAATAAAAAACCGTCTCCTACCGAGGCGGTTTTTTTTTATTCTAGTTATAGATTACACCTGTAAATTATTATTTTAGTTCTGCGCTCAATTATGCTTTATTACAGTATGATTCAGAGGTAATTTATTAGATTTGTTTTAGCACATATTGCAAATTCGTGCATTGTATATATTGACAATCATAAAGCAACTAAACCTAAAAAAAATAATATGAATTGGTATAATTTAGTTTTCTATCATATTTTTAAAAGATACTATAAAGATGGTAAATATAAAAATGACATTCCTTCGTTAACAGCTTCGGTTATTGTTGGCGTATCATCGTATTTTTATATTATATGCGGATTGATTTTAGGTTACTATTTTTTTGTAAGCAACAATGTTCCTTTTCTATATAAACATCCAATAATTGTATTAGGATTTACTTTTACTTTAATAAACTATTTATGGTTTACTAATAAAAAGCGATATCTAAGTATTTACGAGCATTATAAAAGATCTTCAGCTAATAATAAAATAACCGAAATTCTATCTTGGTTATACATTATCTTAGGTTTTGCTTCTGTGCCATTAGTAGCCCTTCTTATCAGACAATAAACAAAGAAGAGTAATGTTTCAAAATTAGTGACGAAACATTTTTCAATCGTTTAATACTTTATAAAACAAGTAATATTAAAAAACGGCTACTTTCACAAGTAGCCTTTTTTGTTTATAATATTTAAATGAAATCTGCTTTCTAACTTCTAATTCGCCACTTCACTAATAAACTTAATTCTCATCAAGCGTAATTCTTCGATATCATAATCGCCATCAAATTCTTTTAACGCGTCTTCAATCTTATCAGATTCAGAATCCATAAAATACTCATGAATTTCTTCTTGCTGCTCTTCGTCCAAAATTTCGTTTATCCAATAGCTGATATTCAATTTGGTTCCCGAATAAACAATTTGCTCCATTTCTTTGAGCAAATTATCCATCGTAAAGCCTTTCGCTTTGGCGATATCTTCTAAAGACAATTTTCTGTCAATGTTCTGAATGATGTATAATTTATTGGCCGAATTGGCTCCGGTAGATTTTACCACCAAATCATCCGGACGAATGATATCGTTGTCTTCTACGTATCTTTCAATAAGTTCAACGAATGCTGCACCGTACTTTTTGGCTTTGCCTTCACCTACTCCATGAACATTACTCAATTCATCAATGGTGATTGGGTATTTCAAAGCCATATCTTCCAAAGAAGGATCTTGGAACACTACAAATGGTGGAACACCCAATTTCTTAGCGACTTTTTTACGCAATTCACGCAACATGCTCATCAAAACTTCGTCAGCTGTACCGCTTGATTTGGCTGCGGTTACGATGGCTTCATCTTCGCTTTCGCTGTATTCATGGTCTTCAGACATCAGGAAAGAAACCGGATTTTTAATAAAGGCATGTCCTTTGTCAGAGACTTTTAAAATTCCGTAGGTTTCAATGTCTTTGGTTAACAATCCATCTACTAAAACCTGACGAATCAATGCCATCCAATAGCGTTCATCAAAGGCTGAACCACAACCAAAAAAGGTTTGGGCATCAGTTCTATGGGCCTTTATGGTAGCATTTACTCTTCCAATAAGCGTAAATACAATTTCTTTTGATTTGTATAAATATTTGGTATCGCGAACGACTTCCAATACCATTTTGACTTGGTCTTTGGCTTCGACTTTCGATTTTGGGTTGCGAACATTGTCATCCATATCGGCACCATCACCCGTTTCGCTGTCAAATTCTTCTCCGAAATAATGCAACAAAAACTTACGTCTCGACATCGAAGTTTCAGCATAAGCCACAACTTCCTGAAGTAATGCAAAACCAATCTCTTGCTCAGCAACCGGTTTGCCCGACATGAATTTTTCTAGTTTTTCAACGTCTTTATAAGAGTAATAAGCCAAACAATGACCTTCGCCTCCATCGCGACCGGCACGACCGGTTTCTTGGTAATAACTTTCTAAGGATTTTGGAATGTCATGGTGAATTACAAAACGAACATCCGGTTTGTCAATTCCCATTCCGAAAGCAATAGTCGCCACCACCACATCAACATCTTCCATCAGAAACATATCTTGGTGTTTGGCACGAGTTTTAGCATCCAAACCGGCATGATATGGAACGGCTGAAATTCCGTTTACTTGAAGTACTTCGGCAATTTCTTCTACCTTTTTACGGCTCAAGCAATAAATGATGCCCGATTTGCCTTTGTGTTGCTTAATAAAACGAATGATATCCGCTTCTATATTTTTGGTTTTGGTTCGTACTTCGTAAAATAAATTCGGACGGTTAAAAGACGCTTTAAAAGTCGTTGCGTCAGACATATCCAAATTCTTCAGAATATCTTCCTGTACTTTTGGCGTAGCCGTAGCTGTTAAACCGATTACAGGCACGTCGCCTAATTGCTTGATAATGTGTCTAAGATTTCGGTATTCAGGTCTGAAATCATGTCCCCATTCTGAAATACAGTGCGCTTCATCTATCGCAACGAAAGATATGGTCACACTTTGCAGAAATTCTACATATTCTTCTTTGGTCAAAGATTCCGGTGCCACATAAAGCAACTTGGTAATTCCTGAAGTAATATCTTTTTTTACCTGATTGATTTCGGTTTTCGTCAGTGACGAATTTAACACATGCGCAATCCCATTTTCAGAAGACAAACTTCTAATGGCATCGACTTGATTTTTCATTAAGGCAATTAGTGGTGAAACCACAATCGCTGTTCCGTTTTGTATTAAGGCCGGTAATTGATAACAAAGTGATTTTCCACCGCCGGTTGGCATTATAACGAATGTATTATGTTTAGTAATAATACTTTTGATGACTTGTTCCTGTAAACCTTTAAATTGGCTAAAACCAAAATACTTTTTTAATTCTTTGTGGATGTCAATTTCGTCTAAATTCATTCTGTGTTAATGGTATTTTTACATAAATTTGCAAACATAAAGATACGACTTTCTTTCATACATACAAATTTTATATTATTTCAATTTTGATACCTAAAGAAACCATTTTAGCCTCTGCCAAGAAGACCATATTATCAGAAAGTGAAGCCATTGCAAAGCTGGTAGATTTTGTAAATGACGATTTTGTCAAAACTGTTGAAATCATATACAATGCTTCCGGAAGATTAGTAGTGACAGGAATTGGCAAAAGTGCCATCATCGCACAGAAAATTGTCGCCACACTAAATTCGACCGGAACGCCATCCTTATTCCTCCACGCTTCCGAAGCGATTCATGGTGATTTAGGTATGGTTCAACCCGGTGATGTGGTGATTTGTATTTCTAAAAGCGGTAACAGTCCTGAAATTAAAGTTTTGGTTCCGTTATTGAAGCGTTTTGGCAACAAATTAATTGCCATTACCGGAAACACGACTTCGTTTTTGGGCAAAGAAGCTGATTATGTTTTGAATACGTATGTTGAAAGCGAAGCTTGTCCGATTAACTTGGCACCAACCAACAGCACAACCGCACAATTAGTCATTGGCGATGCGATTGCGGTTTGTCTAATGGAAATGAGAAACTTTACCGCAGAAGATTTTGCCAAATACCATCCCGGTGGTGCTTTGGGTAAAAAATTATTATTACGTGTCGGCGATATGCTTGACACTACTCATAAACCGATTGTGGCTCCCGATTCTAATATCAAAACCGTAATTATAGAAATCTCTGAAAAACGTTTAGGCGTTACCGCTGTAGTTGACAATCATAAAGTTATCGGAATCATCACTGATGGTGACATCCGAAGAATGCTGAATAAAACCGAAAACATTTCAGGTTTGGTTGCACAAGATATTATGACCGTGAATCCGAAAATGATTAAATCAACCGATATGGTTAGCGATGCTTTAAATATTTTAGAAGATTTCTCGATAACGCAATTAGTGGTGGTAGACAATGGCGAATACAAAGGCGTTTTACATTTACATGACATTTTAAAAGAAGGGATTGTATAATGGCTAGAAAACCTATGGGCGAGATGTCATTCTTAGACCATCTTGAAGAATTAAGGTGGTTATTGGTAAGAAGTACTTTGGCGATAGTAATTATTGCCTGCGCTTGTTATTTTATTGATGACTACATTTTCGACCAAATCATTTTTGGACCAAAAGACCCCAACTTTATCACGTACCGATTTTTTTGTCAATTAACGCGTTTTTTTGGTGTAGATGATACTTATGCCTGTGCTACAGAATATTCGTTTATCATACAAAACACCGAAGTTGGCGGACAGTTTTCCATTTACTTGTGGATATTAATCACAGCCGGTTTTATACTTGGTTTTCCTTATATCCTGTATGAATTTTGGCGATTTATCAGTCCGGCACTCTATGAAAAAGAACGCAAAAACGCCGCGCTTTTCATCATCATCTCTTCTTTGTTATTTTTCATTGGTGTGCTGTTCGGTTACTTTGTAATTGTGCCTTTATCGATTAACTTTTTTGCCACCTTTAATGTGAGCAACGCCATCGTCAATCAGTTTACTATTGATTCCTATATCAGTATGATAAAGACATCAGTAGTAGCGAGTGGATTGGTTTTTGAATTACCGATTATCATTTATTTCTTAACCAAATTAGGACTGGTAACACCGGCTTTTTTGAGAAAATACAGGAGAGCGGCCATCGTGATTATTTTGATTGTAGCCGCGATAGTAACTCCTCCGGACATCCCTAGTCAGGTTGTGGTTTCGATTCCGATATTGATTTTATATGAAGTGAGTATTTTAATTTCCGCAGTAGTGGTAAAAAAAGAAAAAGAAAATGTCTGATTTAGTAAAAGAATTTAACGACTATCGTTCTAAGATGAACGAAAAGTTATTGGCTGACAATAACAAAATTGTAAAACGAATTTTCAACTTGGACACCAACGCCTATGCCGAAGGTGCTTTGGATGTTAAAACCAAAGAACTTTTGGGTTTAGTAGCTTCGACAGTTTTACGCTGTGATGATTGTGTGAAATACCATTTAGAAACCAGTTATAAAGAAGGCGTAACCAAAGAAGAAATGATGGAAGCCATGGGCATTGCCACACTAGTTGGCGGAACCATTGTTGTACCTCATTTAAGAAGAGCTTACGAGTTTTGGGAAGCGTTGGAAGAATCGAAGCTGTAAGCCGAAGAGCATAAACTAGTCTAAATAATTGTTAAAGAGTAGCCTGCTGATTTGTTAATTTGTTTTATTTGCCAACAAATTATCATCCATGAAACTACCTTTTTTTCTATTACTATTGATTTCTCCTTTATGCCATAGCCAAACCTTATTTGAACACGAAAAAGAAATCCCCAATAAGGACCATTACATTTGGGAAGAAATAAATTTTAAAGTACAGGATCAAAAGGACGATATTCAGCTTTCCGGAACACTTATCTGTCCGAAAACCAATTGGGATATAGCCTTAATTATTGTCCCGGGTTCAGGAGCAGATACAAGAAACAGCCATTTTCATCTCACCGAAGCACTACTAAAGAACAATATTGCCGTTTACCGATACGATGAAAGAGGCATTGGAAAATCTACCGGAAAATTCAATAAAGCCAATTACACCATCTCAATGATGTCGGAAGAATTAGCGGCTTGCATCCAAACTTTAAGACAAAACAAAACACTCTCCGAAAAAAAAATTGGCCTTTTAGGACACAGTCAAGGCGGAATGGTTACCATACAAACCTATGAAAATGGGCTACCGATAGACTTCATGGTTCAATGGGCAACTCCTGTTCAAAAGCATGGAGAATTTATCAAATTCCAAATAAAAACAGGTCAGAATACTTTCAAAGAAGACATAAAATTCGATGAAATTGATAAAAAGCTCGAAATTGTGGAAGCATTGCATCAAGTAGTTGAAGCCAATAAAGAGGACGACAATTGGACTTTAAGCAAAAAACTGGATAAAACTGCCAAAAAAATTGGGTATACAAAAGACCATTACACAAGATTCCCTTATCTTACGTTTGCGTGCGAAAAGGATATCGTGCGGAAAAACTTTGAACCCGTTTATAAAAATATCAAAATCCCGGTTTTATACATCATTGGAACAAAAGATACTTATGTAGATTCCAATTCTGAAACAAAATTGCTGGAAAGTTTTGAAAACAATAATATTACGATTAAAAAAATGGATGGACTTAACCATTATTTAACCTCAACAAAATTGACCCTAAACAATTTATATGAAATCGATGAAAACGCTTTGTCTGAAATTATAAATTGGATAAAAATAAGATAACATCACTCGATTTTGTTCCTTACCTTTGCAAAGTTCGAGTCGGCAGCCAAACAAATAACCAGTTAAGAATGAAGTTACGCGCAGAAAATTTAGTCAAAACCTACAAAGGCAGAAGTGTTGTAAAAGGCATCTCGGTAGAAGTGAATCAAGGAGAAATTGTTGGGCTTTTGGGACCAAATGGTGCCGGAAAAACAACTTCTTTCTACATGATTGTAGGCTTGGTAAAACCCAATTCGGGAAATATTTATTTGGACGACATGAACATCACCGATTTCCCGATGTACAAACGCGCTCAAAACGGCATTGGTTATTTAGCACAAGAAGCATCGGTATTTCGAAAGTTGAGTATTGAAGATAATATTTTAAGTGTTTTACAACTGACCAAACTAAGCAAAGAAGAACAAGTGGCCAAAATGGAAAGTCTGATTGCCGAATTCAGTTTGGAACACATCCGAACCAACCGTGGAGACTTACTTTCCGGTGGTGAACGAAGAAGAACCGAAATTGCACGCGCTTTGGCAACCGATCCAAAATTCATTTTGTTAGATGAACCCTTTGCCGGAGTTGATCCTGTAGCGGTAGAAGACATTCAAAGAATTGTAGCCCAATTAAAAAATAAAAACATCGGAATTTTAATCACTGACCACAATGTTCAGGAAACTTTGGCAATTACTGATAAAACCTATCTAATGTTCGAAGGTGGCATCCTAAAAGCCGGAAACCCTGAAGAATTGGCTGCTGACGAAATGGTACGAAAAGTCTATCTTGGACAAAACTTTGAACTTCGTAAAAAGAAATTACATTTCTAAAATAAAAGAATAATAAATAAATCTTTTGATTATGGAAAAGATTTCTGAAGAAACACTAAAGAATTGGCACAAAAATCCAAAGTATTGGAAGCTCGGTCTTTTTTACTACAACAAAGAAGATAAAAGACTTTTAGTAGATAAACGCAATCCAAATTACGGAGCTACTCTTAATTTTGCTCACAAAAAATCATACTGGTTCCTATTAATAATATTTTCGTTTTTCGGATTTATAGTGTATATGATAACTCGAAACCAATAAAAAAGCTTCCTAAACGGAAGCTTTTTTGTTTACTATATTATTGAAAACCGACAGTAGAACATACAGAAGAATAATCAACGGAACTGCCAGTATCTTGAGGAAAATCAGCATCAAAACTGAGATTACCAAAAAGAAAATCTGCAACTTATATTTGGCAAAGCTAAAATCCTTAATCTTCAAGGAAAATAATGGGATTTCGGCATTCATAACGTAAGCGCTTAAAAATGTTATCCCCAATAAGAACCATTGATTTAATAAAACTTCTGCTAATATATGATTTGGATAAGCCGCGATTACCAAAGGTAGACTTGTGATAAACAAAGAGTTAGCCGGTGTTGGCAAACCTATAAAAGAATCCGATTGTCTGGTATCAATATTAAACTTGGCCAAACGATAACAAGCACCCAATGCAATTATAAAACCCAGATAAGGCATATAACCTTGAATCGGAGCATGAACATAGTTCCCAGCCAACAAATATACCATCACTAAACCCGGAACAACACCACTCGTCACCATATCAGCCAACGAATCTAATTGCACGCCAAGCGGTCCGGCCACGCCAAACTTTCGGGCAAAAAAACCATCAAAAAAGTCGAAGAAAATCCCTAGAGCTACAAAATAAAAAGCCAAGTCAAATCTGAAATCTGAAACAAAAACCAACGCCACGCAACCACTAAACAAATTAAGCATCGTAAACAAGTTGGGAATCTGGGCTTTGATATTCATTAGTGATGATTGTTATTTTTAAAGAAATACAAATTTAATACAATAAGTTGCAGACTTCTGCGTTTTATATTCAAGATTTTTATGTGATATTTGTAAAAAGAAAAATTGCCTTGAAAAAAACGATTGCTATTCTGCTACTTTTCATTAGCCTAATTACTCATGCTCAAGCCGTTAGAAAATATTCCAATGAGTTTATGAACATAGGCGTAGATGCAGCAGCTTTGGGTATGTCCAATGCTGTAACTGCTTTTACAGGTGATGTCAATTCGGGTTATTGGAATCCGGCCGGAATTTTGAAAATTGAAGACAGCGAAGCCTCTTTAATGCACGCCAGTTATTTTGCCAATATTGCCCAATATGATTATGCGGCTTACGCCAAAAAAATAGACGACCAAAGCGCTTGGGGTGTTTCCTTGATTCGTTTTGGGGTCGATGACATTCTAAATACTACCCAATTAATAGACAGCGAAGGCAATATCGATTACAACCGAATCAGTTTGTTTTCTACAGCCGATTATGGCTTGACTTTTTCTTACGCCCGAAAAATGAAACTCGAAGGGTTCCAATATGGGATTAACGCCAAAGTTATCCGAAGAATCATCGGGGATTTTGCCAATTCTTGGGGATTTGGTTTTGATGCCGGTTTGCAATTCGACAGAAACGATTGGCATTTTGGCTTAATGTTGCGAGACATTACAACAACCTATAACGTTTGGGCCATCGACGAAGACAAATATGAAGAAATCAGAGATGCAGTCGAAGGTCAAAATCAGGAATTGCCGGAAAGTACCGAAATTACATTGCCAAAAGCCCAATTGGGAATCGCCAAAAAATTTGAATTCCACTACGATTATACTTTATTGGCGGCTGTTAATTTGAACATGCAATTTGCCCGAACCAACGATGTTATTTCGACTGATGCTGTAAGTGTTGATCCTGCGATTGGATTTGAATTTGGTTACACCGACTTGGTTTTTCTTCGCGCCGGTGTTGGGAATTTCCAAAATGTCGAACAAATCGACGGCTCTAAAAAAGTAAATTTCCAACCGAATATTGGCTTAGGCTTTAAATACAAAGGCATACAAGTTGATTACGCTTTGACCGATTTGGGTGACCAAAGTGCGGCTTTGTATTCCAATATCTTTTCGGTTAAAGTAGATTTGAGTATTTTTAGATAAAAATTTATGTTGAAAAAAGCGCTTTTCCTTCTACTACTTACTTTCAGTCTAAACACTTTTTCACAAACACCAAAGCTTTCTGAGAATACCCAAGTGAGCATTTTTACTTGTGGTCGTGGTGAACAATTGTATTCTACTTTCGGACACACAGCCTTGAGAATTAAGGATGAAGTTAACCAACTCGATGTCGTTTTCAACTATGGTGCTTTCGATTTCAGGACTGAGAATTTCTACTTAAAATTTGTCAAAGGCGACTTACAGTATTTTATGAATGTGACTTCGGTGGAGGATTTTATTTTGGAATACCAAATCGATGAAAGAGAAGTCATTGAGCAAACCATCAACTTATCATTACCACAAAAACAAAAGCTTCTTGACGAATTAAGTGCGGCTCTTTCCACTTCCGAAAGATATTATACTTATAAATTCATCGATCGAAATTGCACCACTATGGTCAATGAAAAAATCAATGGTTTATTGGGTCAAGCCCAAATTCAGAAAGTGGATGACAAGACCATCAGTTACAGAACATTGCTTTATCCTTATTTTGAGAATTACTTTTGGTACAAACTCGGCATCAATATTGTTTTTGGAGCCAAAACTGATGCCAAGGCGGAAAAGTTATTTCTTCCGATAGAATTGATGCATGGTTTAGACAAAGCTACAATAAACGGAAAACCCTTGGTAACGGCAAAGAAAACTTTGGTAACAGGAAGTACAATCGAACCTCAATTTTCCTTTTTCAACAGTATTTATGTCATTATTGCTTTCTTGGTTTTGGTCATTGTTATCAACAAACGTTGGTTGTTTGTAAGCTATCTTTTCATTTGCGGAATGCTGGGTGTTATTCTTTGCTTGATTGGATTGTATTCCCAACACCAAGAATTGTTATGGAATTACAACGCGCTCTTATTTAGTCCGCTATTTTTGGCCTTACCTTTCTTGAAAGAAGAAAAGCTTAAAAGAATTTGTAATCTTTCTATAGCGCTTTTATTCGTTTACACGATTTTTATGATCAACAAACCTCATTTGTCTATAATGTTGCCATTTATATTGGCTGCTTTCTATATGCTTTTGAAAATCAAAGGAAGAAACCCTTTGAAACTATTGACCTCGGTAAAATAAAACCGTACTAAAGGTTTTAAACATAATGTTAAAGTCAAGGAACAAACTTCGGTGTTTGATATAATACAAGTCGTATTGCAATTTGATCAAACTATCATCAATCGTGGCACCATAGGAATAATTGACTTGAGCCCAACCTGTTAATCCGGGTTTAATCACATGTCGCGTTTCATAAAAAGGCATTACTTCGGCAATTTCACTAACAAAAACAGGTCGTTCAGGTCTTGGTCCAATGACTGCCATATCGCCTTTTAGGATATTTAAAAATTGAGGAAATTCATCAATCCTTGACTTGCGCATGATTTTCCCAAAAGGTGTAATCCTTGAATCATTGGAAGTAGCAAAAACGGCGCCGTCACTTTCGGCATTTTTAATCATTGTGCGAAATTTTACAATATTAAAAACCTCTCCGTTTTTCCCAACTCTTTCTTGTGTATAAAATAGTTTTCCTTTGTTCCCAAAAAGATTACCAACAATCACCAAAGGAATTAAAAAGGCTCCGATGGCTAAACCAGTAATGGAAATTACAATTTCTAAAAATCTAACCACAATGAGGTACAAATGATTTTGATTGCTTCGGCTGAAAGGGAAATACCTGTAAAAGTCGCGCGATACATATTGAACCGGAATCCTTTGCGTTATTGCCTCATAAACTTGAGTATACTCTCTAATGATATAACCGTTTTCGAGCAAATGAATGAGTTGATTATACAGTTTCACCGTGATTCCGTCTGTTTTTTGTGAAGCTATCACCACTTCCGAAATTGAATTCTTCTTTGCAAATGACTTTAAATCATTAATCTCAACATTTTTAATGTTTGGAAAAATATCATTATTGATATTGGCACTATCTGAATTTACAAAACCTAACACGCGGTAGTGCGGATCAGCGTTTTCCAAACCATCAACTAATTCTTTCAATTGTTCTTGATCACAAATTAGGATTACTTTTTTTTGAAATCGATTAGAGGCAAAAAAACGCACATATACCATGCGCCAGGTAAACAAAGCCAAAAAAATCGCGATAAAAAAGAAAAAGATTTGGATACGATTAGATGGTAAAACCGGCGTATAAATTGGGGTTAACAAGTACAATAAAACCGTAGTAGAAGAAGTCAGTATGATACTTTTTATTACCTGATATTGGTTACTCGCTACTTGCAAATTGTACATTTCAAACACAGAACCAATAAAATTCAAGTAAATACCTAAAACAATGGTCCAATAAAAGTTACTAGTGGAAATATTAAAATAATTAAATTGAAAAACTATTCCTACCAAGTACAATGAAACGAGTACAGAGATAACGTCGAAAAGTCTCAAAAGAATTTTTCTTTCTGAAACTTCAAAATGTATGTCCTTGTATTTGTTCATGTTATGGGTAACCAAATATTTTTGAAGTCGCAAGTTAGTAAAATATCCTTTTTATTTAAGTAAATCTATCCATTGCTTTTTTACCACTTCCCAATCAAATTCGGTCACCGTGTCTTTTGCCTTTTTGGAAATATTGACTGCCAAATTAGAATCTGTTATCAATCGATCAATCTGCAATGTCATTCCTTTAGTATCATTATCGGAAACCAGTAACGCATTGACATCGTGCTCCAGCAAAAAAGGAATACCTCCAACATCGGTAGAAACTACCGGCAACCCAAGAGCCATTGCCTCGATAACACTAATAGGCGTATTGTCAAAATGTGTAGTATTTATAAAAATATTGTATTCTTTAGAAACCTCAATCCAAGCTTCTTTGGATAATTTACCGGTAAACGTTACTTCTACATTGTTTTTCTGGGCAAAGCGAACCGTTTTTTCATAGCTGTCATCTTTCTTCGGACCAATCATACACAATTGGGCATCGGGATATATTTTCTTTATATTGATAAATACCTTGACGGCCATTAGCGGGTTGTATATTTTGGCAAACGACCTAACCCATAGTAATTTTGGCACCTTAAATTCTTTTAGGCTTTGAGGATAAATTTGGAGTTCAATAGTATTGGGAATGTACTTTAAATTAGTATAACCATTCTTTTTAAAAGCTTCATATAAATAATAGGAAGGAGCGATATTGACAAAAGCATTTTTAAAAATTAGATTGGAAAAAAATCTTGTCCTCACAATTCTGCTTGGCAAATCACCACCATGCAATTTTGGAATGTATTTTACGCCTAAAACTCTACACAATTGGGAAATAAAAAAAGCATACCAAAAGTTTATAGTACTGTAAGTGTCAATTAAAACATAGTCCACTTTTTTAGCATACTTAAAAGTCATTCCTATCATTTCCAACATCCTAAAAAACTTATTCCTTTTAGAAGAAGCATAGTAAACCGTATATCCTTCAGCTTCTAAAAACGAACCAAGCGTTTCAATTGAGGTTGAAGTGAAACCATGATTGGACAACTTATTCCCTATGTAAAGTAGGCTACTCATCCATATATACCTTTAATAGTGAAAACGAATATACGAAAGCCGGTGCAGCTATTCTCATAGCAGCGTGATTAATTGTAAGTATCCAAAATACTAAAAAACAAAAAATATAAATATTTTGCTTGTTGTCAAGGTATAAAAACATTGGGGTAGTAAAAACAATCATCAGGGCAATAATTCCCAAAGTACCATGTTCAGCAATTGTTCTTGTTAGCTCGTTATGTGAGGCAACAATCAAACCTCCTGTTTCTTGTTCTCTGACTTCAAGCCCTTTTCCAACACCTATTCCAAATACCGGGTTATCTTTAAAAGAGTCAATTTCATTATTCCAAATTTCTTCTCTTCCGGTAAACTGGCTTTCTTTTACTCTTCCGGTTGCATCTTGATTGGCATAACGCTTATCAATTAAGCCACCGGTTTGATTTGAAGTATAAATCCAAGTAAAGGCAAATCCTAACACAAAAAAGAGCAAGAACATATTCAACCTATACCTACCTTCACTTCGAGTATTTACATACAAAAAGAAAATTAAAATAAGAATCATAAATAAACCTGTAATCATTCCTCCTCTTGAAAAGGTAACCAATCCTCTATAACTGATATTGAAAAGAACAATTAAATTAACTACAAAAATTAGTTTGGATTTTGACTCTAAAACCAACCTCGAAAAAAACACAAACATTCCAAGTCCTAATACAGTAGCCACCTGATTAGGACCAAATCCTCCTGATGTTTCAAGGTTAGAACCTGTACTTACTAAGATGGTTTTTAATTCCGGTGTGTAAAAAATAAGATATACAGTTGTTGCTATAATAGGCAGACCCATTGACAATAGGATATTGTTCAATTGAGAAAACTTAATTTTTCTATTATAAGTATAAATGGCTGCTATACCAAGACAAGCCGGTCCTGATATATTAAATGACAATGAGTTACGAAGATCTGATTTTAAATTTAAAGTCTCAGTGGCGACAATCACACCCGGAAATAACAATACTAAGTATATCCAAAAAGGAATGGCATTCTTTGAAAAACCACTATAATACATTCCTAACAACATGAAAATCATTATACTGTATTTAGAAAACTCATAGAGTATATTGCCTCCTGTCATCCTGAGAAAAACCTCACTACCAACGATATAGGCCGAAACAAAAAGAACTTCATTGTTTACATTTCTATTTTTAATAATAAAATATAATCCAACAAAAAATATTAATATGGCATAAATTTTAGAAAAGGCAGGAAACGAATAGATTAGCAAACCTAAAAGGGCATGTGCTACAACTAATAGTATATAATTTTTGTCTTTCATTGGTTAAAACCCTTTTATCCAATTTAAATATTGGGTAATGACGCCTTCTTCTGAATGATTTTTTAGTATGGTTTGATGCAGCGCTTCTCCATATTGTTCTCTCAGAACTTCACTATTTATAAGCTCTAATAGACTTTCATAAAAAGCATCTACTTCATTTACACCAACAATAAAACCGTTAATTCTATTTTTAATAATCAAGGGAATCTCACCCACATTAGTAGAAACAACCGGCTTTTTGCACAAGCCATATTCTATTAAGGCTACCGGCAACCCTTCTGATTTTGAGGTCAAGATAGCTATTTCAACCTGATTAATGATGGGAACCACATCATTTTTAGAGCCATAAATAAAAACGGTATTCTCTAATCCTTTATTGGCAATAGTTTCAAAAATATGTTTAGAATAATCATCTTCGAAATCTTTTCCAACCAAATGGAATGTCCAGTCGGAATGTGACTCTTTTACTTTTTCTGCTACATTCAACAGTAAAAAATGATTTTTCTGATCTCTTAAATTGGCCAAACACAATATGCGTTTGCCCTCAATTCCCTTTAATAAGGTCTCGACTTTTACCGTTGAATCTTCATTGGTAAAGTTAGGAAAATAAACGACTTTTTTGCAATTAAGCTCTTTTTCGGCCCAATCTTTAAGCTTGTAATTCACGACTATAATGCCTTTGAAAAAAAAGGAAGCTATTTTGAGCACCAATGATTTTTGCGTACTGATAAATTCACTCAAACCGTTGTGATCGTGCCAAATGATTTTAATTTTCGGATAAATTATTTTTACCAATAAGGCTGTAAAATAAGAGCTACTGTGCGGTTGTAAAAACTCAACTTTATTGGTTTTACAGTATTTTTTCAAATGAAAAGCCGCTTTAAAATCAAGGGTTTTTGTCTTTTTCAGAAAAAGATAAGATACCGAATCACTCAACTGCCTTTTCAAATGACCTTCAGCTCTGGTCGCCACTAATCCGGAAAATTCTATTTTCTTCGAAAGCGCATTGGCATAATTAATCGCCATTTTTTCGGCGCCGCCCACTTCTAAAGAATCTATGATTTGAACTACTCTCATGACTGTAAAAGTTGTTTGATTTCAGTCTCAAAAACATCTAAAGTATAACGTCTCGACCATTGGATGGCATTATTCACTTTCTCTTGGTACAACTTATTGTCTTTCAAAATTGATTCTATTTTAGTGACATCATGTTCTAATTTTAGCTCTAAAAGCAGTCCGCGATTTCCATTTTCTAACATATTTGGAACACAAGATACTTTGGAAGCGATTGGCAAACAACCCCAAAACATGCCTTCTGCCACCACTTTGGGCCAACCTTCACTCAACGAAGGTAAGACCACAAAATGATTTTCGAGGTAAGCTTGCTTAATGGTTTCCTGACTTTGATTACCTTTCAGAAAAACTATATTTTCAAGCGAATGACTAACGATGTAATTTTCGATTTCTTTACGTTCAATTCCTTCGCCAAAAATAGTCAACTGAACGTCATATCCTTTCTTATAAAGTTGTTCCACCAATTCAATGGCATACAAAGGTTGCTTTCCGTTTGATAAAGTTCCAACAAAAACAAAATATATTTTTCCTTCTAAAGTTCTTGGTCTAACATCAATCTTGTCTTTTTCAAAATAACTTGCCGTGAAAAACGGTTTGATATTTTTAGTGCTGTTTTCCCATTCACCATATACCAAAACCTGCATTTTCTTGGTCAAAAAAGTATTGCTCAACAACCATTTTTGCAAGCGATAACTCAACGGTTGTTTCGCTTTTACATCCCAATTTCCGGCATATTTGGCGGTTTTGGGTTTCCCCGGAAACAAAATTTGAACCAAACAACCCAACAAACCCATATTTCCCGGACATCTTAGGTGAATATGATCGGATTGTTTCATGGCTTTGTAAATTTCAAAAACGATTTGGGGTAATTTGAACAGCGTTTGAAAAGTTGATTTTAAAGATAAAAAATGATACGAAGCCACTTTTCTGAATTCGATATTTTGATGATTGTATCCAATATCAATGGCAGTTTTATCTTTTAAATTCAAAGGCGCAACCAAGATGACTTTATCGACATATTTCGACCAAATATTCATCTCTCTCACATAGGGCGAATACGCGAAGTATGCTCCATTTTGAAAGCCGTGAGCAACATGTGTAATGATACAAAAAGTCATGCCGGTTTAAGATTCTGTTTTGGGTTGGTCAAAAAGCAAACTTACCAAACCTATGGTTCTTCCCAAAGATTCGGTCAACGCTTCCTGACGTTTGTTAGTGGTAAAGATATTGCTAAATCTGATGATTATCAATAATAATGAAATGGCGGTCCATTTTAACTTGGCTTTCAATGATGGTTTTGGATATTTTACACGCCATACAAACCAACCGTTTCTGGTTACCATTTTGCCATATTGGTATTTATTAGGCCTACCCGATTGGTCGTGGTAATGCGATAATTGGGCTTTGGTTGTAATGACATTTTTACCCAATCGCTGTGCTCTGATGCTAAAATCGGCATCTTCATACAAACCATAACCTTCAAAATAATGCGAGAATTTAATCGAATCAAAAACCACCTTTCTGAACGAGAATGACATACCAATCAACAAATCAACTTCATAAATTTTATCTGTTAAAGGAAATCCACACGTTCGTCCATGAGAGAACTCGGGCATTCGTCCCGGACCTAAATCAGATTGCAATCCGAAATAATTTCTCAGAATATTTCTTGAACCTTCAGGATAAACATGACCTTCAAATTCAAAATATTGGTATTTATTATAAACCTTATTTGACTCTTTTTTGATCCATCGGTTTTCATTGATGGCAATTCCGGCAACGCCTACAATGGCATCGTCGCTTTGATAAGCTTTAATAATTTCCTCAAAATATTTTGGTTCCAAAACCGTATCATCATCCAAAAAGCAAATTACTTCGGCTTCCGGCGACACTTTGGAAACCCCAAAATTACGTTGCTTGGTCAAACCTCTGTGTTCTTTGGGCACTTGGAAATAAGTCAAATTTTGAAAAGAATGTTGTTCAATAATCGCTTTGGTTTCCTCATTTACAGAACCATCAACAATCAGAATTTCATTGGGATAAAGTGTTTGTTCCTTTACCGAAGTCAACAACTTCAATAAAGGATTCGGTCGCATATAAGTACAGATTACCAGCGTAAAATTCATCTTATTCCTTCTTTAATTTTGTTGCCCAAAAAACACTAACATTCCATTTTTTTCTAAACAATTTGATATAGCCAAAAGGATTCAGGAAAAAACTTTTATTCAAATTTTTAAAGAAAAGCGTGGTTTTATAACTCCGTAATTGCTCTTCAGTATCGTACAGCAAACGAAACAACATAACGGTTGGCGATGGTTTTGGCGGAATTACTTCTTCTTGCCAACGCAAGGTAGGTTTGGTTCTGAATCCGCCCATCGGCGCTTTTAAATGTAAAATATTGGAAGTAGAAATATACAAAATATCAAATCCTCTTTGTCGCAATTGCATTCCGAAATCATTGTCTTCTCCAAAACCAAATTCGTAACCCATATTAAATCGAAGACCTTTAAGGCAAGAAGATTTTACAAAAGCATGACCTGCGCCAAAAACGGTAAATTGCTTTGGCGTTTGTCGCTCAATAATTTGTGTTTTCAAATGACAAGCCACCAAAAATACTTCGTTACCGGTTGATCGAAACGATTCCATCGCCTTTTCAAGTAAATTATTTTCGAAAACAATATCATCATCGGCCAAAAAACAAAACTCGCTTTCTATCAAATCCAATCCAATATTTCTTGCATTACAAGCGCCACTTTGATGGGTGAAATGGTGTTTGATAGTAAAAGGCCACGGGTTATTTTGAATAAAATCCAATTCGGAAACACTGTCTTCTAATGGATTTTGTTCAATGATGATTACGTTAGTCGGTAAATGAGTTTGTGATGCCAAATGGTTAAGCACATCAAACAAATATTGTTTTCTTCCGATAGTGGGAATCAACACATCTATCGTACCTTTTTCAATGATGGATTTGGTAGAAATTAACGGAATTTGGTTTAATCGCTCGGGGTTAAAACTTCTCTTTTTATAAAACAAAGAAGTGACCAATGGCATTAAAGGAAATCGCTTTTCAAACAGTAATAAATTGAAAAACAAAAGAAAAATCCAACGCGTTCGGTAATGTTGTTTGGTGAATTTAAAAAGTTGTGAAAGACTTTCCTTTGGAACAGACTCTTCAATACTTTTTCCCTTAAGTAATTTCGGTTCGGAATAGCATAACAATCCGTGAACAATAGCTCTTTTGGCAAAGGAATGAAGAAAATAATCAAAATTGTTTTCAACTTTTAAATCAAGTTTACAAGCTTTTAAAACTGAAGCTTGAATTGCGCCAACTTGACTACTCGTTTGCCAAGTAGCATATCGAACTTCTTTATTGATTTTAATAAAAGGCGAATCTTCGATATAACCCAATTCTCTTCCGAAATAATTATTGTCCGAAGGATTGAACGAAAAAAGCAACTTTTGGTGATGGAATAAACTTTCAACAACGGCAACATTCAAATGATTTCTTTGACTTTCGTGACACCAAACCAATATTTCATGCTCCAATTGATCCGCAAAATCAAGTAACACCGCCACTACATTCCGATGGATTTCCTTCGAAAAATCGGACGCCGTATCGGAAACGACTTCGGTTACTTTTGATTTGTTGTGATAAATTATAATCATGACTGTTCTTTGCTTTATTTCAGATTAGGTCCGGCGAACGTAATAATTTCATTACCTCTGAATCTGACCGTTTTGTGCGGATAATTCATTTTTTTGAAAAATTCTTCCACTTTGATATGCGTTTTTTCACCATTGACAACGTGATAAGAAGCGATGGCAAAATTGGGTTTCAGCGTTTTAATCGTTTCAACACAACCATCAAGTGCTTCAATTTCGGCACCTTCGATATCCATTTTGATAAAATCCAATTTGGCAATGGCACTACTTTTCACCCAATTGTCAATAGTCACCGCTTGCTTCTTAACGCAATGTTCTGCATCGGGCATCCAAACCGCGGAAGAACCAACTGTTCCGACTTCGTAAAAATCAATCAGCTCATTTTTATTCCAAAGAAGTAAATCCTGAATGATTATATTGTTCGTTAAATCTTCGTTTAGACTGATATTTTTATGAATTCTTTCGATATTGAATTTATCCGGTTCAAAGGCAAATACTTTTCCGTTTTGACCTACCAATTTGGAGAAGAAAACAGACAAATGCCCACAATTGGCACCTGCATCAATTACAATATCCTCATTTTTTACTTTATAAAAATGTTGGTAATAATTAAAATCATCGACAATTGGATACAAAGCTTCGTTAGTAATCAAAAAAAGATTCTGAAAAGTAGTTTTGTAAGTTGCTTTTCCGTTGGTTTCAACCAAATCAAAAGCCACATTTTTCGGCTTCAACAACCTATAGTAAAATAACTTAAAGCGTTCTTTGACATTTCCTTTCGGCACCAATTGGCTGAGTATTTTTTTTAATGCCTTTTTCATTGGATTATAGATTTATAAAAATCGGCACTTTGCTTGGCTACTACTTCTATGCTGAATTTTTGTTCGACTTTTTTTCTCGCGGCGGCACCAAATTGATTTCTCAAAGCTTCATTTTCGAGTAATGTGATTATTTTTTGGGCAAATTGTTGGTGTTCTCTTGGAGGAACCAAAAAGCCATTAACGCCATTGTCTATAACCTCTGTTGCCCAACCAATATTGGAAGCCACGATGGCTTTTTGCATCGCCATTGCTTCTATCCATGAAACCGGTAAAGCTTCCGCAAATGTAGGGAAAACGCAAACGGTTGCCGCATTAATATGTTCCTTGATGGTTTCATAAGGAACACTTCCCAAATAGGTTACCTTTTGAAAAGCAGCTTTATCAAATAAGGGTTGCATCATTGACCAAACAGAGGAATTTCCGGTAACGATATCCGAAGCATCTCGTCCGATGATGATTAGTTTGGCTTGATTATTTTCTTTGTAAACTTCATTAAAAATCAAAGGCAATTCGAGTGACCCTTTTTTTCGGATGAGTGTCCCAAAGTACAAAATGGTATTTTCTTGTTGGATATTTGAATCATTATTCGAAAAATTCTCCAAATCTATACTATTGGGAATAATCGTAAAATCATTTTTTAACGAAAATAATTCCTTCGTCACATCGGCTGTGTATTGGCTAACCGAAAGCAAGGCATCAGCGTTTTGCAAAGCTTTTTTCTCTCGAAATTTATTGAGAGTTTTAACCGGTCTTTGGTCCAAATGACAAAAATAAGTATCCGAACCATTGAGCCGAATCACCACAGGACAATTGGGTTTAATTTCGGAAGTGATTCCGGTCCAATCCGGTGCTTCTACAATATCAAGGGCTTTGTTTTTGACTAAAGTATTGATGACTTTTTGGATTTTCTTTTGGGTCAAAAGTCTGGAAAAACCTTTTAGCTTGACGTTTTTGATTCGGTAATAATGAATATTGTTTTCAGTAAAAACCTCATCTTCTTTTTGGCCGTAAACTAAAACATAAACTTCATGTCCGGCTGTCGTCAAACCTTTGGCCAAATTCAAAATACTCGTCCCTATTCCACCGGACGAACCCATTTTGGGATGCGGAAATTCGGGTGTTAGAAAAGCCACTCTCATGTTAGTTCGGGAATTCGTGAATGTAATACGCCGATAAATCTTTATCGATAATGGTCATCTTGGAAGGCAAAACCGTTTTTCCTTCCGGAATATCGTCGGTTACCACAGCATTCGCACCGATTACTACATTATTGCCAATAGTAATATTGCCAAAAACACCTGCATTCGGACCGATAAAAACGCGATTACCAATAGTGGGCACACCTATCTTTTGACCATAATTGCTGACACCAATCGTAATACCTTGAGAAATATTGCAGTTTTCACCTATGACGCTATCGCCATGGATTACGACATTGCCAAAGTGACCAATGTAAAATCCTTTTCCTATTTCTGTTCGATAAGAAATATCAAAACCATACTTGACTTTAAGCCGTCTTAACCAAAGGAAAAAAAAGTAAAATAATAAGCGATTCTTAGTACGATAATGCTGTACTAAACGAAAAATAGTCATGAATTTTAAACCCGGAATCGGATGCGAAATAAAGACAAAGAACAGCGTTCTAAAATTGATTTTAGAAAGGTTATATCGTTTATAATCTGCTAAAAGTAGACTTTTAACCATACTAGTCTTTTATTATATTTCTTATGGCTGTCCAAATTCTCTCCGAAGCCAATTCGGGCGGATGCTGATTGATTTTTTCAAACCATTGTTGGGCATTGACAATGATAGCATTGGCTTCATTACCCATTCCTTTTATAAGGCAATCTTCCATTTCAGCTGGACTATTAATCCACAAAACCGAGTCTATATTCGGCATTGATCTGAAATGTATAAATTTATAAATATTTTTTACAGTCCAATGTGGAAATTGCACATTCGGAATATCATAATTGATATAAGCGCAAGGCTTTTGAAAAGATACATAATCAAAAACCATTGACGAACCCAAATTAACCACCATCTCCGTGTGAGCAATCGTATTCATTTGAAGCATCAAATCTTCTTTGGTTGGCAAAATGTCGTGCCAGGCTTCACCCATTTTTTTCCATTTGGGATTGACACTGACAATTATATCTTTATATTGCTCTAAAACAGCGTCATAACGGTTTGAAAAATCAACCGGACATCTTCTGAAAACAATGCCTAAATTATGCCCTTTTTGATTGAGTTTTGCCACCGCTGCAGCAGTATCTGACAAATAAGTTGGATCGTTCGGTGAAGTGGTCACATCATCTCCCGAAAAACATATATATTTTTTAGCTAAATCTAATTGGTATTCCTTGAAAAAAGCTTCTTTTGAAACTAATAAGTTCTTTTCGATATGGGTTTCAAACTGTGGCGTTCCGGTAACAAACACCTGATTTTCTTTGAGATGCGGATAATAATACAACAACTCATTTTTCATGTGATTACTCCAAACAAAGTAGTAATCAGTTTCAATAATTTTGGTGGCTTTGGGCAAATTATCCCATGAGAAAATAAACGTTGCAGTCGGAATTCCTAAATCCTGCGCTGCCAATATAGGTGCAATCGCCAGCATCATTCTTTGATTGGTACAAAAAACAAAATCGGGTTTCTCTTTTTCAAGTGTTTCCAGACTGTCGAAATACAATTTGGTCTTTCGTTCCTGCTTGACAATATTTTTTCTGATTCGATTTAACCCTTTTTCAGAGTTGTTCCAAAAAACCAACCAATTAGTACTAACGCTTTTTAGTGATGATTTAATATCTCGGTAAGAAAATGGAAATCTATAAGAATCGTATACTTTATCTTTTGATTTTTTGATACTAAGATTTAGCTCAATTTGGGTTTGCGCTTTTTTTAAAATATCGGTTAACGGATGTACTTTGGCATTTTGAAAGCATATTTCTTTGAATCCCAATTCACTTAAATTAAAAGGCGTATTATTCCAAAAAGAAATGTCATTTCCCTTATTTATACCAATGCTGTGAAAATTGGTAAAAGCAAAGTTCTTTAAACCCACACCATCAGGAAGCAAAATAAATATTTTTTTATTTTCAGAATTTATCATTTTTTCAAAATTTGGGCCGTATTAATCCATTGCCAAATGTGAAAACTACTTTGATTATCTCCTTTAAAGAAATTATCCAATTCGTTTTGCAACTGTTTTTTATCAAACCAATTATTCTTTTCCAATAGTCCAACTTCAGCCATTACCCAATCTTTTAAATCGGCTGAAAGCCATTCTCTTTGTGGTGTTTGCAAAGGTCTTTTGGGTGCCAAAACTAAGTCTTTTTGCAAAAACTTCTCGGCTATTTTACGAAGCATCCATTTTTGAGCACCATCTTTTATTTTAAAATCGGTTGGTCGGCTGAAAACATATTCTACCAATTCATAATCCAAAAACGGTTCGCGCAATTCTGTGCCATACATCATAGAAACCCGATCATTGAAACGCAATGCTCTTGGGATTTTGGTATAAAATAAATCGCGGTATTGCAAATTGAGTAAATGGTCTTCAAAAGGCTTTGGATAGTTCGTTTTACCGTAATCTTTAGCAAAATCACTGTCTAAAACACCGATTCTAAAAGGTGACTTTGTTACACCTTGCACTACACTATTTGAATTGGAAACATAATAATCATAACCTGCCCAAGCTTCGTCTGAACCTTGTCCGTCAAGCAAAACCTTTACCCCTTTTTCGCTGGCTGTTTTAAAGATTTTAGCATAAGCAATCGTTGGAACACCACCATAAGGTTCAGCCTGATGTTGTGCCATTTTAGAAGCCAAATCCGGAATTTCATTTGCAGATAGAGAACAAACATTCAAATGATAAGGTCTTTGTTCGAGCATCAGTTTTACCCAAGGCAATTCATCATAGCGCTCGTCATTGGTTACAAAAGTAAAAGCCTCAATCGTTGATTTGTCTATATTTTGTTGGTCAATCAGTGCCAATAAAGTACTCGAATCCAAACCACCGCTCAAATTAAATCCGATAGGAACATCGGCTCTGAATCGGAAATTGATAGCTTTTAGAAGCAAATTGGTGATGTAATCTTCTTCGTTTTGCTCAAAATGATTTTGCAATTTCACAATTCGTTCTTCAAAATGATACCATTTTTTAATTTGTAAATGGTTGTTTTTTAAAGTCAAAAAATGTCCGGCTTCGAGTTGGTGTATGTTCGTCCAAAAGGTCTCATTGGGCAAACCATAACTGCCTTCGGAGAAAAAGTTAAGCCAAACCTTCTCGTTTGGAATTTTAGCAATATCGGCTGCAAAAAGCGTGTTGATTTCTGAAGCAAAATAGAAGTCATTTTGGTCGAAAAAATAATAAAACGGCTTTACACCAAAGCGGTCTCGTGCGGCAAATAACGTTTGTTCTTTGAGGTTCCAAATGGCAAACGCGAACATACCGTTGCATTGGTCCAAACACTTTTCACCCCATTCGCGGTAAGCATTAAGTAAAACTTCGGTATCTGATTGGGTTTTAAAAGTATATTTAGGTTGGAGCAACTTTCGCAATTCCAAATAATTGTAAATCTCTCCATTGAAAATCAGCACAAAATTGCCGCAATCGCTAAAAAAAGGTTGGTTTCCGGCAGCGGATAAATCAATAATACTCAAACGGTTGTGACCTAAAGCGATTTGGTTTTCAATCAGCCATTTTCCGGTAAAATCAGGTCCGCGGTGTTTTTGTACACCGAGCATGTTCAACAAAGTATGCTGATGGGCATTGGGTCCAATGATTCCGGCAATTCCGCACATAAGTTATTATCTTATTCTATAATTAATAGCCGTTTTGATTTTATAAACCACATAATCTATCTGTTGTTTCAAAGTTGGATTGGTAAAAATCAGTTGCAATCCACCGGAATAAGTGTCAGAAGGAAACGGTCCGTAATCCGGACTTTTATAATTTGAAATCACTCTGGTGTACAATGATTTAGGAAAAATATCTCTGATAATTTTTAATTGCGGAATTCTGTCGCCTTCTATGATGATGATACCATTATTCGTAATCATATTCTTGATTTTCAATACATGTTCATCAGTACCGTCAATAATGATTAAATCAAATTTTTGAGTCGTTTCAATATCTTTTAACGTATTGAAAATTTGAACTTTGGAATAATACTCTTTTAAATATTTGGACAAGGCATTCAAACAAAACTCGTTGGCTTCAGTACCTACGTAATTCAATTTTCGATGCTGCTTTTGATAAAAATCCTGAATACAATAAGCAATAGAACCGATTCCGAGTCCTAGTTCTAATACATTTTCGGTTTTGTATTTGTCCACAATATCCACTATCGTTTTCAAGGCAAATTCAGAGGCAATATGTTGGTTTCCTTCCAGACCGGAAAAATATTTAAACGTGGTTACTGCAATATCTTTATTACTCATTGGGTTATAATTTGTTTAGTAATTTTTCTGCCTTTTCCCAATCTTCCATAGTGTCGATATTCACGTGAAATTCAGGATTACTTTCAAGATAGGCTATCTTATTTCCGTAAAGACTCCCGTTTTTAATCACTTCTGTTTTGGTCACATAGATAGAACCGTCACGGTGAAATGCTTTAGGTAATGCTTGTCTTCGGGGAATAATGGTCGCTTCACCGGTAGCAATTTTTAACAAACCATTTTCAGTTTCTTCAAACGCCCAATGTGGATTGTATTCCAACGGTATCGGTAAAACACTAACCAAACAATCAGCATTGGTATTTATAAATTGTGAAATGGCTTTGTCTATACAGCCTTTTTCACGAAACGGACTGGTCGGTTGTAACAAACAAACGGCATCAAAAAAGATATTTTGAGCTTCAAAGAAAGCAATGGCGTGTTGCACTACTTCGAGTGAAGTTGAAGTGTCTTCAGCCAATTCCGCCGGACGAATAAATGGCGGTTTACAACCGTAAATTTCTGCGGCTATTGCAATTTCTTCATTATCTGTTGAAACCACTACTTGCGTTAACAATGTTGATTCTTTCGCAGAATCTATGGTGTATTCAATTAAGGGTTTTCTACCCAATAATTTGATGTTTTTTTTAGGAACGCCTTTCGAACCACCACGAGCCGGTATTAATCCTAATATTCTCATTAATAGGTGATTGTTTTATGAAACTGCAAAGGCAAATCTTTGAGCAGTTGCGCTATTTTAATTCCGGCGTCGCCTCCGCCATAAATATCAGATTTTGGTCTTTCTTTTTTGGTTAAAAGGGTTGCGATTGCTGCTACAATTTCTTCTTCAGCATAACTTACATCCACTACATTTTGACCACGGTCACGTCTGTTTTGGCGCGAACCGATATTGATTGTCGGAACGCCAAGATATGCACACTCTCGAATTCCTACGCTCGAATTCCCAACCAAACAAAGAGAAGAATGCAATAAATTCAAAAAATCATCACCTTCCATATTTTTGAAAAAGTGAACATTACTCATCTCGTATTTTTCGCGAAACGAACGAATTCCGGTCGAAGTTCCATCGGCTCCGGCATCTACATTGGGCCAAAACCAAAGCGTTGGCTTATTTATTTTTTGAATCGCTCTTAAAGTCGCTTCTATGTGTTTTCTGGAATCTTGGTATTCGTTGGTCACCGGATGTTGCATCACGACGATGTAGCCGTTACTCAAATCAGGTTGTGAACCAACACCACCATATTTTTCATAAGGATTGAACGTTAGTGCATTATTTTTGGCTACTTCCTGAGCAATGTCGATGGACGGACAACCCGTATTGAAAACCAATGATTCATTTTCTCCCAATTGAATGACCCTTTGTTTGGCATTTTCGGAAGCTACAAAATGATAATCGGCTAATTTGGTAATGGCGTGTCTGACTTTCTCATCAATATTTCCGGTTACTTCGCCACCTTGTATGTGTGCCAAAGGAATATTCATATAAGAAGCGGAAATCGCAGTCGCCATCGTTTCAAATCTATCGGCAACGGTTACTACAATATCGGGACGAAGATTGTCAAAAACAGTAGACAATTCAAGAATTCCGATTCCGGTGGTTTTGGCTGCTGCAGTTAGGTTTTCACCTTCTAAGACATTAAACACTTTGGCGGCAATTTCGAAACCGTCTTTTTCTATATAATTCACCGCACTTCCGTATCGGTCGAGCAAAGCAGAAGCCGCGACAATGAGTTGCAACTCTAATTCAGGGTGTTTTTTGATAGCGGTTAAAACGGTTTTAACTCGGCTATAAGATGGTCTGGCTGTAATAACGACAGCTATTTTTCTGGTGTTGCTCATGCTAAGTCTTCTTCATTCAAAAAATCCCATTGGGACATATTGGTATTCAATTGTCTTCCGATTACTTTTTCAAAATCGGCTGCGGAAATGCCGTAACCTTTGGGCTTTTTACTTTCTAAATCCGCAAAAGTCAGGATATGACCTTGTGGTAAATTTTTATTGATGGCCAATGATTTTTCAAAGATGCTTTTAAGTTCTCTGAAATCTTCATTGCTGTTTTTATTGATTGGGTTATTTTGGGCTACATGAATTTCATTTACTGCTTCCACCAGTTGTTTGGTTTCTTCTAAGGTCAATGACGCAATCGCATCAGGGCCAAACATCGAACGGTTAAAAACCACATGAAATTCAAGTATCTCGGCACCAAGCGCTACAGCGGCAATTCCGGTTGAAATTTTAGCTGAATGGTCTGAAAAACCAATGGTCACTTTATACCTTTCTTTTAATTCCGAAATCACATTCAGTCCGAATTGTTCCGGTTTTGTCGGATAAGCTGTGGTGCATTGCAAAATGGAGAAATCCGCCTTTTTACTTTTCAGAAAGTCAACCGTTTTATCTAATTCGGCAAAACTGCTCATCCCTGACGAAATGATGATTGGCTTTCCGGTTTGGGTAATTTTTTCGAGTAAAAGAAAATTATTGACTTCTCCTGAACCTACTTTATAAGTATGAACGCCAACTTCCTCCAGCCAATCCACGGCTAAATTACTGAATGGCGAACAAATAAAATCCAAACCCACTTCATCACAATGTTTTTTAATGCTTTTCCATTGTTCCAAGGTAAATTCCATTCGTTTCCAATAGTCATAACGCGTGGCATCTTCTTTGGAAAATTTGACCCGAAAAGGTTCATGAATACTGCTTTCCGCTTCGGCTATGTGCATTTGGAATTTAATTGCCTGAACACCGGTTTGTGCCACGGCATCAATATAGGAATGCAAAATTCCCAAACTTCCATCGTGAGCTTGCGCAATTTCGGCTATTAAATAAGGTTTGTTGTTCATTAAAAAAGGTTGTAACGGAAGTAAAAATAAGTATTTTTATGCTTTAAGGTATAATTTTACGTGCTTTAATTTGGGGTAAATATTAAATGCTGTTTATGTTAATTCCTTTGGTGGATACAACATTTTGCTAGAGTCAAAAATAACACTTTTGATTCAGACGCTATTTATCTTGGAGTATTTCATTCAGTCTCAATTTAAAATTGGCATTGCTAAAATAATCTCCGAATGGATAAACCGGTTCATCAGACTTTATCCTGGAGAGAATAAGTTGTTCCAACTTATCTTGTATTTCCTTTTTATCATCCATAGTGGCAATATACTTTTCGTCTTTAATAATAGTTCTCAATTCACTCACTTGAGGAGAAATAGACAATACCGGTTTGTTAAAAGAGGCTAAAAACGGTGCTTTACCCACTAGAATATTACAATATA
Organism: Flavobacterium sp. 102; assembly: GCF_003634615.1. Classification (NCBI taxonomy): domain Bacteria; kingdom Pseudomonadati; phylum Bacteroidota; class Flavobacteriia; order Flavobacteriales; family Flavobacteriaceae; genus Flavobacterium; species Flavobacterium sp. 102. The sequence continues at coordinate 1,776,809 of NZ_RBKX01000001.1, read as the reverse complement.
ACGGACCGTTTTCTAAGATGATATTGATATCGGCAACATGGGTTTGTTCATAGCATGAATTGGAAAAATTCAAAGTATCTAAAATAACAATGTTGGGTGTTTTAGCATATCGTTCTGCAAGTTTTTTGAGATCAATTCCTTTTAATCTCAAGATAAACTCAGTTTTTTCACTGTAGATTGAATTACTATGAACCAATGCTTCATAAGCATCTAAAAGGTTTTCTATATTTCTGCCAAATTGAATCGCACCATGATAGGCTATGGTTATGGCTTTACCTTTTTTTAAGGCCTTATCAGTATCTGATAAATCAAAAACACTTTCACAATATTGATGAGGCAAACTGTAAAACTTCTTTCTCGAACCATACAAAAACTGCATGTCTTTTGCCATTGCATTGGCGGAACTCATACAGGTTTTGGCTTGAGAAACCACTTTTTGCATCGATTTCATTTGAAACAATTCTAAATTGGTTAGCTCTTTTGTTGTTCCGACATACCAAAAAATCGGATACGGATCGTGAAAATTAACAATGGCCTTTTTTAATATCGGAAGATTTTTACACCCTAAAATTGTTTCATGAGCCAAACCGGCACTTCTGATAAAAATATGGTCATACCCTTGATAATCAATCTTTCCAATGTAAGAACCATAAACCTTATTAATGTGTTCTATGGCTAATGAAACGCCAAACAATCGCCAATAAAATTTATTAATTAATTTGGTTAAAAAAGGAATTTTTAAGTTTAAAACGTGGCTTTCTATGGAATCAACAGGTAATAAATGCAATTGATCATCACTCGGCTGACTTTTAAGATAAACTACATTAATAATCGCATTCGGATGAGCGTTTCTTAATCGGTATAAAAAGGAGCGAGAAATGATACCCTGACTGGTTCCGGACACTCTTAAATCTTGCTCGATTATTAAAATTTTCATTTGTTTTTTATTTTAAGGCTTTCCTAATCCTGTAAAAACTTAACCTTACCGGCAAAATAACATAAAAAAAACGCCATTTGAGTTGATCTATCTTGGACAGTTCAAGGATAGTTAAAATTTTTTCAAATAAAGCATACTCTTTAAAATTTATTGAAATAGCCATAAAATAACGGACAATAGCATAAGACAATAATTTCTTTTCTTTCAAATTTTTTATTACCAACAATATTGCATTAACATAAGATTCTCTTCTAATCGGGTTATGATTATAAAACTCTCCTGTGTTTGATTCAGGATGTTTACGGCCATAGAACAAGCATTTGTCAATGGAAATCCCTTTGTATCCTGAAGAAACAATTCTGGAGTACAATTCCCATTCTTCCGCATACATCAAATGTTCTTCAAACCTATTGTGCTCAAAGCATTCTTTTTTCCACATTACAGCGCAAGAATTAAAAGGAAGTTCATTCTTAATCATCGCTTCTACATCATTCTGGTCGATGTAAAATGAGGTGTAATCTTTGGAAAAATCAAATTGATAATCAAAAACACCAAAAAAGACATTTCGGATATAACGACAAAAATAAATATTGGTATCAGCCAATTCAGAAACACACAATTCTAAATTTTGCGGATGCGGAAGATCATCGTCATCAAAAAAGATAATACATTCACCTTTCGCCAAATCTAAACCATAATTTCTACAACCCGGCAAACCTTTTATGTACTTATCGGAACGTTTTAAAAACTGAAAACGCTTGTCCTGACTGAGAATAGGTGCGATAACTTCGGCTGTGTTATCCGTTCCGCCATCATCAATAATGAGACATTCCCAATCGGAAAACGTCTGATTTTGAATGGACAGCAAAGTCTCCAAGATAAAATTGGCCCTGTTATAGGTTGCCATGATTATGGTTACTTTTACTCCGTTCATGCTGTTATGGTTAAAAACATTGGCTTATTTGTTGGATACTCTTTTCTTGAAAAATTCATTTATGGTGCTCCTATTCAGGTTGGTTAAATAATGCCACCCTAAAAACCCCCAATCTTTAAATTGCAATGGTCTGATTTTCTTTAGTTCTTCTTGATACTTTCTGAGTATTTTGATCCGTTGGTATTTGGTATAATAGTTTAGTTTTTTTTCAATCAAAAAAGTATAAAAGGCAACAAGAGAATTGCTTTTCAGCGGTAAATTATCTTTTTTACCGGTAATATTCAAACCCGATAAACGGACACAAACTACACTTTCGTTGATGGAATAAATTGGTTTATCTTCAGCAAAATCGAGCCATGCCCTATCATCACTATTCCAAGCCAATGGATAATTGTAAAATCGGTGCTTTTCAAAGGCACTTTTCAAAAATACATATTCTGAAAGTGAACTTCTGGAAATTTTCATGAGCTTTCTAAAATAAGAATCGGTAGCGCTTTCCCAAATCGGATTGTTACATACTGCGGCTTTGTGCTTGGTTTCCTCTACTATAGTTTGTGAGGCAAATCGAACCAAATTGGTTTTAGAAAGAAATTGAGGAAGTTGAGCATAAAACTGCTCTACAACCGTATCAGTTAAGTAATCATCATCGCCTAAAATCATGAGCCATTCCTCGTTTTTAGTAAGCGAAATGCATCGTTCCCATTGTTTGACCAAAGCTTTCCCACCCAAATTATCATCAAAACGATGGTAAACCCATTGGAACTTATCTTTGAATTTAGCCAACATATCTTTGGGGGTTTCCGGACTCGCATCATCACCTATATAAACTGTAAAACGCTGGTCCGTTTGGTTGGCCAACGAAGCTAGGGTTTCCTCAAAAAAAGCGAGTTTGAAATACGGAATGACGATGGCTAACATTACTTTTTTTTAGTTTTATACAATCCAAATATAGAAAAACCAAAAAAGGTTTTACAAAATAAATCGATTACAAATTTCTCACTTTTTAATTGGGCTGCGTGATGGGTTTCCGTTTTTTTATACAGTAAAAAAAGATCCAAATAATGCTTTTGACATTGTTCACTGTACTTTTTAAATATATAGTCGTTGTTGGCTTGTTGCATCGCTTCTGTGAACGATCTGATCATGGACTTTTTGGAGACATAATATCGGAAAGTGATTTTGTTTAAATGATGGAATTGAACATTTAAAACTCCTAAAGCTATCCAAAAATCCCAATCTTCATGGCCTTGATAGGGCATATTTTCATCATAACCACCAACCTCAACCCACAACTGCTTTTTGTAAATGGCACAAGCATCAATATAATTGGCGGCCAATATTTTTTTGAAATCGTAAGGTTCAACTTCCCAAAGACCTTGCTTTTCTCCGAAATAGGCGGCATGTCCGTAAACCACTCCAATATTGTTATTTGCTTCAAAAACAGTGATGGCCTCTTTAGCAAAATCTGCCATCAACAGATTATCTGAATCCAAAGGTAAGATGTAGGTTCCTTGCGCTTTTTCAATTCCAAAATTGCGGGTTTTGCCTAAACCTTCATTGGATTTGGTAAAATATTTAAACCTGTCGTCCTTTTTCACCCAACTTAAAGCGATAGCTTCTGTGGTATCGGTTGAACCATCATTGACAATTATGGCTTCCCATTTTTGGAAATTTTGCGCAACGACGGATTCCAAAGTAGCTTCTAAAGTGGCTTCAGAATTATAGCACGGAATAATGATACTAAGCACAGGATTCATAGGTATCGATAAGATTTTATCAAATTAAAAAACAAATGCAATTTCCTTGCTATTTTTTGGGAAGGATGTTTATAATTCGACACATTAGACAAAGACTTTTTGATTTTTTGAGAGACTATTAATTTCTCCTTTTCCGTAAGATAAAAATAAATCTTTTTGTAAAAAAGCAGGTATTTATTTTCTGCTTCTACGGGTTTCACTTTCGACCAAATGCCGTCACCATGAATGCGATACACGCTCATAACTTCATCTATACAGGCAATCTTTTTTTGCTGACTTACCACTTTATATACTCCTAAATCTCCGAAAGGCAAAGTAGTAATCCAGTCAGGAATAATCAAATTTTCTTGATTCCTGAACATTACACTGGCGGTTGTAATAAAATTATAATACCGCAACAATTCTTCATAAGAAAAAGGAACAGTATTAAATGGCTTGGGCACTTTATGTAATTTCAATTCAGCATCTTTCAACATATTAGCTCGGGTAAAGCAAATATTGCAGTCTTGGTTGGCTTCCAAAAAATCAACTTGTTTTTGTAGCTTTAATGGATCAGTCCAATAATCATCACCTTCACACAAGGCAATATATTTTGCTCCGGTTTCAATACAATGTTGGTACATAAAAATCCCGTTAGGACTAGCGCCTAAGTTTTTTTCGTGTAATATTAATTCGATTGTATCAGGGTATTTCGCTTTATATTCCTGAAGCAGTTTTCTGGTAGTATCTGTAGAACAGTCATCGCCAATATACAGTTTAAAATCAAAATTGGTTTGTTGCATTACAATAGACTCCATGGCCTGTACAATATAAGATTCATGATTATAAGTCACCATCCATACTGCTACAAAAGGGTTTCTATTATTTTCAACTTCCAAATCCAAATCCTGACTTTTCATTACTGTAGTGATCTCTAAAAATTATCTTTTTACAAATAGTATGTTGAAAAGATTGGGTTCGTTGGGAACATTGAATCTTTTATCTTCTACAAATCCATTCTCATTCAAAAGCGAAATTATACTTTTAAAATTAGGATCGATTTCATTCAATTCAAAAATAATTCCTTTTAGTTCTTTACTTTTCAGCGTTTTAGCAGCACCAATTAAAAAAGGCATTTCAGAACCATCGATATCAATCTTTAGATAATTGGGTGCCGGATAAATTCCTTCTTCCACAAAGCTGTCAATAGAAATCAACTGAATCTCTTGATTTTCAACAAAATTGAAGTTCAAATCATTACGAATTTCGCCATGCTCAACCACTTTCTGATGTCCGCCTTCCCAAGGTTGTCCAATGTTGATAATCGCTTTTCCATTTTTGGCTCCAACTCCTGCGTTTATGGCTTTAAGTCTATCTTCGCCAATATTGTTGATTGCTATATTTTGTGAAAAAACAGAGAAATTTTTGGCTTCCGGTTCAAACGACACTACTCTAACGCCTTTTAAAGCGGCGTATAAAGAAAAACGGCCTTCGCAAGCACCTAAATCATACAGCACTTGATTGGGTTTTATGGTATCAATAAAATCCAGGTTCTCGGTTTCATAATTCATTCTGGCGCATAGCTCAAGTGAACGTGTATAAGTCATTAATTTAAAGTCTATTCCACGAACTTCTACTTCGCTGTATTTCTTTTCTTCAGTGTTCATTTATGAGTAAATTTTTGATAGGTCATCTATTGACGGGAAGTCTTTTGTAATCAATTCTTCCATCGGTTTATAAATATAAGGATGCGCAAATTTTCTTTGGATAAAAGACGAATCCTCTAAATCATTGTACCTGAAATGGCAACTCCATCTGGGATTATTGGTGATGTTATCGCCGCTTTGGTGAATTAAAAAAGAAGAAAAAAGTAAGGCGTCACCGGCATTAAGTTCTACAGAAATTAATTTTTCTTTTTCGGCTTCGCTTAAAACCACCATACCGAAACCATTTTCAATATGATCTGTTCTTAATCCGTCCAAATGACTTTTAGGCAATACTTCTAAGGCGCCCAATTCTTTATTGATATCAACTAAGGGTATCCAAATCACAACAGAATTCAACGACCCTTGCATACTTCTCCAATCCTGATGGGCATCGACGGTATGAAATACTTTTTGTTTGGCTAACTTAGGATGATTAAAATACAAAACAGGTCTGGTGCTGACAATGGGTGTTTTCAGTCCCATTTTTTTGAGCAGTTCCACAATTTTAGTATCAAGAGACAAAGTGTGTAGGCTAATCAAATGCTGCGCTTGTTTACCGCAATTGGAAAGACACTCTAAATCGTCTTCAAACAAACGATATAAAAAACTGTTGAATTGGGCTTCGTTAATCTCTTCTAAAACACATTGTGCAACATATTTTTTTTCTATAAACTGCCTTAAAAAAACATTTTTCGCGTCTTTTAAAACTGCTTCAATCGCTTGTTTAGGAAAAAAATTCTCCAAAATTAGGTATCCGTTTTTATTAAAAAATTCAATTTCCTCTTTCATAATTCAAAAAAAACAATTTTAATTTGATTCAACTTATTCCTAAACATCTTCTCCAAAATCATTTGTCTTACTTAAAAATTGGGCACAATAATTTTTTTCTTAAAAGCCTCAATTTCCAATTTTTCATACTCATAAGTGCTTAGTTTATTCACAATTTTACCTTTTTTATCTTTCAAGTTTAAAATGTAAAACTCAATCCAAGGTTCTTGCTTCCAAGGTTTTGAATTACCTTCATACTTAAAAGGCTGGTGCATCTGTTTTACATATATCGTTGCGCTCTTGTATCGATTTCTATTTTGATTGTCAAGCGAATACATCACAATCCCTTGCAATTCCTTTTCCATGGGTAAATTTAATGTAGAACTCGATAAAAAAGGTTCAGATCTTACTGCATCCATCATTCTAAAACAACTCAATATAAATCTTTCATTCCCAATTAACGGATGGTTTTCGCTAATGGCACCATCTTCATCAAAGTAATTAATTATTTCTACTTGTTTGTTATCATAATCAGTAAAGATAACTTTAAAATAAAGTCTATCAAACAGATGGTGATAATTAAATAAAGATATGGACCATGTAAATTTCCAAAACTTATAAGGTTGTATCGGTGCTATAAAAACCCTATCGATGTAACTCAATCTATAAGTTATTGCGTTTTGAGGAACGGTTTTGGGCAATTGGGTATTCTTAAAATTACCAAACTGCGCCGGATTGTTTAATTTCTTTAATCTGTAATCTCTGTACAAATCATGAGAACAGGACAAAATAGTATACCAAAAAATAACCATTCCAACACCTACAGAACTCAACACAGAATATTTGGCTTTGGGTTTTGTGAAATCTTCAACTTTATTATTTTTCTTAAAAAAAAATCGGCTTAACTTAACCGGTATATTGGTTAAAGACAAGAACAATAATATCATACAGAAAACAATTGGCCCGCCCATAATTCCAATTCCTGACATGGCAAAAGTTAGAAATAATGCCAATCCGAGAAAACACCAAATAACCAAAGACCAAGCTCTTTTAAATAAAAATAAAGGAAGCGCAATTACCTCGATAATGATGGTTGACCAATTAAAAAAATACATTAAGCCCTTATAATCCAACAGATTCCAAAGATACCTGTCCGGAAAAAATGAAATATTCAGAGAATAGTAAAATCCTAAACCTTCTTGCCATACCGGCCCTAAAAGTTTGTGTAATCCGGCAGCGGTCATCAATACCGAAGCGGAAAGACACATTAAAACAATTGCCCATGAGCCTTCATTCGTTTTCTTGCCTTTCCATAAGTCTACCGAAATAAAAATAGCATAAAAATTAAAAATGTTTTTCAGAAATATCTCCAAGGAAAAAGGAATAACCAAACCGCCTAACACAAAAATTAATATCCAAGCCAGTCTGATTCTGTAGCCAACCAATAACATCAATAAAGAGATTATGTAAAAGAAGGACAAGAGATAAGATTCTGTACTTGGTACTTCTCTTCCTAAAAGCAGTAAATTATAAGGTTCTAAGCCGTATTTAATTAAAGAGAAATGTTGAACAGCAGAAAAAAGGCAAAGGATAGCATACCCTTTTCTGGTAATGACCATCAATTGTGGGTTTACAGAAACTGACAACCAACTACTGATTCTTTTATAGGTTAAAATTACTGTGAGTAAAAGAGTAGAAATAAAGAAAAAAGACAAAGAAATTTTATTGATAAATCTTCTGAATACAGGATGCTGAAAATCACAAACTATATAGAGTAATTGAAGCATGGCACTTGCAATTGCTACATAAATTAAAATGGCTTTCCAATTGTAGGTCTTCCATTGGTTTATAAACTTCAAAATACTATTTTTTAGGGTCATCAATAAATTATTCTTGCCAAAGGGCATAGCCAAGTCCGGTTTTTCCAAACCCATTGCCATTGTAAAGCATAGCCAATTCGCTTTCGTTTTTAAAAACACATGGATAAGAAATCATTTCAGAATCCCAACCTTCAGCCGAAACATCAATTCCTGATAAATTATCTTTTCGTTCCCAATTCATTCCATCAGTTGATTCGGCATAACCGATACGATAAGAATTCTTTGAGTTGGTTCTGTAATCGCTTTTCTTTCTCTTGCCAAACCACATTTTATAAATATTATCGGTCTTGATTACTGATGCACTGACCAAACCGCCTTCGTCTTCCTTTAAGGCAATGGCTACTTTTCCGGTTTGCTTCCAATGAATACCATCCGGAGATTCTGCATATTTTATATTATAAATAGGTTCCGGTTTGTCTTCAAAAATCTCCCATTTGACACAAGACAAATACCACATTTTAAACACTCCATTATCAATCATAACATACGAAGTACCCGAAAAATAAGGTTCAATATGATTAACGGTAATAATTGGTCCTTCGGAAAATTTATGGAAGGTTTTCCCGCCATCTTCACTTATCGCCAATCCGACAGCATTTTGAAACGGAACGGTTTGTCTTGTGGTCCAACCAATGTAATACAAATACTTTTTATTCCCAACATTAATTATAGAAGAAGGCATGATACCCGAATCGTCAAAGGCGCCGAGATTTCCAAAAGGCAATAAAGGTTGGTTGTTTTCAAATAGAATTTGGCTCGGATTATTTTTAGCTACTTCGATGAAAGAAATAGTACTTTTTCCCAACGAATTTCTGGTAGCATAATAAATTCTGATTCTGTCGAAAAGGACATCGGCAACAGGAACTTGAGCATGACTTTTGTTCCAATCATGTTCAGCCTTTACGTTGTAAATTAATCCTTTCTTGTTCCACATGGTTATAAACTTTTAGTCGATTTTTCGGATTTCACCGCCGGATTTCCTTTGTACATAGACCAAGGTTCTGTATTTTTAATAATACTGGCAGCCATGGCTACAAAAGTTCCTTCCGCAATAGTTATTCCGTCTCTAATGGTAGCATTCACGCCCAAAGTAGCATAACTTTCCACCACACAATGCCCTGATAAAACTACTTGAGAAGTAAACATTACATGGTCTTTAATCACAGAATGATGACCAATATGATTACCGCTCCATAAAATTACATTGTTCCCAATGGAGGTAAAAGGTTGAATGGTATTGTTTTCCAAAATAAAACAATTATCACCTATCGGATTATTGAACAAAGTGGCTTTGCTACTTACATAACTAATCAACTCATAGCCTTTAGCTTTGATAGTATTATAAACACTTTCTCTGAGTTTGTTCATGTCTTGAGGCGCCATTGGGGCAAAAAACTTGAACGCTGTCGGAGCATACTCTTTTTCAATATTTTCAAATGCTACTATAGGTAAGCCATGAAACAAACGATTTTCGGGTAAATATTTTTCGTGAACGCTAAAGGCAACTACCTCATGTTCCGAATCATTTTCGAGATAATAATGTGCCAATTCTGCAAAATCTTGGATTCCGAAAATTATAACTTTTGCCATATTGCTTATTTTTTTAAAACATAAACCGTGTACTCATACAAACCATAGTCATTTCTTATCACGTAATCTCTGGTAAGATTTTGACATAAAAATTGACTCAAAGCGTCATGCGAAACATGAAACAAATCTTCTCTTTCCCAATCGACATTTTTTGACATCACATTAAAAGAAAAACCTTTATTGCATTTGTTGTAAATGATGCTTATCATCTTGGTAAAATAATCCCACATTTCGGCATAAGACAATTCTCTTTTTTCAGTAAAAACACCATTCATAATCACATAATCAAAATGGTCAAGGCTATCTTCTGCTTCTAAAATATCAACACAATAAAAAGAATTGTTCGGATATTTCTCTTGGGCAACATCAACAAACTTTTGGGAAATATCTAAGCCTGAATAAACGATGTTTTGAAGATTATGATGCTGAATATACGCTAAAAGATGGGCTGTTCCGCAACCAAAATCCAATAAAGACACTTCGTGGTCATTGGCTTCATTTAATCTTATAATGTCTAACATTACTTTGTAGCGTTTGTCTACGTCTTCAAGTTTTGGCCAATCAACACCTAAGTGATTGTCGCCATGTTTTTCAAGACAACTTTCGTAGTGTTCAATGATTTTACCGTATATCTTTTTCATATTAATTCATATTGCTCTAGAAAACACTTTATCTGTTCGGGTGCATTAAACATCATTACATCAATGATTGACAAATGAGGTATAAAGGCATTCTTAAATTGCGGATAAACTATCGAATCCGATTTAATAAATTGCAAAACGATATTGTTCCCTAAAAATACATTTTCCTCATACAATGTCATGCCTCCAACCGCGTTGATGTAATTCGTTGCACCTAATTTTTTACAAATTTCGATAATCTTATCTTGTCCTTTTAAACTATTGTCTTTTTCTATATCAGAAGAAATTATAATAGTCGTTGGAATCGAGAGATAACTACTTATTTGCTGCAAAGAATAAACAATCAATTTTGAAAGATTGGTTTCTTGCTGTTCAATTATATCTTGGATAAGCGGAAAAACTTGTTCAAAAAACGTAGCCTTTCCATAAGCCAAATGAATCGTTTTCAATAAAGCTGTTTTCCAATTCGAATTGTCATCCAGCTCAATTTGGTTAATCAATTTATTCTGACTTGCCGATTTTAAGGCAATAGTGAATAGGTATTGTTTGTTGTTAAGCAATATATTATTTCTGTTGACCCAACCCTTTTTAATAAAATTAACATCATCATAAACTACAAAAGTATCCACCGCATTGAGCAATTGGAAATAGCCAATATAAGGAAAAAAATAAGGCTGCATTATCGCTGCTTTCATTATAAATTGATATTTATTAATGAAACTATTCTCTCCGTTTCTGTTCTTGATAATTCCTTATACAAGGGCAAACACAAAACCCTTTCGGCAACACTTTCTGAAATAGGCATTGAATTTCCTTGGGTGTATTCAATGGTATTTAAGGAAGGATAAAAATAACGTCTTGGGTAAATATCATTATCATTCAACGCTTTTTGAACCGCCAATAATTGCTCTTCAGTTTCAAAAATCACAGGATAATAGCTGTAATTCCACTGCGTATTTTCTCTGATTTTTAGTGGTTGGAGTTTTGAAAAATCCAAATGGGTATTATAAAAGTCAACCACTTCTTTTCGGGCTTTCACTATGGCAGCAACATAAGGCAAGACCGTCAATCCCATAGCCGCTTGCAACTCGGAAATCTTACCGTTGATGCCAACGCCGTAATAATCGATTGGTCCTAAATGCCCAAAAGTATGGCTGTAAAAAATCTGATGTTCTAATGATTTGTCTTTGCAAAATGCGGCACCGCCTTCACCGGTATGGAAAAGTTTGGTGGCATGAAAACTACAGGTACTTACATCGCCATAATCAAAAATAGATTTGCCTTTGTAGGTTACTCCAAAAGAATGAGCCGCATCATAAATAACTTTAAGATGGTGCTTTTGGGCAATAGCTTCGATAGCTTCAATATGACACGGATTTCCAAAAACGTGTGTCGCCAATATAGCTGTTGTTTTGCTGGTAATCGCTGCTTCTATTTTGGTTTCGTCGATAGTTAAATATTCCGGATGTATGTCTACAAAAACCGGAGTACAATTTTCCCAAACGATGGCGGCAGTCGTAGCCACGTAACTGAATGGTGTTGTGATGATTTCACCGCCATTTCCTAATAATTTCAAAGCGATTTGTAATGGAATGGTACCATTATTCATCAAAATAATATTGGAAATATTCAGATGCGTTTTTAGCTTATCCTCTAACTCCAAAACCAATTGTCCTCTGTTAGTTAACCATTGATTTTCCCATATACGCTTAAGTTGTTCGGTATATTCTTCAATAGGCGGAAAAAAAGTTTTGGTAACGTTGATCATTTTAAACTTTAGGTATAACTTGATTGTCGATGACGCCGTTCTTTAAAACAAAAACTATTTCAACCAACCACAAAACTTTAAGATTAAAAGGTCGATTTAAATCTGTTATTTCAAAAAGACGGTAGCCTTTCTCATCCATAAAGTTAACTATTTTAAGAAAACTGTTGTCATATAATTTATTAACAACACTGGCTTCAACCATGATAATCTCGGTTTTTCCAAGATAATTACTCGCTCCTTTTAAAACTTCAATATCCAATCCTTCTGCATCTATTTTAATGATATCCGGAATGGGTAACTTGTTATCTGAAAGCAATTCGTTTAAAGTAATAATGGGTAATGTAATTTGCTTTAAACCCATTTCTGCTGCTTGCTCTTTTGAATATTGAAACGAACAACTGTCATCTCTGTCCAAAATAGTAAATTCAAACGAACCAGATTGTTCGCCGGCTCCAAAAGGATAAAAGCTAACATTACTTTTGCGGTCTAAAATATCTTGAAGCGAACTTTGTAACCAATATTGCGGTTCCACTAAAGTATAGACAGCATCGGGAAAATAATTCAAAGTTTCTCTGGTCCACGCGCCGTGATTAGCTCCAACATCAACAATATGTTTGGGATAAAAATGGAACGATTTTAAAATATTGTAAAAATTATGCAAAAGAAAATCTTTACTATTGACATCAGAAAGCTTTGAATGGGTACTGACTTTCTTGACCTCAAATCCGCGTTTTAAGATTAATTTTCTAACTATTTTCTTGATCATACTGTTTTATTTATTCAATAGTCCATTGAAATTTTGGTTTTATAAATCCGGGTTCTTTGCCCATCCATGAGCCAATAGGTCTTTCTCCTTCTTGAATGGTAAAGGTTAGAATGTCCTTTTCTACAAATAAAGTGGTTTTGGAATTCTCTATAACATAAAAAGTCAAATAATAAGACCCAATATTTAGAAACCCTTCCGGTAATTTACAATTAATTTTATTCAACCCTTGTTTTAGTTTTGATCCGCTGTTACTGTGTGAAAAGGTAAATAAAGTTTCTCCGTATTCATTATTTAAAACATAAGTCACATGCAAATTCTTAGCGCTGTGTTTTAACGTAAACAACATATTGAACTCTATACTTTGATATTCATCCAATATGGCATTTGGTGTTTTTCCTACTGGATTTACGCCTAACTCGTGCAGTGTAAAATCTTGTTTATCATATTCACTACTGAATATTTTATGGTTTTGTATTCCGAAATTACCGGTAAGATAAGTAGCTACTGCATTTTCTACCGTATCATCTTTTATAACCAAACCGTTTTCCAAAACAATGCCTCTTTGACATAAACTCTTTACTGCTGCCATATTATGACTCACAAACAACACGGTTCTTCCTTGTCCTTTACTGATGTCGCCCATTTTACCCAAACATTTCTTCTGAAACTCGGCATCACCTACTGCAAGTACTTCATCAACAATCAGAATTTCACTTTCAAGATGTGCGGCTACAGCAAATGCCAAACGCACATACATCCCCGAAGAATACCTTTTCACCGGAGTATCAATATACCTTTCAACTCCAGAAAAGTCGATAATTTCATCAAGTTTGCGAGTGATTTCTTTTTTGCGCATTCCGAGAATAGCGCCGTTCAAATAAATGTTTTCTCTTCCTGACAACTCGGGATGAAAACCGGTTCCTACTTCAAGCAGACTGGCAATTCTTCCTTTGATTTTGATTTCGCCCGTAGTCGGACTGGTCACTCGGGACAACAGTTTTAGTAAAGTACTTTTTCCGGCACCATTTTTCCCTATTATACCGACGGCATCGCCTTGGTTGATTTGGAAATTTATATCTCTTAATGACCAAACGATATCACTAATCCCTTTAATACTTCTGTCATTGGTTTCCCCAATTTTTAAAAAAGGATCTTCTTTACCCATCACTTTGGTTAACCAAAACCGCTCGATATCCCTTGAAATGGTTCCGGTTCCAATTTGCCCTATTTGATAGGCTTTGGATAAATCTTTAACTTGTATAACAGTTTGGCTCATACTAGATAGTGTCTACGAAATTCTTTTCGGTTTTATTAAAAATAATAATACCCAGAAAAAGGATGACCAATGTAACTATAGTCGAATACCCAATACTGGAAATCGTAAATTCTCCTTTTCCTAAAAAAGCAAAGCGAAAGGCTTCAATAATACCTGTCATTGGATTTAAGGCTACGATATCACCATATCCTTTTTCTTTGGCATAACTCAACGGATAAATCACGGTAGTGGAATACATTAACAATTGCACACCAAAGGTAACCAAGAACGTTAAATCTTTATACTTTGTAGTCACCGCAGTAATAATAAGCCCTAAGCCCAATCCCAAAAGTGCCATTAAAATGACTAAAAAGGGGAACAACAATATCCCATTACTAATGTGAAAATCAGTTCCTTCTTCCGGATTGAGATAAAAATAACCCATCAGCACAAACAACAATAGTAATTGAACGCCAAAACGCACCAAGTTACTGACTACTATACTCAACGGCATGATTAATCTTGGAAAGTATACTTTACCAAAAATATTGGCATTGTCTCTAAAAACAGTACTGGTTTTAGTTAAGCAATCAGAAAAATAATTCCATGAGGTAATTCCGGCCAAATAAAACAATTGTTGTGGCAAACCGTCTGAGCTGATTCCGGCAAGATTCCCAAAAACAAAGGTAAAAACTAAGGTTGTAAAAATAGGTTGAATAAAAAACCACAACGGGCCTAATATAGTTTGCTTGTAAAAACTAACAAAGTCTCGCTTAACAAACATCAATAACAAATCTCTATAATGCCAAAGATCTCTGAATTTAATATCAAAAAGCGAAGTATGCCCTTTAATTACTAAATCCCAATCTTGAGACTGATTATCGTTTTTCATTTATTCTTTTTTTAAACAATGTTCTGTTTTAACTAGTAATTGCAAATATATAAATTAGCAAACCCCATGGAAAGATTTGGGTTGTTTTATTTTCTAATTCATTAAAATTGACAAAACCGACTATAATTTGATTAATTTTACGAAGTTAAATACTTCATTTTGATTCACCTTTTCAAACAAAAACCTATTTTATGTGATTTAATCCCAAACAATCACATTGATATTCATTCGCATTTACTTCCGGGAATAGATGATGGAGCCACTAGTCTTGAAAACAGTATTTCTTTAATCAATCAAATGAATGAAATAGGCTTCAAAAACATCATCACGACACCTCATATCATTGAAAGTGTATGGAACAACAGCGAAAGTTCGATTACAGAAAAACACCAAGAAATCTCAAATGCTGTTCAAGAAAAATGTGAAATAGCCTCTTTTAATGTGGCTGTGGAATACATGATGGACGATAGTTTCGTGAAAAGACTAGGCACAGAAAAATTACTGACAATAAAAGACAACTATATCTTAGTAGAAATGTCCTATTTGAGTCCGCCAATCCAGTTATACGATATCATATTTGAAATTCAATTAGCAGGTTACAAACCTATTTTGGCTCATCCGGAACGTTATCAATTTTACCATGAAAATTTCAAGGAATACAGCAAACTAAAAAAAGCAGGTTGTTTATTTCAGCTAAACCTCTTATCAACTGTTGATTATTACGGCAAAAATGTAAGATTGGTGACTGAAAAGTTGTTAACCAATGACTACTTCGATTTTGTCGGAAGTGATATTCACCATCAAAATCACGTAAATGCCTTTAAGAACAAAGTAAAATTAAAAAGCCTTCCCCAATTAGAGAAGGCAATCCATAATAATTTATTTTTTCTTAAATAACTTACCTTTCCAAGATTTTCTTTCTTCTTCAGTTCCATAGCCATAACCGTAACCGTAACCATAGCCGTAAGTTTTTCTCCAAATGGTATCGTTAAGTAGAATAGCCATATTAGGCAATTTCTTTTCCTGATAAAAACTATCAGCAATTTTTAACAATCGTTTGTCAAGATAATTTGCTCTGACAATGTAGACAAAAGCATCTGCGTGTTTCGCAACCAACAAGGTATCGGTAACCAAACTTACCGGAGCGGTATCAACCACTATGTAATCATATTGTTGCTTCAAAGTCTCGAACATTTCATCCACTTTAGGACTCAAAAGCAAATCCGCAGGATTGGGCGGAATAACCCCTGAAGGTAACACATGTAAATTTTCAAACGCATCAAGTTTGGTGATAAAATCATCAATTTTTTGTCCCGATTTAACAATATAATTGGTAAGCCCTTTAGCAGGAACATTCAGATACTTATCTATTTTCGGATTTCTAATATCAAGCCCTATAAGTAAAACCTTTCTTCCGGTTAGCGCTATAGTACTGGCAAGATTAATAGCCACGAAAGTTTTCCCTTCTTTAGGCATAGTTGAAGTAACAAAAATAGTTTTAGCCCTATTTTCAGGAACAGAATTCAACATGAATTCCAAATTGGTTCTCACAATCCTAATGGCCTCAGCCGAACTCGAACGGCTGGATGCACTGATAATTTCATCTTCCGTATCTGATTTTGGGATATCACCCAAAAAAGGAATTATGGTGTTGTTCTCTATATCTTGTCTGTTTTTAACTTTGGTATCGAATAAATCAATTAAGTAAATTATTAAAAACGGAATGAGCAAACCTAAAGTAAACCCAATCAATAAAATAATATTGGATTTAGGAAATATTGGGGCATTTTTGAATTTAGCCTCATCAATCAATTTGGCTTTTGGTGAAGTTACCGCGAGTGAAATACCTACTTCTTCTCTCTTTTGAAGCAAATAAAGATATAATGATTCTTTTATTTTTTGTTGTCTACCAATGACATTAAGTTCTCTGGTTTGCTTAGGAATTTCTGAAATTTTTCCGCTTAGCATATTATCCTGCGCTTGTAAATCCGACCTTCTAATTTTAAGAGAAGCAATCAAGCGATTCAGGCTCTCCTTAACGCTTTTTCGCATATCATCAATTCTATTGTTTAAATTGATTACGACACTATTTTTGGGCGTACCACCTCCGTTAACAATTCTGTTTCTCTCGATTACAAAACCATTATATTGGTTAATTAAATCGGCGGCATTGCTATTGCTGCCATTTTTGTCTGAAGGAATAAGATTACTAGGTATGATATCGTCTTGTGAAGAGCCGTTAAGATAATCCAACATACTCGATACAACTTTGATTTGTGTTTCGGTTTCTATTAAAGCCTTTTCAAAATCGACTGAATTTTGAATAAACAAATCTGCATCAGAAGCAATGTTGGTCAATCTGTTAGAAGTCATATAACTTTCTCCTTCTTTTTCAACATCTCCAAGCTCTTTAGTGATAAACTGTAGTCGTTCATCAATAAACTTTTGGGTATTTCTGGAAATATAATTCTTATCATCAATAGCATCTTGATTATAGATGGCAATAATGGTATTAAGTAAGTCTTCGGCTTTTTTAGCAACCGGATCATTTAACGTTAACTCAACAACACTCGATTTATCGTTTAAAGGAGCAATAGTCAGCCTGCTCTTATATCCCTGAACAACGTTGTCAATGTTATTAACACTTACCGTCACAGAGAAATCCTGATTATTTAACTTAGACGATAACATTCTTTTGATTACAACCATCTTACAGTTGCTTAATCTTATGGTTGAACCATACTTAAAAACATTAATTGGCTTTCCTTCGGTAGTTTGCAATTCAAAAGTGCTTTCCGTCTTTGAATTGATTACATAGGATTGTCTTTTGGTGTAAAAAGTATCATCCGACTCAAAAAAAGAAACATCTATAGGTCTGTCTTCATAGAGTTCTTTTACTTTAACCCTACCTTCGGTATAATAGTAAATATTAAAATTAAGTTTCTTAACCGCAGTTTTAACAATAGATCTCGACTTTATAATTTCAATTTCATTATCGACATTGCTTTTCATACCTTTCATCAATCCCAAATCAGCAAAAGCAGATAATTCAGATTCTAAACTCCCTTTCTTTTCATCTTTTACTAAAATAGTAGCACTCGCTTGGTAAAGTGGCACAGTATATCTCAAATACAAAAAAGAAACCCCAACGCAAACAATCACTGAAATAATAAACCAAGGCCAATACTTGAAATACTTATCAAACTGTTCTCTGAGGTCAAGACTGTCGTCTTTGTGTGCATGTCTAAAGGAAGATTGATCTTGCATATTATCGGGTAAGAATGATTAAAATGGTTCCTAAAAGCGATAAAGCTGATATTATAGTGGTAACATTAGGACCAATTACTGAAGAGTTCATCTTGGTTTTATTAGGTTCTACTAAAACAACATCGTTTTGAGAAAGATAATAAAAAGGAGAGTTAATAAAATCAGCGTTGGTAATGTCTATACGATTATAAGTCATTTTTCCGTCTGATTCTCTGATGACAAGTATATTATCTCTTTTACCATAAATAGTCAAATCACCGGCCTGACTTATAGCTTCTAAAAGAGTTATTCTCTCGCTGTTAATCCTAATAGTTCCCGGTTTAAGCACTTCTCCTAAAACAGATACTTTATAATTTAAAATCCTTAAATTAATTGTCGGATTGGTAATGTATTCTTTTATAGATGTTTGGAGTTTAGTAACCGCTTCAGAGCGACTAAGTCCGGCTAATTTTATTTTACCAACTACCGGAAACTCAATAAACCCATAAGCATCTATCAAATAAGTTTTAATTCCATCTTGGTTTTCGTTAATTTGATAATTACCTTGTATTTGAGGCATGTTAAATGGAATCGTCAGTTCTGGCTGATCGGCTGAAACTATAATGCTTAACATATCATCTTTTTGTAATTTTGGCTCGTAATTTAATGCTTCCTTGCTGTTTTGAAGAGAATCTACATTTTGAAGGTAAGCAATGTCTTTTCTAGAAGCACAGGAAAACAACAATACCAATGAAATCAATAAAAAAGCTGATTTTGTTATAAATTTAAAATTCATAGGGTAAGTTTTGGGTTGTAAATATAGCATAATTTATGATTGATTAGAATCAAAACTAATTATCAAGGGTCTCAAATACCGAGTTCATACTTTTAAATTCGGGTACAATTTTCTTCATCAACCCAACAATTTCAGCACTTGAAGATTTTTTTGCAGTTTGGATTAAGGTAGAAATAAGCAAATTAACATCTTCAAAATTATCTAAATTATCTTGTCCTATCATGATTTTTTCGTTGTGTGTAGGCAATGTTTTTGAAGCATCATTGAGTAGTTCTTCATATAATTTTTCGCCTGGCCTTAAGCCTATAATCTTGATTTTAATCTCATTATCAGGCACAAAACCAGCCAATCTGATCATTTTTTTAGCCAAATCAATAATCTTTACCGGCTCACCCATATCAAAAATATAAATTTCACCACCATTCCCCATAGCACCTGCTTCTAATACAAGCTGACAAGCTTCTGGAATGGTCATAAAGTACCTAATAATTTCTGGGTGTGTTATGGTCAATGGCCCGCCTTCCTGAATTTGTTTGGTGAATAATGGAACTATAGAACCATTAGAACCTAAGACATTACCAAATCGGGTTGTAATAAATTTAGTGACATTGTTTTTCTGGCTTTCCAACAAATGAAAGTTCAACGACTGAACATATTTCTCAGCAATACGCTTGCTGGCACCCATTACACTACTTGGATTTACCGCTTTATCTGTAGAAATAAGCACAAATTTTTCAACCTTATATTTACTCGACAAATCGGCAAGATTTTTAGTTCCTATCACATTGGTAAAAATAGCTTGTGCCGGATTTTCCTCCATCAAAGGAACATGCTTGTAGGCCGCAGCATGGTATACATAATCGGGTTTATAGGTTAGGAAGACATATTCCATTTCTTCAAAATTTTTAACATCGGCCAATACAGTTCGTATTCTTACTTTATTAGAAATTTCAGAAACTTCTAGTTGCAAATTATGAAGTGGAGATTCTGCCTGATCTAGGATAATGATTTTATAGGGTGAAAAATGAATGACTTGCCTAACTATCTCGCTGCCAATAGATCCGGCGCCTCCGGTTATTAAAACCGTTTTTCCATTGATTTGAGAAGAAATGGTTTTACTGTCTAAAACTATTGGTTTTCGATGTAATAAGTCTTCAATATCAAAGTTTTTAAGTTGATTGGAAATCTGCTTTTGATCTTCCCAGTCTGTAATTAAAGGCACCGTAAATACCTTAAAATTGTATTCCAAACATTCCTCAACTATAGCAACGGTTTCCTCTTTGGTAAGACTCTTCTCGGCAATAATTAAGGCCTCAGCACCTACACTTCGCAAAATAACATGGATATCTCTAGACTGATTGACTATCGGCAAGTCTAATATACTCTTAGACGTTTTAGTTTGCTTGTATTTATCTATAAAAGCAACCAAATTAAACCGAGAAGGCTTTTCTGTTTTAAGCGCATTGGCAACAGAAATGGCATTGGCATCGGCACCATAGATGACTGCTTTAATCAACTTTCTTTTATCATCACTTTGCAAATACTTTTCAAAAATGTTTTTTACCAATATCCTGAATAGAAACAACAACAAAAATGAAATCACAAAAGTGATAAACAGACCTGTTGATAAAAACAATTTTTTGTTGGTCAGAAAATAGTAACCGATATTGACGAAAAGCAATATAAAATAAGAAGAAGTAGTTGCTACCAATAATTTAATACCATCTATAAATGTGGAATGCCTTATGATACCCGAATAGGTTCTGTAAACCATAAAGAAAACCGCATTGACCAAAACAATGATAAGATTGAGCGAAATGACATCCAAAGAACTCTTATAAACTACCGAAAGGGTGTTGATAATAACTGTAGTAATAATACAAGCTACAGAAACGATAAAAACATCAATAGCAAAAATAATCCAGCGAGGTAAGTAACCTATATTCTGAAATTTTTTGTTAAATATGCTACGCTCCAATTCTTTAAAAATAGTTTTATTCATGCGTCATGTGGTCAATGGTTCAAAATTAAACTAATTTTAACATTTAGTTAGTAAATTATTAAAAAAATCATCAAGTGTTTTTTCTAATCGCAACCTATCGGCATCGGACAAATTTGATCCTGAAGGCAAACACAGTCCTTCATCAAATAAAGTCTCCGAAACATTTGTCCCATAATAAGGGTATTGGGCAAAAATCGGCTGTAAATGCATGGGTTTCCACAATGGTCTTGACTCTATATTGTGTTCCTCTAAAAACAACCTTAAATCCTCTCTGCTTTTACCGGTAATTATAGGATTAATTGTAATACTGGTTAACCAATGGTTTGAATAATAATCAGCATTGGGTTCACTAAAAACAGTTACTCCGTTTTTATCAGCAAAATACGCTTGATAAAAATCATGCATCTTACGTCTTAAATTGACATGATTTTCCAATACTTCCATTTGCCCTCTTCCAATACCGGCAGATATATTACTCATACGATAATTATAACCTACTTCGCTATGCTGATAGTGAGGCGCATTGTCCCGGGCTTGAGTCGAAAGAAAAACGGCTTTATCTTTTTGCTTAGCAGTATGAGTCACCAAAGCACCGCCACCAGAAGTCGTTATGATTTTATTGCCATTAAAAGACAATACAGATATATCCCCAAACGTACCACATCTTTTACCTTTATAACTGCTTCCTAAAGCTTCGGCACTGTCTTCCAAAATAGGAATTCCATATTGTTGTGCTACCGCTCTAACTTCATCAATTTTAAAAGGCATTCCATAAAGATGGACCCCAATAATAGCTTTTGGCTTTTTCCCTTTGGCGATTCGGTCAACAATAGCTTTTTCTAAAGCAATGGGACATAAATTCCAAGTCTCTTTTTCGCTATCTATAAAAACAGGAGTAGCCGCTAAGTAAAGAATAGGATTTGCAGAAGCCGAAAAAGTAAAGCTTTGACAAATAACCTCATCACCTGCCTGAACACCTAGTAAAATTAAACCCAAATGTATCGCCGCAGTTCCCGAACTCAAAGCGGCAACATGAACATCATCATTTAAAAAATTTTCTAAATCCTGCTCAAATCCGTTAACATTTGGACCTAAAGGAGCAACCCAATTGGTATCAAAGGCCTCTTTGACAAATTTTTGTTCATTACCTCCCATGTGCGGAGAAGAAAGCCAAATTTTTGATTGTATCATTGTTATTTTTGCTTAATATTTAAATTTATTTTCCACTGAATGGCTCCGTAGTGGCAGCATTAGCAGCATTAATACCGTCTCTTTTGAATACTTTTAAAATAGTTTTGAATAAAATTTTCAGATCAACAGACAAAGACATATTGTCTACATACCAAACATCATATTCAAATTTTTTTTTCCATGAAATAGCATTTCTACCATTGACTTGTGCCCAACCGGTGATTCCGGGTTTGATTTCGTGTCTTCGGTTTTGAAAATCGTCATACAAATGTAAATAAGTCGTCAACAAAGGTCTTGGTCCGATTAAACTCATATCGCCTTTCAAGACATTGATTAATTGAGGTAATTCGTCAATTGAGGTCTTGCGAACAAAACTCCCGACTGCCGTTAACCTTTGTGCATCAGGAAGCAATTTACCTTCAATGTCTTTTTTGTCATTCATGGTTTTAAACTTAACAATCTTAAAGGTCTTCCCTTTTTTACCGGGACGCAATTGAAAAAAAAACGGCTTCCCATTATTGGCAAAAAATAATAAGATTGTAAAAAGCAACAAAAACGGAAACAACAATATAAGACCTAGTAAGGAAATCAAAAAATCGAATACCGGCTTTACTAAAAGTTTGTACATTTTTTATTAAATATAACTAATATTCATCTCAGTAATATATTCTATTTAAACAGACAGCGATTCAAAGCTTTCGAATAAAAAAAAGCGATCGTGTCCCGGATATATTGTCATTCCTTTCTTCAAATTTCCTTTCAGTTTCTCCATCGAATACTGATAATCTTTTCGGCTACTGTGTGGAAAAGTGAGTGGCGATTTTACTCCGTTTAAAATAGTATCACCTGTAAACAAAATATCTCCCAATAAAACACACATTCCACCGGGACTATGACCCGGAGTTTCTATAAAGGTAAACGACTGACCGGCTATGTTTTTTACTTCGTAATCTTTCACAATGGCTACCTTGCTGTGTTTGACTTCGAAGGTATCAATTTCTTCTAAATAATAGGAAAAATTTTGACGACAGTTTCTGATATTTTCTTCACACTTTGAAGTACAAATTAACTCAAACGAATATGCCTCAGCCAAAGCATCAATTCCACAACAATGATCGGCATGTTCATGGGTTAAAATCACATGGGTCAACTCTTTTTTTTCTTGCTTCAACCATGCGGTGAAAGGTTTGGTATCAAAATTACCAACATCAATTAAAACAACTTTACCGGCAGCCAAATCCAAAACATAGGTATTGGAGAGTCTGTGTGGATTGATATACTGGTGAATTTTCATAAAAATTGTGTTCAAGAAATAAGAATGGTTGTCTAGTCAAAGTTATAAATGATTTTACCAACATCATTTCTAGGGATTTCAGGGATGAATAATACTTCGAATGCTTGATGGTACAAACCTGTCTTCTGAATGACAAAAGAAGCAACGGCTGCTACTACAGTCTCATCCGTGACATATATTTTCATTTTTTCATCTGTGCCGGTGCAAATATTTTCTACACCAAATTCCTGAAAAATAAGCTGTTCCACTTCATCCAAACCTATTCTGACTCCATACAACTTGAGGAATCGGCTTATTCTGCCAACAATGTAGAAAAAACCGTCTTGGTCTTGAATAGCGATATCACCCGTTGGTAAAATACCTTGACGCTCATCGCCTTTTTGCAAATCTTCTCCGGTGTAGGCATAGCCTAAAGTCACATTTGGCCCACTGTAAACCATTTCTCCGGGAACATCTGCTTCCGAAATTTCGTTTCCATTATCGTCAATCAAAAATAATTTTCCGTTCGGAATTGCTTTTCCGATACTTCCAATTTTAGTCTTGGCAAACGCTGCCGGAAGGTAAGCCATTCTTGCCGTTCCTTCTGTTTGTCCATAAGTGGCAATAAACATTTTGCCGGTTCGTTCTGCATATTCGGCAAAATCGTTAAACAGACTCGCGTTCAATTTTCCACCACCTTGCGATACAATTTTTAAATCGGGCAAATCCATACGGGTAAATCGCAACTTGGAAAGAATTTCAAAACTATAGGGAACACCGGTCAAAATGGTGGTTTTTTGTTCTTTCAAAAATTTCCAAAATACCCCATCAGTCAAACTTCCGTTAAATAGTAAAATGGTAGCTCCACCATACAAATAACTTGTAATCACTGAAAGACCCATAGTATAATACATCGGTAAAACGGCTAAAGCTCTGTCATGGCTACTGATATCAAAAACTTTCCCGACATTCCGGGCGTTGGCTTCTATATTTTTATAACTGTGACGCACCAATTTAGGACTGCCGGTAGAACCAGAAGTAGGCAACAATAACGATAAGTCTTCATGCAAAATTGGTGGTTGTAAACCGCTTTTCAGCAAAACATAACCAAAGGCACTGAAAACAACTTCATGATTAAATTCGGCAGCCATTGATTCAGGCAGCCAAAAGTATTCAGGTTTGTATTTATTAATTAGTTCCTCTCTTAACGCTTTATCCGTTCCGGCATGAAGCAAAAGCGGGACAATTTTAGTTTCTAAAGCTGCAACATAACCAGCTACTGAACCAAAAGTATTTTCTGAAAAAATAAAAATTAACGTGCGCTTATTGATTTGCTCAAAGAAGACCATCGAAAAATCAGACAATGCTTTGTAGGATAATGTATTTCCGTCAACATCTATAAATGCGGTAGTATTGTCCTTGATAAACGCTGCTTGGAGAAGCATAGGCTTTGTATTTAAAATGAAGTCGAACCGTCAACTCCAATGATTTGACCGGTTACATAAGTGGAAAGGTCTGAAGCCAAAAACACGCAAACATCTGCAATCTCGTTAGGTTCAGCTAATCTTCCTATTCCTATATTGGAAATTTTATCTTTAAATTTTTCTTCAAAAACTTGGGTAAATCTTTCGGTGCCAACCATTCCCGGAGCAATGGCATTGACACGAATATTGTGTTCTATCAGTT
This sequence comes from Flavobacterium sp. 102, assembly GCF_003634615.1. Lineage (NCBI taxonomy): Bacteria > Pseudomonadati > Bacteroidota > Flavobacteriia > Flavobacteriales > Flavobacteriaceae > Flavobacterium > Flavobacterium sp. 102. The sequence goes on along the minus strand of NZ_RBKX01000001.1, from coordinate 1,751,742 downwards.
CTTTCGCAGCCGATTTTGTCAATGAAATCACAGCACCTTTAGTAGCAGAATAACCTAACTGACCTTTAACACCTTGCACACCAACGATGCTCGACATGTTAATGATCGAGCCGCTTTTTTGACGCGACATCACACGAGAAGCGAGCTGTACCAACTGAATCATCGCAATGACATTGATATCAAACATCGTTCTCAATTTGTCAAAATCAATCATTGGTAACAATTCATAGGTAACCATTCCCGCATTGTTAACTAAAACATCGATACGACCATAATCCGATTTTATTTTCAGAATTGCGGTTTTACAAGCAATAGCATCAGTGACATCAAAATAGAGCGGAATTACAGTCGTGCTGTATTTTTCCGAACAGTCTTTTGCCCAATCGTCTAAGGAAGCTTCTTTTCGGGCATTCGCAAAAACAATAGCACCTTCTTCGGCGTATCTTTCCACAATCGATTTCCCGATGCCGCGATTGGTTCCTGTCACTAAGCAAATTTTGCCTTCCAAAATTCTATTGCTCTTCATAAAAATAGTTTTAGAAGTTTACACCATATTTGGCGACAATTTCTTTACCAACTGCATACGATTTAAAGTTCAAAATATCTTCCGGATCGAGCATAATATCAAAAGTATCTTCCATGGCGGTAACCAAACTCAATTGGGTAATAGAATCCCAATTATCAACACTGGTAGCGCTGAAATCATCACTCAACACCGATTCATCAACATTAAAAACGGAACTAAAAACAGAATTGTAATTTTCTAAGACATTCATTTTTGTATATCTGTTAGGCTGTATTATTAAAATAAATTAAGTGGTAAAAGTAAGCCGTTTTTACCTATAAAACAAACGGCCATCTCAAAATCAATAGGCTTCTTTATAGTAAGAATCGGTTTCAATTAATGGATTAATGACAGCCGTATCAATGGTCAAATCACCGCAAGCCAATGACAAACCTGCACCAAAACCACAGATAAATATCTTAATATTCCCTTGCTTTTTTAATCCGAAATGATCTGCTAATACTAACGGAATCGAGTTACTACTGTTGTTCCCGAAACGATCTAACGAAACCGGAATTTTCTCGGTCTGAATTTTCAATTTTCGAGACAACTGCTTCAAAATATAATTATTGGCCTGATGCAGAATGAAGTAATCATAGTCTTCGGGCGTTTTTTCTTGAACAGTCAGGAAGTCTTTCATCAACAAAGGCACATCAGTAATCGAAAAACCAAAAACATCCATCCCTTTCATGTGGGTATCATAATCAGAACGCAAAATACCGTCACTCCAAGCCACGCGCTCCTTTGGTGCGTAACGATTTCGGTAAGCGCCTGAAGGTGTAATAATACTTTTAAAGCGATCGCCATCAGTACGAAAAGCCAACTTGATTGGCGTTGGAACCGTCGTTTTTTCCAGTAAAGTGGCCGAACCGCTATCGCCAAAAAGCATGACCATTGTTCGGTCATGAGGCGACAATGTTTTCACCGAAGTATCGCCGGTAATGAGCAAAGCGGCTTTTGAACTCGAATTCTCCAACAAGGAAAGTATCGTTTGCAAACCGAAAATAAATCCGGAACAGGCCAAATTTAAATCAAAGCACAAACAATTTTCGGAAAGCCCGAGACGTTTGTGAAGTACAAAAGCAGTCGAAGGGACACGATAATCCGGTTTTTGACTTACGAAAATTAGAATCCCGATATCTTTTTTAGAAAGTTCAGATTTATTCAAAACATCTTCCGCGGCTTCATAACCTAAATCGGAAGCTGTTTGTTTAGGCTTTGCTCTCGAAACCGAATGAACTCCGGTCATTTCCTTAAATTTCACCACATTCTCTTCACCGAAAACATCATAAAAAAGCTCAACGGGAACTTTATCCATTGGTACTGCTACTGATAAGCCTGCTATTTTAATATTTTGAAATTGTCCTGTCAGCATAGCTTAAATTTCATGAGTTACAAAACCTTCTGCAAAATAGTCATCGGTTTCAATTAAGGGTAAAACCGTATTTTCTTCCAAATAAAAATCGGCAAAACCCCAAGACAATCCTTCGCCATAAGCACAAGCTAAAATTCTTTTTTTCTCATTGATACCCGAAATCAATAAGGGTATCGAGGAACCGGAGCAATCGGCAAAATTTTTAAAATTGGATTGTAATTGAGATTGATCAAAACCTGCGTTTTTAATAATTTCCAGATTCATTTCTGCATTAGATTGTTGGAAAGCCAACACATCATAAGAGGAAATTTGTCCATTAGATTTAACCATAAAATCGGTCAAATCACTTGGTATTTTTTCAGCAAAGAATTGATGCATTCTTTGTTTGTCGTAGTTCAATTGGTTAAACGTTCCGGCAGTCGGAAGGCTTGACAAGTCATAACTTTCTCGCTTTTCATTAGTTCTAAAAGCACCACCGGGAATTATGTAAGTCTCGTAGGCATCCCCTCGTGAAAATGACTGAATATGAATTGGTGTAGCTTTCTCTTTTTCTAAAAGAATAGCCGTTGCTGCATCTCCAAAATGGTAAAAAAGCGGATCTTTTTCGGCTATCTGCTTGCTGTTAGTATCGCCTATAATCACCAATCCTTTTGTGGCATTTAAACCATTTAACAAAGAACAGCCCAATTGTAATCCGGCGATAAAGCCAACCGCACCCAAGTTGATATCATAAGCCAAACAATCCTTCGGAAGTTGCAAACGGTGTTGCAACACTATAGCGGACGCCGGACTTCTGTAATCGGGTGTTTTGGTCAGAAAAATGATGAATCCCAGCTGGGTTCGGTCTATGCTTTTGGTTTCCAATAAATTGGTAGCAGCGGCATAACCTAAATCTGAAGCTGTTTGCAAATCTACCGAACGTGCTTGCTTTGGAATAGCTGAGGCTATACCTGAAATTTTGACGTTATTAAAATGGTAAAAAGACATATTTAAGGGTTTATTAACCTACATTACTATTCGTTTGGCAGGATTTCCGAAGACGGTAGTATTTTTTTTCACACGACGCAAAACTACGCTGCCAATACCGACAACCGCTTCTTCTTCGACCACTATATTTTGTATAATTCTGACACCTGCATTGATGGAAACCATATCGTGTACACGAACATAACCGGCAAAAAATGAAAACGAATTCACTTGACAAAAGCGTCCAATATGAACGTCATGTCCCATAATTACAGAACTTTGCAAAAAAGTAAAATCTTCAACGGTAACATCACTGGCTAAAACACAAAATGATTTGATGCCTATTCCTATTCCCAATTTTACACTGGGAGAAACAATGGCTGTCGGGTGAATCAGATTGATAAATTTCCCGCCTTTCGACAAAATGATTTCGACTGTTTTTCTTCTGTGGTACAAGTTTCCTATGGCGCAGAAAAAAACATCGCCATCAACAGGCTCATAATCGGTTACGGTATTCAAAACCGGCGGATAGCCTAATTCTTCAATATTGGATGGATTGTCACTTAAAAATCCTTTAATGCTGAAATCGGATTGATTGCCATAACAAGCCAAGGCCAAATCGTACATTTCTCTGGCAAAACCACTGGCTCCAATTATTACTAAGTTTCTCATAATTTATTTCAAGGTGTAGCCGCCGTCTAAAGTCAGAAGGCTTCCGGTCATCCATTTGGAAACGTCGGCCATCAAATAAACGGTTAAACCGGCAATATCTTCAGGTTGACCAAATCGACCTAAAGGGTAATTTTTTAAATGGGCTTGCAATTGTTCCTCAGAAATGGTACCGGATTCTAAAATGGCTGTTTGCACCATACCCGGTAAAATCGCATTAACCCTAATTTGCTTTGGCGCTACTTCTAACGCTAAAGATTTGGTAAACGAATTCAAAGCGCCTTTTGCAGCACTGTAAATAGCATTACCTATGGTTATTTTTTGAGAAGCTACCGAAGAGATAAAACATACCGAGGCTTCGGGTTTAAGCTTTTTACTTTTTAAAAGTTGTTGGAGTAACAAAATAGAGCTGTGCAGCATCAAATCAAACATATAATCCAAGTCATCCCGTTTGATAAATTGTACCGGAACAGTTTTGACCATACCGGCATTTAATATGATGCCATCCAAAGCCGGCAATTGGGCTACTAATTCCTTAATAGCTTCATCAGACGTTAAATCAGTTGAAAAATATTGGTGGTTTCCTTTGGGTAATGATTGTAATGTGATTTGTAAACGCTCTTCATTTCTGGCAGTCATGATTACGGTTGCGCCTTGATGGGCTAACATTTCGGAAACAGAACGACCGATGCCCGAGGAAGCACCGGTAACCAAAATTGTTTTATTATTTAAACTAAAAAGTGAATTCATACTATCATTGAAGTATTACCATCAAATGAATAAATCTTTAGGCCATTCTTTTTTTAACTTCTTCAGCCAAATCACCTACTGTAATCAGATTTTTAAAATCTTGCGAGGCAATGTGAACGCCAAAAGAGTCATCAAGCATGGCAATAACCGAAAGATTAGCCATAGAATCCCAGTTATCATAATCTCTAAAAGTGTCTGTAAGTGTTACAGTTCCAGGATCCAATTCTAAAATATCTTCCAATTGTTCAAAAAGTTCTTTTTCCATTTGTTCTCTTATTTTATGTTGCTAAACTAGGTATAAAAATTATCATTCAAAAGTAAAAAAAAGGAATACTACAATTAATATAATTCCTAAAAGTCTTTTGAAATTGTCATTCTCAAGGTTTGATTTGATTTGCCACTTCTTTGGAGAACAGTAAAGCTCCTTTGTCGTTTAAATGTTCCGAATCATGAAAAAGAGTTTTTTGACTTACAAACTCTTCTGCAGTAGAATAATCAACCAACTTGACTTTGTTTTGGGCAGCTATTTCATTGGCAATAGTAAAAAACTCCGGTTTTATTTTTTTGAACGTTGGTGAAATCACCAAAATAACTTTAATATTTTTTGATTGGGCTTTAGTGATAAATAGATTTATTGTTTTAATCAACTCAGGTCCAATGGTAAAAGTATCATTTTTCAATACCTTGTCTTCTCCATTCCATTCTCCTTTTAGTGGGATATATCCTTTGAAGTTATCATTGTTTTTAACAACATTGGCCGTAAGTATATTAAAAAATTTCTTATTGTATTTGAGTAAATTGGAACGGTAAAAAATACCATCATACCAGTTTCTACTGATGTAATTATCAAATTCTGCATTAACTTTTCCGTAGAAAGGCGCTAAATCACTAAAAACATCTTCACCAAAATTGCCGCCTCTATCATAAACATCTCTAAAGTCTAAATCCAAAACGACTACTTTAGGGCTGTATCGCTCTAAGGTTGCTAAAAGTGCGGCATAGTGAAAATAAATCCCCATACCTTCTCTCCCGGCATTATAACAAGTCAGACCGGTTCTTTCTGAAATAATATCCGGTTTGTAATGAAACGCAGCTCTTGAAGATCCGAAAATCAAGATACTATCATTTGTTTTATTGAATACTTGATTCTCTTGATAAGCAACTCCCGATTTAGAATTTGAATACAATGAGTCAAAAATAAAACCGGAACACACATCAATAGTAACTAATACAATCACAAACAATAGTGCTTTTTTTAGAATTGAAATCCTTTTTTCTCTTTTCATCTAGACTTAAAATTGGAAATAAATAAATTGCCCTTCATCAAAAACGCCCATTAATAATATCAGTGCCACGATAAAGGCATAAAATAGTATACTCACATTTGGTTTCTTTAAAAACGAAAGTTTGTTCAGCAAAAACTCATCCCTGAACTCCTTTAAAATCAAAACAGACAACCCAATAAACACCCCAAAAAACACATCCCATTTTACAAATAAATCGGTGGACAAATCGGTTCCTATTTTTTCTACAATCGTGAAAGCTTCCTGAACATTATTAGCTCTAAAAAATATCCAAGCAAATGAACTCAGAATAAATGTTGTAATGATTTGTATTGCGGTAAAAAAAGTTCTGTTCCTTGATAATCCGGTAGCATCATTAAATTTGTTGCGATACCTTTGAGTGACTATGGCAATGACTAAATAGGCTCCATTCAATGCGCCCCAAATAAAAAACGTCCAATTGGCGCCATGCCATATTCCGCTGACCAAAAAGACGAAAAACAAATTGAAATACCATCTGTTTCTGGATACTTTATTACCACCAAGCGGCAAGTACAAATAATCTCTAAACCAAGTACTAAGTGAAATGTGCCATCTTTTCCAGAATTCAGAAATGGTTTTGGCAAAATAAGGTCGGTTAAAATTGGTCATCAAATCAAAACCCATAATTTTTGCTGTACCAATGGCAATGGATGAGTATCCGGCAAAGTCACAATAGATTTGGAAGGAAAAAAAGACTGTTGCCAGCAGTAGCGTTGAACCATTATGATTGTCTACATTATTGTAAGCCGCATTGACATAAAGTGCTAATCGATCGGCAACCACTACTTTCATAAAAAAACCCCAAATAATGAGTTTGAACCCTTTGGCAAAGTTCTCATACAGAAAATATTTCTTTTCGTGAAATTGATGCAAGACATTTTGTGGTCTTTCAATCGGTCCGGCAACAAGTTGAGGAAAAAACATTACATACAGCGCATAGATTCCGAAATGTTTCTCGGCTTTTTGATTCCCTCTGTATACTTCTATGGTGTAACTCATCGCCTGAAAAGTGTGAAATGACAAACCTACCGGCAGCAAAATGGACAAATAAGGCAAATTGCTTTTACTGCCTAAAGCCGCAAGTAAAACTTCAATATTTTCTATAAAGAAATTATAATATTTAAAAACGGCCAAAACCAATATATTGGCAAACAAACTCATTATTAAATAAAACCGCCGTTTTGTTCCTTGGTTGTTTTCAATGAGTATACCGGCAAAATAGTCGATTACAATAGTACCAGCCAAAATCAATATGTATATTGGAATAAAATACATATAAAAATAGCAACTTGCTACTAACAACAACAGCCATCTGTATTTTGTTGGGAACCCAAAAAAGAGTATACATACCAGAGGAAAAAAAAGCAGAAAATCTAGTGAATTAAAGAGCATTACTAAGCCTTTTGTTTATGGTGAAAAAAATGTGCTATAATTTTAAGTATGCCGAACGCATTGAGTAAATAAAATTAAATCACTTATAACTCGTTTGTAAATGTATTTATAATTTAAATTTCTTGTAGCACTAATTTCAGTTGTGCTCAATTTTGAAATAATCTATTTTGTGAACAGATAAAATCAAAAGACAGGATTGCTATTCCCTTGAGCAATAAATCACATTCATTCCATCCCAAATCATTTTGCTGTCAAAGTTTTTGGCCCAAATCAAACCATTCATTCCCAATTCCTTTCTTTTTTCCGGATTCTCTTCTAACAAAGCCATCGCATTTTGTAAATCCATAACTGATTTTGCGGGAATCAACAAACCGTTAAAATCTTTGGAAACGGCATCTTTACTTCCGGTAACATCAGTAGCAATGACAGGCAATCCCATCGCAGCAGCTTGCACTGATACATTGCCAAAACCTTCCCACCAAGCAGGCAGACAAAAAACATCCATTACCGACAAATACAGCGGGACATTGCTTTGGGTGCCCACCAATAAAATTCCGGGATGTTGTTCCATTTTTTCTATTAAACTCAAATCAGCGATTTGGCTTTTTTCAATCGGACCTACAATCAATAATCTAGAAGAATGGTTCTTTGCATACAAATTATCGAAAGCCTCATACAGTTCTTTAATTCCTTTTCTGTCAATTAATCTTCCCACAAAACCATACACAAAATGAGTTTCATTCAATCCTAGTTCGTTTTTCAAAGCTGAGATTTGTGTCGCGTTAATTTGACTTGGACTAAATCTTTCCAAATCAATCCCGTTACTGCTTCCTTTGTGAATTACTAAAGATTTATCTTTTGAAAAAATAGTATTTTCAATACCTAAATCCCTAACCGAATTACTGATACAAATGATTTTATGTGCAAAACGTGCGGTTATTTTTTCCATGGTAACCAGTATTGTTTTTTTCAATCCGGTTTCATGTTCAAAACGAAAACCCCGACAGGTATAAATCCTGTTTTTAACTCCTAGTAGCTTTGCCGCAATCATTCCTAACAAACTTACTTTTGGTGTACCAAAATTCACTACATCGGGTTTTACCCTTCGCAAATGCTTGATCACCTGAAATAATGCTTTAATATCCTTAACAGGGGAAATTTCACGTTCTAAATCTACCGGTAAATGAACACAACCCTCTTGCTGACAGTAATCCGTCACCCTTTGGTGATTCGGTGCCATCAAATAAGTTTCATAACCCAAAGCTTTAAAATAACGCATTTGACCCGCTATTAAAATTACACTTCCGGGAGCGGTAATTCCGAGTACTAATTTTTTATTCATTTTTTGTATTGCTCATATATTCACCTAATTGTTGGCTGTTCATAAATTCGACATCAGGCCATTTTTTTACAATTGCTTTCAAAAGCGCATCTAAAGCTTTAATTGAATCAGATTGATTTTTTTTTGAAAGATGACCAATAAAATTGACCCTGTGCGAATTGATAACAGCGGGTTTACCAAAAGTAAAAGCATTGTTAATTTCTGCCATGCACAAATCAACCCAATCCAAATTTTGATTTTTACTAGGCTCAAAAGTCACATTTCTTCTCCAATAAAGCAAGCCGCTCTCATCTTTAAAACCCCAGTATTTATTAACTATACCATGTTTTGGATCTTCTAGATAAGGCAACAATTGTTGGGCGTTTTGGTGATACTTAACGCCGTTTTGGGCTAATATAGCATTGATGTGATTCCCTCGGATGGATTGAGAAGCAATAAATGATTTCGATTGAAATCCAAATACCGTTTCAAACATTTGAAGTCCATCAATCAAATCTGTTTCAATAGTTGACTTTTCCTGCTCATTATAATAATCAAATGCGGCCAAATAATTTATCCTATTGGATGTTCCCAAATTAATCCCCGGAATCGCATCATGGTCAAAGCAAATTTTTTCCTTTTCACAGGTCATGACAGCTTTCATCCATCGGGTAGGATGCAAATGCTCTCTGCCGTGAAATTGAGGGTAAAAAATATTTTGTTCAACTCCTTGCTTCCATAAACCAACCATTGCTTCCTTAGAAGAATACTTTTGGTAACTATCAAATATTGATTCATAATGATAGGTTTTCAAATCGTCTGCTCTAATTTTATCAAAATCAGGATTGGCAGGTAATGAGTTTACAGTTATAGTTGCGGGTTGTTGATTAGCGTCTTTATGGGAACTGAGCATCTCAAACAAAACGCTCAAATCATCAGGTGTTTCAAGACCGTCAAACTTGGTATATCTGTTTTTATCAACCGGAATTCCTTTTTTGACCAGTGCTTGATAGGTTTCAGTATTTGGCATGCGAATACTTCCCCAATCATCGGATTCAATGACCACAATTTTTTTATGGGTTGACCAACCTCTGTAGTTTACATATGACTTTCTAAGTAATGTAATTAAATTCATAAATAATCAATTAAATTTTAAATCAAAATAGTCTATGCAATCCTTAATTTGTTTGTCTTTTCCACCTTTAAATGAATTACTTGATACCAGGGAAACTTTATGCGTGGACTTCACACTGATAGGATCTTTATTGTATTTGGCATTGGTAACCACCTCAACTTGAAGTCGAATCAAATTCATCTTAAGCCACACATCATCAGAGTTGGGACTCAGTTTAAAAATTAAATCTTTATCAAATACCGTTTGGTCAAAAATATTTTTGCCGGGCAATAATGTTCCATTGCCACTCGTATGGTGTAAATATATTGAGGGCTTTTCTTCATTGTAATTATGTGTCCATTGCAAATATGGAAGTATTGAGCCCTCTTTGAAATTGATTAAGTGAGCCCGTGAAGCAATTACTTTATTGGGATATTTTAGGTGTAATGCCATTAAATCTTTAATCATGTCCTTGTAATAATATAAATCGTCATCAAACATAATCACCTTACTTTGAGGAAACTCGATTAAAGAGTAATAGTATTTTTTATGAGATCGTAAATCATCACAAAACCTAATTTCTAAACCACGCTTGGTCTGATCCAACAACTTTTTTGGCAATGAAGCTAAACCTTCAGGAAATTGCTCTTTGGCCAACCAAAGTATTAGTTTATCAGGCTGATGAGATTGTCTTAATATACATTCAACACTCAAATAAGTATGTTCTATTCTGGCAGGAAAACTGGTCAGACTGGCGATAATTAAGTCACTAGGCTTTTTATCGAAAGTGCTCGTTTGAAGAGTATATTTGGTATTCTTTGAAGTAAATTTAAAAAAAATAGGACAGTAAAAATCAAACCATGTTTTTAGAACTTTCTCCATACTTCTATTCAAAATTTTACCCAAAACGGATTGATTTTGAAAATTAGGAATACTGTAATATAATCGAAGTAATAAATTCATAGTTATTAATTCAGGATTTCTTCAAACTTAGTAAAAATTATCGGCAATGCCAGTCGTTCTCTAATAGATTGAGCATTTTTACCCATAGTCATTCTTAGTGATTCTGACTGCAATAAGTGGTTGATATTCGATGATAAATCGACAACATCATCTCGTTTTGCCACTAAAAAATCTACCCCTTTCGTCCCTAAATCTTCATAAGGAATTCCTTCCACACAAACGCATGGTAATCCGGCTGCCATTGCCTCACACAAAGCATTGGGAAATCCTTCCAATACAGAAGGCAAAACATACAAAGATGCTTTGGAAAAATAGGAATCAACATCTTTTACCTGTCCGACAAATTGAATATTGTCTCCTAATTTTAATCCCGAGGCTAATGATTTCATGGCAGGAAGTAACGGTCCGTCTCCCAACATTACTAATTGCCATCCTTCCCTATTTTCAATCATAGAAAATGCTCTAATTAAGGCCTCAGGGTTTTTTTCCCAAGCAAATCGGCCGACATAAAGCAATGTCTTTTCCTTAGCTATAGTAGTATCGACAATAACTTCTCTTATCGGATTGGGAATTACTTTAATATTGAGTTTGTTTGCAAATTTCTTTTCATTCCATTGGGCAGCTTTCGTAGTTTGTGCTACAAAAGTAGTGGAATAAGGATAAGTAATTTTTTTTAAGAAAGAGACATACCATTTGAACTTAAAATCAGGACTCGTTCGGTCTGAAATATGCACCTTCTTTTTTAAGCCAATACTCGCTATCAAAGTCAATGGGTTAAAAACATCTCCAAATGAAATAATATGTTGTGAGGAATTGGCTTTAAAGGCTTTTCTTAAATAAAAAATAATCCTGATGTAGTGAAAAATAATATTGCCCTGATTTCCGGGATGTTCTTTTTGAGGTGTAATTAGAGTTACTTTTGGGTCTAGAGGATAAAAAAGAGGTTCTTTTTTACAAGAAACTAAAGTAACCTGGTATCCATTATTTACAAACCAATTGGCCAAATTGGTCATTGCTCTTTGAATACCGCCTATTCCTAATTTTGGAGAAACTAAAATTACTTCTTTCAAGATTACTTCTTTAAGTTCAAAAACGTTTCTTTTAAATCTTCAATAATCCATTCATAAGGATTGAAGTTTCCGGCATGCCAATTCAAACTACTGTCCCAATAGCCTTCACAGGCATAATAGCCTTCTTTTCGATAACCATAACTCATTTCTACCAGTAAGGGTTTTCCGTCTCGGTAAACAAAATCAAATGCTATACATTGAGTTTTCACCTTTGACGCTATTTCAAAAGAAGTCTTTAACAACTCATCAGCAAACAACTCCTTTTTGTATTCTATATAACCGCTGCCACTGGCTCTGAAATCGTTAGGCCGTGTATAACGTTTTATCGCAAAAGCCTTGTCTTTAATAACAATAACCCGATAATCAGAATCATTATTAGGAATAAATTCCTGCAGATAAACATAACCCCAAGCCTTACCGCTCATGCGTTCATATTTGACAGGGTAAACCAAATGGGCTATGGCTTTGAAAATATCAATCATTTTCTTTTTACCCATTTTATAACGTCTGATAGCTTCTTTAATGCCATCGACAGCATCATATTCTCTTATGCCGCTTCCAAACATTTTTTGGCCAATGGCAATCAGCTCGCTTTCGCTTTTAACCAGCTTTACATTTCTACTTCCGGAACCGCCTTTTAACTTCCAAACAATCGGATAGGAACTGGTTTTAGCAAATTTTTTAAGAGATTTTAAATCGTAGAAAACATAATTTTCAGGCGTTGCTATATCTAACCCTTCAAACAGGTATTTTTGGGCTACCTTATCATCAAAATGCCAATTGGTATTGTGGTCAGGAAAAACCAATTTACCGGAAAATTCTAAAGCTTCCAATAATTTTTTGGCCATAAAATAATCCGTTGGATTGGACTGTTGATGATGCCATAATAAAATGTCAAATGATTTCATTTGTTCCATAATATCAGAATCATAACAGTTTACAATGGCAAAATCAATGCTATTGTCTTTACAGTATTCTATCCATTTTGAAGCAAAAGAGCCCGGATTATCATGTATTGCGATTCTCATGAATTACTTTTTAGTGTTTTTTAATCTTCTCTTTTAATATATGCTCCAGCAAATACTTATGAGATTCACATCTTATTAAATTGAGTAATAATAATATTTTCTTTTTACTGTACACTGAGGGAAGTATGCCTTTTTTAAATAAAGAACTCAACTTGCCTTCGTATGGATTTATAAATGCCAAATACTGCAACCCCATTTTTCCGGCAAATCTATTATATTCTTCTTGTAACTTTTGATCATCATTGATAATTTCGCTATATTTTTTTAGCTTAACTTCAAAATCTTGCAATGCTTGGGCTTTTAATTTTTTTATGCCTATTTCTTTATCATTTTGTAAAAACGGAATGATTTGGAAATCTAATTGGTCATTGATAACATTTAATCCGATGGCAACACCGGTATTCCAATTTTCGCCTTTCGATTTTTTATTGCTATCAAAGATAAAGTTGCCAAGACTGTAAAAAATTGGACAATCATGATACTTCTCATAACCGCTAAAGGTATGGGTATGATGCCCAATCACCGCTGAAGCACCGGCGTCTACAAAAAAACGGAATATTTTCTTCATATCAGGTGTGGGAAGCGGATGGTATTCATTGCCGCCATGGTAGATCACAATGATAAAATCTGTGGTGGAACGCAAGGCTTTAATTTGATAAAAATTCTCAATTACATCAACTCCGTTGGCACCCGATTCACTATTGATATCAGAAATCCACTCATGCTCACAAACGTTGATTATGGCAATTTTTTTTGACTTAATCTCTGTTATAAATGGTTTTCTTTTGGCAGTTTTAGAAAGCCCGGCACCGACAAAATTTAAATTAGACTCATCCAATCTTGTCAAAGTTTCCTTGAATCCTTCGATACCAAAATCCATTATATGATTATTGGCTAAAGTCACTAAATTTATATTTGCATCAAGTAAAGCTTCCATTACTAAAGGCTTCATAGAAATCACAGGACCTGTTTTAGGAGATGGATTTCCGGAGCTAACTACCGGTCCTTCGAGATTCACTATGGATAAATTTGATGCTTTCAAATCTTCATACAATTCACCAAACAATAAAGCATACTCTTTATTGGCTACAACAGCATCAAGTCTTCCTCCGGCATGTGGCCCAACATAAAAATCTCCGCAAACTAAAATATCATAACTCATTTTTTAGAAATTCTTATAAAGTTAGACAATTCCTCTGTATTCATAAATTCAATATCGGGGTATCTTTTTACTAAATCGCTAAGTATCTCACCAAACAATTTCAAATTACGCTCTCTGTTTTTTTCATCCAAGCCACCCATAAAATTAACCCTATGAGATGATAAAATAACCGGTGCTCCAACTAAAAAAGCAGCTTTGACTTCGTTTAAAATTTTTTGATGCCAATTGACATTTGGTCTTGTAGCTGGTTCAAAACCGGTATTTCGAATTAAAAAAATCTGTCCTAAACCATTACGATTTCCCATATAATGCTTGATGGTTTGATACCCTTCGTGATTGCCCGGCACTTTTTGAGCTCTACCGCCTTGAATAGTATTTACGCCTATTTTATCCAAAAAAACTTCATGATTGGGATGCCAAGTATAATTAGCCGCAATAAATGAGGTTGAAGGAAAACCAAAATTTTCTTTAAAAATGTGTTGCGCTTCCAAAAGTATTGACTCGTGTGCGTCTAATTCCTCCAAACTATTACCATCAAGTGCTGTTAAAAAACTTTTTCTTTTGGTGGAAGTTATGGTAGTACTCAATCCATAAACTTGGTTGTCAAAAGCCAGTCTGGTTGCTGAATCGCCATTTTTTAAAGCGCCCATCCAATTATTCAAAAAAATATGCTCTCGCCCATGCAATTGTGGGAAATATAATTTTTCTTTTATTCCTTGTTTGATTACATCCAATGTATGGTTAGCTCCTTGGTGCCTTTTGTAAGATTGATCGAATGTTTCAAAATAATAATTTTCAAAATTGCCTTCTCTTATTTTTTCATAATCGGGATTGGCGACGATAGTATTGGCTGTGATAATTGGAGAATTGCCGTTTTTATCTTTAATTTTATTCAACTGATTAAAGATAGCATCAAAATCTTGTACTGATTCCAGACTGTCAAAAGTATTGTAACCACATTGATCCACTTTGACACCGGCTTTCAATAAATTCTCAAAGGCTTGTTTTGAAGGCATCCTAACCGAACCCCAATCATCGGATTCGATGACTAAGATTTTTCTTTTGGACTTGAATCCTTTAGAATTCAATAAGATATTTTTTAAAATTTCTACCATTTTCCTTATACGTTTCGCCTAACTATATTTTATAAAACCAATCATTTCTCATCTACTTAAACATAAAGCTCATGCGATACATTATCCGCTAATTAAAAAATAAGAAGACAGCCAATTTCCAAAAATAAGATTCGGGAAATTAAAAATGGTCTTCGCCATATAGGCAAAATTTATAAAGTTTAATACGATGAGCAGGCTTATGAAATGAAAGAATGTTTTATTTTTCAAGAAGAAAGCTTTGTTTTGCTCAAAAGAAACTTTGGTAGAAGCAATCATAAAAAATAATACAAAATAAAAATAAAAATTGCTGACAGAGAAAAAACGACTTCCATGCAGGACTGAAGAAGCAAAATTAGTCAATGAATATGACAACAAAGCCATTATCAACATATCTTCATAAAACTTATTCTGTGCTAAAAATTTTTTCCTTTTAAGAATAAAAAACAACAAACTAAACATTAAAATTTGTCTAGAATAAGTAATTATTCCTCTATTTATAGCTCTTCGGGCAGAACCTTCTTTTACCGCTTTTGCATATCGCTGGTCGTTGCTTTCAATGCCTTCTTCGGAAGCATAGGCATCCACTTGATTGGAGATACTCTCTCTAAGATACTGCTTGGAAAAAGTATCAACCACACTAGAAAGATTAGAGTTAGAATACACAAAAGACAATCCAAATAATAAGATTGCAATATTGGTTCTTCTTTTCATATTCTTGATCGCCAAATAAACGAAAGGCAAAATGGTGTAAAACAGAAATGAAAAGTGAATAAAAGGCGTTAATAAAATGATATACAAAAATTTCTTCTTACCGTTTAAAGTATATTCCAACAAACACCACGTAAAAAAAATTACAGCCGAATTGTATCTAAATGCTGTAACAACTGTAAAAGGAAGAACAGTATACAATGCTAAGACATAAAACCAAGGAATATATGCTCTGTAATTTGGATCTAAATTATCAGAGATTACTTTAATACACTTATAAAATAAAAAATAATAAATTGTTGTAAAACAGACGGTAATAAAATAAAAATCGCTTGAGATGGAATTAATTATTTTGGAAAGAAGCGGATAAAAAAAATCTTTTTCCAAAAAAATTTCTACCAAAGATGTGTTTTTATAATACACCGAACGAGTCACATACCTATACATGTCAGAAGTAGGTGCATTAAACATGTTAATCCCAACAAACGCTGCAAAAAACATGAAAAATAAAAGTAAATATCTCGATTTTAAATCTTTAAAGACACTAATAATTGTTGGGAGCGGCCAAACAAAAACAAAAAGTAACTTGGGTACAATACTGCTTCTCATAACTTTTTATTTAGTGGTAATTTTGGTATTATACTTTTCTAAAAAAAGCACTTTCTTCAACAAAAAATAATTAAAGAAATATAAAAATATGTAATTTATTAGAATTCCTATTGATATAGTACTCAATAAATCCACATCAAATACCAGGTAACACAGAATTGGGAAAACGGCATAACCCAATAATTCGAAAAAAAGAAAAACGTAAGCCTCTTTGTAAGCCTTTAAAGTATACAGAATGTTGTGTGTCGTGGCATAACTTGAAAAAATAAATGCAACCGACATAATTTGAATCGAAAAAACAGAAGCGGCAAATTTCGGGAAAAACGTTTCAATTATGTAAGGCATAAAAATAATAACAACTATTGAAAACGGTATAGAAATCAGAGGATAAAATAAAATCATTTTCCTCATATAAGGCCAGAGCAATGCCGCTTTTCCTTCCTTGCCGTATTTAAAACCCATTTGTGGTTGCAAGAATTGATTAATTTGACTTGGTAATAAATTCATCATTCCCTTTAATGCCATCGCAGGTGAAAACAATCCCAGTTGGAGTACACCACCAATACTCAGTATAATCCATTTAGGAAAACTTTGAGCCAACACTCTTAATTGGTAAAACGACATGATGATCATACCTCGCTTAAACAATTTTTGCAAAAAATCTTTGGAAAAATCAGGTTTTATGTCCTTGTATGGCGAGAAAACAAATAGTAAAATCGTATGCTGAACTACTACAATGATATTAAATAACAGTATTCCATAGTAGTGATATTTGTAAACAAAATAGGCTGAAAGTAGCGTTAACACACTTTCAATAATATATATTTTGGTTAGTTTATCAAATGATTTTGAGGTTCTAAAGGTGGAAATCAAATGTAATGTTAACGAAGTGCTTGCCGCAATAACACAGATTGTACCGATGCCGAGTGTAAGGTCTAAGTTATCTGTAAAAAAGAAAGAACCAAGTGTGATGAGAAATCCAATGACGATAAACAAAGTCGAAACAAAATAAGAATACCATCGTGCTGAAGATATGTACTTCTTATAATCTTTATCGTTATTCCCCATCAATATGGGTAATTCAATGGACAAACCATTTTGAATTCCGAGTTGAAAAAAAGGAATATAGGCTAAAAAAATCGACACCGCGTTCCACAAACCAAGCTCATACGGATTCAACCATTTCATAATAACAATTCCGACAAACATTTTGGAAATGCTGTTTATAGTACTCGACAAACTATAATAAGAACCGGTCTTAATTAAATCGTTAGATTGAAACTTATGGTAAATTTTTTTTAACATTTAAAAATCAATTTCATTCAAATCATCAATATTAACAATATGATCTGTTGGGTTTCCGATATCAACTTGGGTAAAAATATTGCCAAAATGATACAACTTATAGGTATAATAATACTTACACGTTTCATTATAAGCAAACATAGAGGTCGATGCCGCACTCAAAATAATGGTGTTTTTCATGGTTAAAACA
This sequence comes from Flavobacterium sp. 102, assembly GCF_003634615.1. Taxonomy (NCBI): domain Bacteria; kingdom Pseudomonadati; phylum Bacteroidota; class Flavobacteriia; order Flavobacteriales; family Flavobacteriaceae; genus Flavobacterium; species Flavobacterium sp. 102. The sequence continues at coordinate 1,734,115 of NZ_RBKX01000001.1, read as the reverse complement.
TATAACTCAGCAGGAATTTTGTTCCTGATCATCATAATGTTTTCATAGTCATTGTACAAATCGAGTTGACCAGGTTCTGAATTTGGATGAGATTTATAAATGATTTTTTTATTGGGAAACTTTTTAATCAAGTAATCAAATATTTCTTTTTCTCGTTCCCAATAGATTTGTTTCCAAGCCTGACCGAGATACAAAATAGATTCGACATCAAAATCAACTTTAAACTGGAACAATTTATTGGAAAACGCTATTGATTCTTGAGAATAATAGGGCAATTGAAGCAACTTTTTGCGGGTTCTGTTATTGTATTTCTCCGGATAATTCAACCAAACTTCATCTACTTCTTTAGAAAAAGCATATTTGTAGTTGTTGTGAAATCCAATTAGCGCGACTTGCTTGCGCTTAAACATTTCTTTATAATCATTGAGCGTATCTCTGAGTATACAATATAAGAGTCTTTTCTTTCTGTAATGATGATAAGGTTTGGTTCCGTCTTGCAACAATGAAATTATAATATCAGTCTTGGCCAGTTTATTAATTATAAACAACGTCTCAGAACAGTTTTCTTGGAAAAAGAAAAAACGCTCAGGATTAATTTCTTTGAGTTGGTTAACAAAGTCAATATTTCCAAATTTGTTTCTCTCTAGTTCTTTGAAAACCATAAAGTCTTCTTGACTGTCAAAATCATTGATTATTCTTCCCTTGAGATAATAAATAATATTATTACAATCTTTGTAATTGTTAAAAATAGTATTGACAGACATTAACACATGGTATTGTGTCCTCACTAAAAACACATTCGTTTTTTTCATTCTATTACCTAAATTAATTTCTGTTACAAAGTAGCATCGTTATCCAAAAAATCCAAACTCATTCTGGATCCTTTTTCTAAATCTTGATTACTCTTTTTTCCAATGATTTGATTGTAATATTTTGGATGCAAACCAAAGCCCGGCCTGATACTTTTGACATGCTCTTCCGTAATTACATCTCCTTTTTTCAGGTCTTTGACAACATATAAGGAGCGTGAAAAATCTTTGCCTTTGGCTTGTTTGTCCGTTAATTGATAATCGACAACACCCATCGCTTTTTCTGCTTCTCTAACGGATTTTACCATGGCTGTAAATTCTTGCTCATTCATCGAAAAGGAAGCATCCGGTCCTCCGATAGAACGGTCTAAAATAAAATGCTTTTCTATGATTTTGGCACCAAAACAAGTGGCTACTACCGGAACAGTTGCACCCATGGTATGGTCGGACAATCCGGTAATCACGCCAAAACGTTCTGCAAAATCTTTAACCATGACCATATTGGCCTCTTCAATCGGTGCCGGATAACTTGACGTACATTTCAATAAAGCGATATCGTTATTACCCATTCTTCGGCAGGCATCTAAAGCCAATTCGATGTCTTCTGTAGTGGCAATACCGGTCGACATGATAATGGGTTTTCCTTTGCTGGCGGTGTATTCAATCAGAGGTATGTCTGTAATTTCAAAGGAAGCTATTTTATAGGCCGGCGCATTTAATGATTCTAACAAATCAACGGCTGTTTTATCAAATGGGGAAGAAAAACAGATCAATCCATTTCTTTCTGCTTCATCAAATATTATCTGATGCCATTCCCAAGGCGTATAAGCTTCTTGGTATAATTCATATAAATTCTTACCATCCCAAATGGTTCCTTTGATTAAAAAATCCTCTTTTTTGGAATCAATAGTTATCGTATCTGCGGTGTAGGTTTGCAATTTTATACAATCTGCTCCTGCTCTTTTGGCGGCACGAACTGTTTCTAAGGCAGTCTCTAAACTTCCGTTGTGATTGGCAGAAAGTTCAGCGATTATAAATACCTGTGAATCTTTATTTATATTGAAGTTCTTAATCTTCATAGTAGTTTGAATTTTATGGTATTTTCATTTAAAAACTCCTCCTTAAAACTTAAATCTCTAAAGATTTTTAAAGAGGCCTTATTTTCATTCTCAACAATTCCAACAATAGCATAATTTTGCGAATCCATTCTAAAGTGTTCTATACCTTCTTTTACTATTTTTTTTCCAAAACCATTTCCATGAAATTTTGGATCAATCAAATAGCTGATAACCGCTTCCCTATCCACTTGGTCAAAACGAATAGATCCGACAGGTTGCTCATCAACCATTGCAATGTAATAATAAACTTTTGGGTCAATAATTTTAGCATTAAACCATAACTTATGACTTTCAAATTCTATTTTATTTTTAGTGAGCGCATACTTTCTGACGACTTCATTTGAAGCCCAATCAAAAGTAATATTTACATCTGAACTATTGGCTTTTCTTAGCTCCAGTTTGCTTTTATATTTGGCATGTATCACTACATCTTTAAATTTGTTTTCAAAAAAACAATGGTCTTTCAGTACTGCTTCTTTTTGAAAACCGGTAGATTCCAGTACTTCATACAAATGCGGTCTCAAATCAAAAGCATAAGTATATATTTTATGCAAATTCAAATCTTGAAAAGCTACTTGTTCTATTAAGCCTAAATAAACTGACCAAATCTCATGAAAACGTTCCTTTTCGAGAGAAGTATCCATAATAAAGGATATTTCAGCATTTTTATCAATCCAATTAAGATGCACTAAACCGCCATAACCAATGCAAACGCCATGCTCCAGAAAAGAAAATAAAATTTGATTCGGGAATTCTTGTTCAAAAAGAGAACCAACCACTTGGTTAAAATAGTTCTCTTGATCTTCAGCAGTCAAGGGTTTATTTTGCCGTAAATGATAAATTTGTTCATTTCTCCATTTCATGATTGCCATCCTATCCTCAAAACGAATAGGAACAATAGCAAAATGGCCAACGGAAAACACTTGCTTATGCAATACTTTGTATTTCATAGGACTAATTTAATCTCTTGAAACCCGAATGACAAATAGGTCCTTCTAACAAAGAATTAATGTCTAAAGTACCATTTTCATGTTCTTTTATTTTTTTATAAACCGTATCTAATTCCGAAAAATATTGCTCAAAATCGACATCTTCATGCGCAATTGAAGCATAAAAATTAGTACTGGCTAAAAATCCTTTTTTCAACATTTCCTGAGTGATAAAGGTTTTGAACAACAAGGCATTATCACTATTAAAAGCATAAGTAGTTAGTGATGGAATTCCTGACACTGTGATGGACAGCTTATTATCATTAGCTAACTTTTGCCATCCTTCTTGCATTTGTTTGCCTTTGGCAGTAATAATCTCCCAAGATTTGATGCGCTCCATAACTTCAAGTGTCTTTAAAGCCGCTGTCGGACCAATTCGCTCAGTCCAAAAGGTACTGCTGATAAAAGTCTTCTGAGCTGCTTCCATTACTGATTTTTTTCCAACCACTGCGGTCAAGGCGTATCCGTTTCCAATCGTTTTACCATACATAGCCATATCCGGCTCAACTCCATATTTTTTATAAATACCGCCAAAGGTTTCTCTGAATCCCGAAGTACATTCATCAAAGATAAGGACGATATTTTTCTTGGTAGCTAAATCTCTGACTTTCTGTAAAAAATTATCCTCAGGGCCAAAATTTCTAACCACTTCCATTTTGATTACTCCAATATCTTGAGTCGCTACGATGGTTTCCAATTCTTCAATGTTATTGTAATGAAAAGGAAAAACAGAATCTTTTAAATTTTTTGGAACACCTGCTGGTTCTAAACCAGGTAATAAATGTCCCGAAAGGCCATCACCGCTGTTGTGATTAGTAGACAAATACCAATCATGCCAACCGTGATAACCGCAAATGGCTACTTTATCTTTTCCGGAGGCAGCGCGGGCAATTCTGATGGCAATGGCATTGGCTTCTCCACCACTTCGAGCAAAACGAACCATATCTGCCCAAGGATTCATTTCAATAAGTTTCTCCGCTAAGTAAACTTCCTCAGGACAATTTAAGGTACTCATATTGCCATTAAGAACTGTTTTCATAACAGCTTCATCTACTTCGTCATGACCGTAACCTAAGGTATTGGTACCAATTCCCATGATCGACATATCGGTAAATTGGTTTCCATCCAAATCCCACACTTTATTTCCTTTTGATTTAGAAAAATAACTCGGCCAATTGTCCGGCAAAAACATTTCCGGTCTTTTGGATAATAGCATTGTACCACCGGGAATTAGTGATTTTGCTTTTTCATATAATTTTTGTCCCGTTCTATTGCCCATTTGTATCTTTATTTAGTGATTTTAAATAGCCTTCGTTTCTGATAATATTTTGATTCTCTAATATTTCTTGATGTTCTATAATGTAATTGGTGTAAGACTTCCAGTCTTTGTCAATGCCTAATTTTTGAATTAAGACCGCTACCGTTTCTAAATCTGACGGTTCATCAACGGTCATTCTCACATGATTAAAATTTTCGGGAGCATTGTAATTCCTAGCTTTGAACATATTGCCATTATTGAAATCTGTATTTTTTCGAATATAAGGAGTAACATGTTCTCTGTCGGATGATAATGTGGCTTCTTCCCATGCTTTTTGCAAAGCTTTAAAAGTAAAAACCTCTACGTCTTGTCCGTCGGGAAAATTCTCAATCAATATATTGGCGCCGTAATCAAGTTTGTGTTCTTGTACCATGCTAATGACCTCGTCTATTAGGATGGCATCAATCAAAGGACAATCAGAAGTTACCCTAACAACGTAATCCGGATTATGATTCGCCACTGATTGGTAAAACCTATCCAAAACATCCTCGGTCGAACCTTTAAAAGCTTCAACTCCGGCATTGTTTGCAATGGCTACTATTTGGTCTGATTTGTTTTCATGAGTGGTAGCCACTATAATTTGGCTTGCCAATTTTGACTTTTTCAGCCTTTCCAGATGAACGCCCAATAAAGTTGAATCTCCTAGTGTTTGAAGAACTTTTTCGGGAAATCTGCTACTTCCGATTCTGGCTTGGGTTACTATAATTATTTTGTTCATTACCATTTTGAAGGATTTAACAAGTCTAAATCGGTCACCTCTATCAAATCAATTTGATTGAAAACTGCACCATCAATTGTCTCTTTTGCCCATTTGATATTGTTTTCAAGTTGCGTTACGGTGTCAACTCCAATTAACACCTTATCGATATAACTTTTACTCAGGGCATATTGCAAAGCCAAATGTCCCATTTCGATTTTATTTTCAACAGCTATTTGCTTTAACTTATTTAAAAAGGGTTTAACAGCCGTTAACTTTTCGGGGACTTTATCCTGATTTAAAAAAAATAATCCTTGCAAAAAACAAGAACGGGTGTGTATTTCTTTTTTTTGTTCTCTCAATTTTTCAACAATAGCATTTCTTTTCAAATGATTGTCTAATAAATTAAAAGGAAGCTGTACAACGCTTACCCATTCATCATTAATTAAAGCTTCCATTTCCTCATTGGTATAAACAGAAACCCCAATTCTTTTAAAATATTTGGAAACACCGGTGGCATAAATCTCCTTTAAATCAGGCTTATTATTGAGATAGGATTCAAAGGAATGAAACATAATCGTGTCTATTTGTTCCAGCTTCATCGAATGAATACTGTTGATCAAAGACTGCAACCAGGTTACCGAGGAATCTTTACTGAATTTTGTATTAACCGTAAACTTTTGATTAGCATTTAGTTCATGAAAATTACCAATTCTGTTCTCCGCCAAACCATAAGCTGCTGCAGTATCAAGTGTTCTTATTCCTGAATTATAGGCGCAAGCTAAAATAGCATTGACATCATTCTCCGAAGGCATGCCTATGGAATTATTAATACCATAATTGATTCCGAATTGAACCGTTCCCAATATCAACTTCTCTTTCATGAAAAATCAATTTAGGTATTTACAATTTTATTTAAAATGGCGAAAGCCTCTTCTTTATCGAATTCCCACCATTTGCTTTCTAACAAAGCAGTCCTTTCTGAAGGGGTAAGTCTTTCAGAAAGAATTTTAGCCGGTGTACCGGCAACAACGGTAAATGGAGGAACGTCTTTGGTCACAACCGATTTACTTCCTATTACTGCACCAATGCCAATCTCGATGCCAGACATAATGGTAACGCCTTCACCTATATAAACGTCGTGCCCAATTTTTAAAACATTTTGCTTTTTTAAATCTATCGTTTTGTCTTTTGAACAATCAAAACTTTCTTTGCTTTTGCCAAATTGATATTCAAAAGGATAAGTGGTTAACCTACTCACATCGTGTCCGATAAGTCCAAGTCTGCAATCTGCACCGATATGGCAATAATTCCCAATCTCAACATTATATAAAACGGTGCTGGGTTTAAAATAGGAATATTTCCCAATGCTTGCCATCCCAACTCTTCTAGACTGATCACTATAGTAAGCTTCTGAATAGTATCTCTTAATCTTATCAGGAGCTGCATTTAAGGAAATTAATTGTTCTTTAACCCTTTCAAAAGCTATAATACCTACTACAATCAAATCAAAAAGCGAAAGATCTGCTTCATAAGGACTCAATACTTTAACACCTTCGTAAGTGGAACTACTCAATCTGCTATCATTATCAATAAAAACAAAAGTTACTTCTTGATGGTTAATTAATGATGAAGAATACAAGTTTCGGTAAACTTCCAATCCTTCTCTACAGGCTCCAAAAACAGCTATGTTTTTCATATTTCTTTATTGTAAAAGCTAACGACTTTATCAATTACAAACTGTTGTTCTTCCTCTGTCAATGTTGGATACATCGGCAAACTGATACAGTGTTTATAATAGTTTTCCGCCTTGGGCATGTCACCATCTTTCCATCCCATTTGTCTGTAATAAGGCATTAAATGACAAGGAATATAATGTATTTGGGCAAAAATATTTTGAGTTCTCAAATAATTATAGAGACCTAGTCTATCGGCTACTTCTAGGATATACAAATGATAAGCATGTCCTTCAACAACTCCGGATTGACCTTTTATAAATGATTTACCTTTAAAGGCTTCTTCATATTTTTGAGCAATATTTCTTCTTCTGACGATTCCTTCGTTGGCTCTTTTTAATTGGCTTAAGCCTAAAGCAGCTTGAAAATCGGTTAATCTATAGTTAAAACCTAACTCCTGCATTTCCATATACCAACCGGGATAATTATTATCACCACCAGCGAACTCTATGGAATTAGTATATAAATCTTCCGATTTTACTATGCCATGCGTTCTTAACATCAACAATTTTTTATATAACTTTTCATCGTTAGTGGTAACCATTCCACCTTCACCCGAAGCGATGTGCTTGACTGGATGAAAAGAAAATATGGCTAAATCGGCAAAATTTCCGTTGCCACAATTTTGGTGATTTCCATTGCTATCAATAAAATAACCACCGGGTGAATGGCAAGAATCTTCCACTATCCATAGGTTGTATTTATCGGCTAACGCTTTAAATTTTTCTAAGTCGACGGCTCTTCCGGCAAAATCAACCGGAATAATACCTTGATAGGTTCCTGATGGAGACGCTTCGAGTAATTTCTCAACTGATTGATAATCCAAGAGATAGGTTTCCGGATCAATATCTGCAAAAACTACCTCGCCGCCACAATACCGAACACAATTGGCAGAAGCAGCAAAAGTGATAGGTGTTGTGATTACTTTTTGCCCGGGTTTAACTTCTAACGCTAAAGTGCACAAATGAAGTGCAGCAGTTCCATTGGCAACAGCCACGGCGTATTTACTGCCTATATATTTTGCAAAAGCTTCTTCAAAAGAGGCAATCATTGGCCCTTGGGTAAGGTAGTCTGACTGTAAAGTTTCAACGACAGTCGCTAAATCTTCCGAAGTAATATTTTGTCTTCCATAGGGGATCGCTTTTCTCATAGCACAAAATTGGAATCAACATGTTCCTTTATCAAAGCCCTCATGCTGTCTACCGTTTCCCATTCAGTATTCTCTCCTGAATTATAAGTAAAACCTACCGGCACTTTTACTGCATCTAAGGTATTGACAAAGTTCTCCACTGACCAATTAGGTCTGGAAGGCAAAATGGCGTAGTATTTTCCTAAATCGTAGGTATTAAAAGAATCAGAAGCCGTAATCATTTCTTCATGAACCTTTTCTCCCGGACGAATTCCGACCACTTCTTTTTTGCATTCTGGTCCTATAGCTTCCGCTACATCTAATATTTTATAGGAAGGTATTTTTGGCACAAAAAGTTCACCGCCCCAAGCATGTTCTAAAGCATGCATAACCATATCAACACCGCCTTGCAAAGAGATATTAAATCTTGTCATTTCAGGGTCAGTAATAGGCAATATGCCTTCTTTTCTCTTCTTAATAAAAAAAGGAATAACCGAACCGTTTGAACCCATCACATTCCCGTAGCGAACTACCGAAAATCGAATTGGGTTATGGCCTTTAATATTATTAGCAGCAACAAATAATTTATCCGACGTTAACTTGGTGGCACCATATAAATTTATTGGAGCGCAAGCTTTGTCTGTTGACAAGGCTACAACGCGTTCAACAGTAGTCTCTAATGAAGCGTGAATTACGTTATCAGCACCACCAATATTTGTTTTCACACACTCATCCGGATTATACTCTGCAATAGGCACATGCTTCATTGCAGCGGCATGAATTACATAATCAACTCCTTTAAAAGCACGCATTAATCGCTCTCTATCGCGAACATCCCCAATAAAAAACCGAATTTGAGGATAGCTTTGTGAAGGATAGTCTTGCGCCATCTCAAATTGCTTTTGCTCATCTCTAGAGTAAATGATTAGCTTCTTTATTTCAGGATGCTTATGAAGTATATGTGAAGTAAGTGCTTTACCAAGTGATCCTGTACCACCGGTGATTAATAACGTTTTGTCTTTTAGAAACATTTTTTAGGTTATGATTAAAATAATTTAAAAGTTTAAAATACAAGCAGACATCAGAAAATGTAATTAAAATAAATACTACATCTCAACTCAGCCAAAATAACTAATTAACTATAAAAGTAATTAATATTACAATCAACCACACTGGTCATTATAACGATTACAAATATAAATAAATTTGAAGCTTTCAAGGCAAAAGCCATAAATAAATAGCAAACAACATTTTAATTAACCATAAATTCACATAAAACACTTTCATCCACCCAATTCCCAGTAAAAACCCTTAGCTAACTTTACACTCTTTGTTACCAAAAAAAAATCCCCATCTCGTTTACCGAGACAGGGATTTCTATATAATCAGAACCGGAATTCTTAAACTCCAATTCCTTAATTCTTAATTTTAATTATCGTTTAATCACTCGAAGGGTTTTCACTTCTTCACCTTGTGTAATAATAACATTGTAAACGCCACTTGGGTATTGCTCACCAATAGTCATACTTTTCATATCCGAAACAGCAACGCTTCTTTGATCTACAACTCTTCCAACCATATCATAAACCTTGATACTTACTGATGATTGACTCTCTGTGGTCAAATCAATCAAGAAGTTGTTTGCAAATGGGTTTGGATAAGCTTTAGCAGCAAACGCTGATGTAACAACCATTTTAGTAGCTACAGATGGTGTTCTGATAATACAATCTTTACCCACAGGACCTTCGCCATAGTGAAGCAATTTCACATAAACCACATAATCCGTATCTGCTAACTCGCCGTCAATCATATCCAAAGTAAAGTAGTTTCCGGAACGTGTAGTGCTTAATGGTGTTCCTGTTGGTACTCCATTCACTAATTGTTGTAATAAGAACTCATAAGAAGCACCCGACACAAACTCACTGTAAATAAGTTCTGAATTTGATTGTACTTGGTAAGGACCAGGAGTCTGCTCATTTCCATCACTACATTGTGAAGACTGAAGACCTACCGTTGGGAATGGCGGTGTACTGATGATACATGGCGTACTAAATTCTGATTCATAATAAACGCCATCGATAAGGATTTCTACCATTACCGAAACATTATACTCAGAATCATAAGTCAATGACAATGATGGGAAATTATTCAAACGGAAACTCGTGAAACTAGTCTTGAAATCATAAGCTTGTGCACTACCAACTTTCTGTACACGGTAGGTATAATTCACAGCATTCGGTACTGAGTTAACATAAATTCTATCCAAGATAGTCGTCAAAGTCTGACCACACTGATTAGCTGAAACGCTGATAGTAGAAGCCGCCGGTGTACTTACATTACAAACTGTGCTATAATCTGAGGTAAATGATACCCCATTGATAACAACATCCGATTGAACTTCTACCAAATAAGTCTTACCAAAAGTAACATTCAAATTAGGTACATTGGTCAATCTAAAACTTGATGAAGTTGTAGTAAGTGTGAAATAAGTCGTTGGTGCTGTAGACAAAGCAACTCTCCATCTGTAAAGTACAGAACCTGAAACTGTAGAAGCATAAATTCTTGTATTCAAAGACTCTAAAGTCTGACCACATAATGAAGTTACTTGATTCGATGGAACACTTGGAGTAGTAATAACACATACGCCACTGCTATAAGGCTGTAAAACGCCATTAACGATAGCAGCTACTTGAACATTATAACTTGTTCCGTAAGCAAAAACACTACTGTTAATCATGCCCATATTAAAACTGGCAACATTGCTATCTACTGTAGTAGACATAGCCGTAACATTATTGGTCACTTTAAATCGATAACCTAAAACACCTACAACGCCACTTGGTACAGAACATTTTATTCTTGAACCAACTGCCAGTAAGGTCTGACCACAATAATTAGTGATATTGGTAAAATAAGCACCTGTTACGGTATTGGCTATAACATTACTATCGACGGTTAGTGTCGATAAACAAGTGCCTCCCGTTACTGTGATACTAACACTAACCTGATCACCATTGGCCAAGTTATTCTCATTGGCTGTACTAACAGTATAAGTATTAGAAGCACCGTCTTGAACCGATACACCATTTACCTTGAAATCATAACTCGCAGTGCCGCCACCTAAATTTCCGGCATTGGCCGTGAAAGTAACACTTGTGCCATAAGCAAACGTATTATCAGCATCACTGCTTACTAACGAAACCGTTGGAGTTGTTAGAGGTGTAATCATTATTGTTGCCTGAGCTGAAGCTGAACAACCATTAGCATTGGTAACCGTGACAGTATAAGCTGTCTCAGCAGTTGGAGAAACCACAATGGCAGCGGTAGTCTGTATCGGATTAGTATTCCAAGAATAAGAAGTTCCTCCGCTAGCAGTTAAGGTTGCAGAGTCACCTGAACAAACTGTACTATCATTATTAGCAACTCCTGATGCATCTGTTTCAACAATAGAAGCTGTTGGAAGCGCATTGACTGTTACTTGTCTTTGCCCATTAGACCATGCACCGGCACAATCTTGCGGAGTTACAAAACAAGCAAAAGTAGCATCTTGAGTTAATGCAACAGGGCTAAAAGAAGCGCCCGAACCTACAAGCGTCCATGTTTCCGGAATAACAGAACCGGTTGGAGCAGTAGTAATACCATCAAAACGATACCATTGATAGGTATAAGAACCTGTACTTCCTGAAGCAGAGCTTACAGTGATAGTACTTGGTGCAGTACCACTACAGATGGTCTCAACTGAAGAACTAACAGTACATGTATAAGTTGAAGAAGATGTATTTCTTGGAGAAGGCGTCGTCGCTGTAAAATCTGTCGCGTTATTATTCGTATCTGTACAACCACCATTAATTCTTACAGTTGCAGTGGTATTAGTATGAAGTGGTCCTGGGCTAGTTTCACTGCAATTTGCTGAAGACCCAAATCCGATAAAATCAATAAGAGCTGCAGATGGACAAGATGTTCCATCATAGGAAGTAGTTGCATTTGAAAGCGCAATTTTTCCACTACCAACTCCAATATTGAATAATGAAGTAGCATCTGGCGTTGGTAAAAGTGCCCCAACAGCTCCGCCGGAAGCTCCTTGAATTAAATAGTATCCTTTCGCTGGTATAGTACCTGACAGATTAACTTCAGTCCATGTTGTACCCGTCGCAGATGCTTGTTGAATTGACCATCCGGTTAAAGAAACACTATTGTCGCTTGAATTGTATAATTCTACAAAATCATTTCTATAGGTAGCCCCTGAATTTCCGCCACCACCATATATTTGACTTATAACTACATGATTTGCTCCAGGAGCAGGAACATCCAAATTTGAAACACTTCCAACAACCAATGCCGAACTTACAGTAACAATAATTTCTTCCGAAGAATTACTTAAACAACCATTACTATCAATAACTTGAACACTATAATTACCCGAAGTGGAAACTTCTATAGAAGAGGTTTCTTCATCATTTGACCACAAATAAGCATCACCTACACTTGAAGTTAAGGTTACGCTTTCTCCCGCACACAAAGTTGTTGAGCCACTAGGAGTAATCGTTGGAGTAGCTGGTAAAGGATTAACAGTTACAGAAGTTACTTCTGAAACCGGACTTTGACAACCATTAGCTGCAGTTACAACAACCGAATAATCACCTGAAACACCTACATTGATAGCTTGTGTAGTAGCTCCGTTTGACCATAAATAACTTTCACTTGCATTTGCAGTTAAAACAGCACTGTTGCCTTCACATAAAGTGATTGATCCTGAAGGATTTATTGTAGCTTCCGGTGTATCGATAACTTCTACTTTTACAGTATTGGAAGCCAAAGCTTGTAAACCACTATTTTGAACACATTCATTATCAACAGCATACGCGACACAGAAATAATAACGAGTTTCTACAGTGGCTGTCGATGGAGAATAAGTACTTGAAGTTGCGCCATCAATTTGAGTAGCACCTAAAACAGTATTATCATCAGTTAAGTTGTAATACCATTGGTATTGTATGGTTGGGGTTCCGTTTATACCGCTAGTAGCAGCAGTAGCTGTAAGCAATGTAGCAACCGAACCTTCACAAACGATTTGATCATTACCTGGCGCAATAGTAGTACCGGATGGACAAACAGGTTGAGAAGCAGAAGTTACACTAAAACTACCATCTACATAAGTAAAATTATAATTGTCAGAAACACCACCAGTAGCAACTATGCTATAGTTATTCACTACAGCTATATTGGCCGTTGGACTATCTGCTGTTGGTGCAGTAATCAAATCAGTCTCATCCTCTCCATTTACAAAACCTGTGTAACTAACAGTAAATGATGGAATACTTGAATTTTGTACTGCAGTTTTATCATCAGCAGTTACGGTTAAGCCTGCTTTAGCAATTGTAAAACTGTATGCCGCAGAAGAAGCACTTAGATAATTATCATCTTCAGCAACCGTTGCTACAACATTATAGTCACCGGCATTGGTTGGCTTCACTGCGGTTGGACCATAAGCTACCGATCCATAAGTAGTTCCTGAATAACTGTAAGAACGTGTTCCTGTAGAACTAGTCGTAGAAGAATCAGGTCCTTGTGGTGAGCCATTATATTCAAGTGATTGGAAACCGGAAGCAGTTATAGTCGGAGTCGCTTTATCCGTAGTTACATTAACACTCGTTGTAATTGTATTGTAATTAGCCGTATCTGTTGGTGTAAAAGTCACACTATAACTGGCCGTACCTGCATTAGGTGCTGTACTAGAAGTTGTAAAAGCAAAAGTCCCAAGCACACTTACGGAGCCGCCTGTTAAACTAGAAGCAACCAAGGTCTGACCGAAAGTTATGTTTGAAGCTGTTGGGTTTGTTGTAATCGTTGGAGTAGCTTTATTAACCGTCAATGCCTGAGTAACAGGATTGGCAGCACAATAAGTACCATCACCCGCTTGTGAAGCGGTGATTGTAGCAGTACCAGCACCTTGAATTGTAACGATTCCATTTGCATCAACCGAAGCCACACTACCATTACTAGTTCCATAAGTAACGGTAAGACCGGATGGAGTAGCATTAGTGAACACACTATAAGTTGCATCACCAAAAGTTTTAGTAACCGGTGTAGCTAAAGCCGTTATGGTTTGAGAAGTACATGTAGGTATTGCAACTCCATTTATAACAACATCATCCATACGGAATGTCCCTCCACTTGCAGGGTTACCACTAGAAGGATTACCATCCGCTTCTCCGTCACTTCTACATACAAGTCGTATAACTACGTTTGGATTATTATCTAATGCGTTTATTGAAGAAAAATCAATCGTTCTTGATGCACATGAAGAAGCATTTGTACTAGATAAAGTGGAAAGTGTAGTAAAAGTTCCGCTTGTACCAGTTGAACTATATTGTACATTAAATGCTGCCGGCCCAGTATTTGAACTCCTTACATTTAAAGTCATTGTTGTAATTTCGTAACCTGTTGTAGGTGCAAGAATTTGGATATAATCACCTGCTGCCCAAGCTGACCCTCCATAACCATTACCTGTACAACCTGTCGATGCAAATGATATACCGTTTGAACTAATAGTCGTTGTTCCTCCCGGCAAATTAGTAACCGCATTGTTGTTTGCTGTGAAGTCCCAAGTCATTATGGGACCCTGTGCCCAAGCCGTGTTGAGCGAGAGACAAATCAACAAAAGCCAAATAGGCTTTCTAAAAAGTAAAATATTTTTCATAGATAAAAAGTTTAATTACAAGACAAAATTACTCAATAATTAACTCTTAAAAATTATAAAAGATTAACTAATTGTTAACCAATCACAAAGAAGCTTTTGGACGATTTTTTTATGTATTTAATCGATAAAAAAATAGTATTTACAAAAAAATTTATAAGAAATTTAAGAAGTTTGATATTAGTTATGGGTAAAAGGACAATAGCCTAACAAAAATATAATCCGTTTTATTGCGATAAAAAAGGTTGCATATATGCTTAAGACCTTAAAGAAAGGGTAATCGATAAAAGTTCAAGCAGAAAACAAATCGCGGTAAAAAAAAATCCCTATCTCGTTTACCGAGACAGGGATTTAAAAATCTTAATACGCTTTACTTAATACTTAGTATCTCGTAATTTGTAATTATCTTATCTTTTAATCACTCGAAGGGTTTTCACCTCTTCATCTTGAGTAACAACCACATTGTAAACGCCACTTGGGTATCTATCTCCTATTGGGAAAGAACTTAAGTTAGAGGCTTTTGACTCATGTGATTCTACTAATCTTCCAACCATATCATAAACCTTGATACTTACTGATGATTGACTCTCTGTAGTCAAATCAATCAAGAAGTTGTTTGCAAATGGGTTTGGATATGCTTTAGCAGCAAACGCTGATGTAACAACCATTTTAGTAGCTACTGATGGTGTTCTGATAATACAATCTTTACCCACAGGACCTTCGCCATAGTGAAGCAATTTCACATAAACCACATAATCCGTATCTGCTAACTCGCCGTCAATCATATCCAAAGAAAAGTAGTTTCCGGAACGTGTAGTGCTTAATGGTGTTCCTGTTGGTACTCCATTCACTAATTGTTGTAATAAGAACTCATAAGAAGCGCCCGACACAAACTCACTGTAAATAAGTTCTGAATTTGATTGTACTTGGTAAGGCCCAGGAGTCTGCTCATTTCCATCACTACATTGTGAAGACTGAAGACCTACCGTTGGGAATAATGGTGTTCTGATGATACATGGCTCACTAAATTCTGATTCATAATAAACGCCATCGATAAGGAGTTGTACCATTACCGAAACATTATACTCAGAATCATAAGTCAATGACAATGATGGGAAATTATTCAAACGGAAACTTGTGAAACTAGTTGTGAAATCATAAGCTTGTGCACTACCTACTTTCTGTACACGGTAGGTATAATTCACCGCATTCGGTACCGAGTTAACATAAATTCTATCCAAGATAGTCGTCAAAGTCTGACCACACTGATTAGCTGAAACGCTGATAGTAGAAGCCGCCGGTGTACTTACATTACAAACTGTGCTATAATCTGAGGTAAATGACACTCCATTGATTACAACATCCGATTGAACTTCTACCAAATAAGTCTTACCAAAAGTAACATTCAAATTAGGTACATTGGTCAATCTAAAACTTGATGAAGTTGTAGTAAGTGTGAAATAAGTCGTTGGTGCTGTAGACAAAGCAACTCTCCATCTATAAAGTACAGAACCTGAAACAGTAGAAGCATAAATTCTTGTATTCAAAGACTCTAAAGTCTGACCACATAATGAAGTTACTTGATTCGATGGAACACTTGGAGTAGTGATAACACATACGCCACTGCTATAAGGCTGTAAAACGCCATTAACGATAGCCGCTACTTGAACATTATAACTTGTTCCGTATGCAAAAACACTACTGTTAATCATGCCCATATTAAAACTGGCAACATTGCTATCTACTGTAGTAGACATAGCCGTAACATTGTTGGTCACTTTAAATCGATAACCTAAAACACCTACAACGCCACTTGGCACAGAACATTTTATTCTTGAACCAACTGCCGGTAAAGTCTGACCACAATAATTAGTGATATTGGTAAAATAAGCTCCTGTTACGGTATTGGCTATAACATTACTATCGGCGGTTGGTGTCGATAAACAAGTGCCTCCCGTTACTGTGATACTAACACTAACCTGATTACCATTGGCCAAGTTATTCTCATTGGCTGTACTAACAGTATATGTATTAGAAGCACCATTTTGAACCGATACACCATTTACCTTGAAATCATAACTCGCAGTACCGCCACCTAAATTTCCGGCATTGGCCGTGAAAGTAACACTCGTGCCATAGGCAAATGTATTATCGCCATCACTGCTGCTTAACGAAACCGTTGGAGCTGTTGGTTGAATAATAGTTAAATTCAAAGTTTTAGTATCAGTACAACCGCCTCCAATTGGAGTTTCTGAAGTGTAAGTACCACTTTCAGTATAAGTTTGACCGTTACCAGCTGTCCAAGTATAAGAACCACATGCTGTTTCTGTAATAGAACTAGAGGTATTTGTACATGTATTCAACAAGTAGGGTGAATTAACATAAGAAAATGACAAATTAGCACCTACACCATAGGTAGTACTACTTATATTGGTACCGACATAAACAGTTGCCTGAGTAGTTGCATATCCTCCTTGTGCAGCTCCTTGAAAAGCTAACAAAGCATTACTTTGACTTGTCCAGTTTACACCTCCAGCATTTGCAAAAGTAAAGCGTCCAATTTTATATGGAACACCTATAGTCAACACTGGTGAGTTATCAATAGTTGCAGGTGAAGAAGTCTGAAAACGCAAATGGTTTTTAGTTGCGCTATACTGATGAAGTACATTGGCATATGGATTTAAACCATTTAGTCCTTCTGAACGAGAACCAGCCTCGTATGTATAATTGGTATTATTACCAGTAGCATTTGTTGAACCATTTAATATGAGTGAACTATAATTAATACCTATGCTTAAATTTGCAAGTTTAATTTGAGTAGTACCATCATTAGTAATGTAAACATCATAAGACAAAGTATTTGTAGTTGATGTAAAATTTGTTATTGTATAAGTAAGGTGCGCTTGTGAATACGAAGTAACAAACGAAAACAAAACAAAACAAAGCAATAACCAATCTTTTTTAATTTTTTTAAATTTTGTAGACATATTAAAGTTATTTAATTAATAAATTTTTATAAGCTTATAAAAGATCACCATGCATATAATATAAATACATGGTGACTCTTTTTATATTATGGATGAATAGAATAAATTAGATTATTATAATTAGTTTCCCAAATAGAGTAATCAAATCCGTCAACATTTCCGTCTCCATTCAAATCAGTAGCATAATATCCAAACAGTAAATCATTATAATCAGATTCCCAAATTGAATAGTCAAATCCATCAATATTTTCATCTTGGATTAAATTCAAATCTCCTGAATAGAAGCCGTAAACGCCTAACTCTAACATTTTCATATTATCACCATACGCTTTGTCTACCGCTGTTGTGAAATCGTAACTTGAAGGAGAAGTTCCCACAGTTACTGGATTAGCACTCCAAGTCTGAATAGCATTTCTGTGTTTTACTGCTATGTAGAATGAACCACTTGGTGCTGTAGCAAACGTTGCAACTGCATTTCCGTTGGTTTGTAACATCGCAGTAGTCGTGTCAACCAATTCATAGGTAGTAGCATCACGCAACTCAATTGTAACAGTATCAACATCTGTTTCACTGCTTCCAACGCCTTGGTTTAACAATACAGGTTTCATTGCATGAGTATCCGTATCATAATAACCTTCAATGATCATCTTAACAGTAACAACTGTTTCACATGGATTAGTAAGATTACGCAACGGATCTGTATCGTCACAATCAAAACCTAATGTGGTTTGAGAGTATCCGGCAGGTACAGTAGCACCCCAACAAACATTAACGTTTCCATTGTCATAACCATCACCATCAAGATCTACAAACAACGAAGTACTTTGCCATTTGGTTGGATCTGCAGGATCACAATCTTTGTCGCTCAAAGAATAACCTGTTGGAGGTGTATTAGCATCAACAGCACATACACTTACTAAACTTCCGGCACCGAAACCATCTCCATCTGTATCAGCGAAGAAAGAATAAGTGGTGAATAGCAATGCATTGGCATCGTTACAATCGGTGTTATTCAACGAGTAACCAGCCGGTGGTGTATTAGCATCTACCGCACAAACACTCACTAAACTTCCAGTTCCATAGGTATCTCCATCAGCGTCAACATAGAAAGTAAACGTTTGATAAATAAATGGATCTGTTGGTGCACAATCCGTGTTATTTACTGAATAACCTGAAGGAGGTGTAGTTGCATTTACAGCACACAATAAAACGGATGCTCCTGCTCCATAACCATCACCGTCAGCATCAGCATAGAATGGGAAAGTAGCATTCACAAATTCATTTGCATCATCACAATCAGTATTATTAGTTACATAACCTGAAGGTTGACCCAAACATGAAATTTCTGTAACAGCATTGTCCCCAAATCCGTCACCGTCAGCATCAGCATAATAAGTCACTAACGGTTGAACCGAGATAACTACCGTATTGTTAGCTGAAATAGCCGTAGCACAATTTGGTGTTAAATCTGTCCTAGTTAATGAAGTAATAGCCAATGTTCTACCGTTGTTAACCGCTGGTAAAGCAACTGTAAACGAAGCATTTCCTGAAGCATCAGCAACAACACCAGTAATAGCAGTTTGAACAACACCATTAATGGTATAACCAATAGTAGAAGTACTGTTAGGTAACAAACCGGTTAAGTTAAACGTAGTTTGAGAACCTGAACATGTAACTGCTGGTTGCGTGATAGAAGCTAAAGTTGACGATGTTAATACATTCACATTAACTACAGCAGAATTTGTACATCCCAAACTGTTAGTAAATGTTGCTGTATAAGCCTGAGACGTATTTGTCTTAACATATACTGTAGTAGCATTCGCTCCATCTGTGTAAGCTGTAGTAGCACCTAGATTTGTATACAATCCGGTTGCTGGAGACCATGTTGTAATGGCTCCCAAAACGCCAAACTGCATGTTATTTCTGGATGAATAACTAAAAGAAGCAGTAGTTTGAGCCGCTACAGCAGTTGCAGATGTAGAATCTGCTCTGTAGAATAATGTTGAGGTATAGCTGGTAGTGCTGTGATAAGCTCTATTAGTACCCGAACCTCCTCCATCATTATTAGAGAATGTTAATTCTACAATCAAACTTCCTCCTGTATAAGTAAAACTATTGTCAAATACAATAGTATTCCAACCAACTACTGGTGAATAATTGGCCGCATTTCTTACTGAAGTGGTTCCCGTTTCAAAAGTTGTATTAGCAAATGCTGTAGTTGAAGTATTCTTCATCTTAACCGTAAAGTTTTGAAGCGTTCTTGATTCAGCAGCACTCAAATTAATAGCAACTGAGTTAATAACATAACCATTAGAAACACCTAATGTGGTCAACTCAGCAGCTGTAATCAACATTTGTTGTCTGGTACCTCCGTAGTAGGTTTGCATAGGGTTTGGACCTAAAGCAGCAGCAGTTGAGCTACCTGTAGAAAGTGAAGTACCTGTTCCTAAAGTCAATGTACTCGTTGGAACATTGGTCACTGTCAATGCTTGAGCCACATCAGAACAAACATCCAAACTTGCAGAAGCAAATGTTGGGGCAACAGGTTGGCTAACAGTTAATGTAGCAACATTTGAAGTAACTGACCCACAAGGAGCAGCACCTGAAATAATTACACGATATTGGTAACCTGACATTCCCATAGTAACAGCATTAACAGTCAATGAAGAAGCTGTTTCACCAGACAATTCAGACCATAGCGTACCATCAGTACTTATTTCCCACTGGTAGCTTAGAGCAGTACCGCTAGCAGTAACTGAGAACGTAGCATTAGCCCCATTACAAACTGTACTATTAGCAGGTTGAGCAGACACCGCAACAACCGTATTAACTACTAAAGTAGCCACACTTGAAGTCAACGGACTACAAGGAGAAGCGCCTGAAACAATCACTTGGTATTGGTAACCATTCATTCCAACTGTCAAACTATTAAGCGTTAAAGTAGCTAAAGTAGCTCCTGAAATATTATTCCAAGTTGTACCATCAGCACTTTCCTGCCATTGATAAGCCAAGTTATCACCAGTTGCCACAACACTAAAAGTTGTTGAACCAGCTGAACATGCTGTTGCGCTCGATGGTTGAGTTGTAATAGCCACTGCCGTTTTGATAGTCAAAGTAGCAGGGTTTGAATTTACAGCCCCA
The DNA here is from genome assembly GCF_003634615.1 of Flavobacterium sp. 102. NCBI lineage: Bacteria > Pseudomonadati > Bacteroidota > Flavobacteriia > Flavobacteriales > Flavobacteriaceae > Flavobacterium > Flavobacterium sp. 102. Next base: position 1,713,494 of record NZ_RBKX01000001.1, on the reverse strand, counting down.
TTAAGCACACAACGGAATTGTAATCCGTCATTAGACAACGACAATCCTGATAACAATAAAGTAGCAGTATCGGCATCAGCATAGATACCACCATTGGTAATATCTGACCAAGTAGTACCGTTAGTACTCACTTGCCATTGATAAGAAGTAACTACACCGGTAGTTGTAACAGAGAAAGAAGCGGTATTCGCACCTTCGCTACAAGCTGTAAAGTTCGCCGGGTTAGTGGCTATTGCAGCCGTATTAACAGTTAACGTAGCAGCATTACTTGTAACAGGAGCACAAGAGGTAGCACCTGAAACAATTACTCTATACTGGTAACTATTCATTTCAGAAGTTACTGCAGTCAAACTTAAAGTAGCAGCAGTCTCTCCAGAAAGAGTAGTCCATCCTAATCCGTCATTTACCTCCCATTGGTAAGTTAAACCGGTTCCTGTTGCAGTAACAGAGAACGAGGTATTATCACCAGGCAATTGAGAAACACTACTTGGTTGAGCAGTAATTACAACCGCACTGTTTATGGTTACTTCAAAAGTAGAAACACTATTAGGACAACCCGCAACCGATACTGTATTAGTTACAGTATAAGTACCCGCTGTTGAAGTAGCTAAAGTAATAGCACCCGTAGTCGAATTGATACTTAATCCTGCCGGAGAAGCTGTAAATGTTCCTGAAGCACCTGAAACCGTTGGAGTTGCAGTACCTTGATTAGTACAATATGCAGCAAAATCATAAGCAAAACCAGAAGTTAAAGCTTGATTGATTACTACAGTAGTAGTTGCAGTTTGAGCAGTACAATAAGTAGTACCGTCCATTGTGTAAGTTACTGTATAAGTACCAGGAGTACTAGCGGTAATATCAATTTCTCCTGTAGAAGAATCGATAGTCAAACCACTGGTAGAGGAATAAGTTCCTCCGGTTGTACCGGTTCTCGTTACAGTACCAATTGTAGCTGTACTACAGAAAGGTGAACCTGTATAAGAAATAGTAGCTGTTGGAAGCGGATCTACAGTAGCTACAACAGCAGTTCTTGCTGAAGAACAACCAGTGCTGACAGCTAGATTGTATAAATACATATTTGAAGTAGTAGAACTGAACCAATATCCTCCAGTAACACTAAATGTTCCACCCAAAGCTGTAAGCGGATAAGTAACTGTAGAATATCCTAACCCTCCAACTGTTCCGGTAACCGAATTAACTATTAACAAATAGTTTCCAGCGGTTGGAATAGTAATATCCAAAGGAATAGTAAGCGCAGTCGTTCCTAAACCTGTAACCGTACCGGTTGTAACCGATGAAAGAACTGTACTATTAGCAGTATTTTTCAAGGCAATTGTCAACGTCCCTGTTCCAGTAAATGGAATATCAGCACTTACAATTTTTACACTTGGTACAGTAGTAGTAATGGCAATACCATGACTTCCTGTATTAGCTCCATTATTTGTTGTTCCTGAATAAGTTGAAGTTGCATTTCCAACGCCTCCTCCTGCAACAGCCTCAGCATAATAAGTAGTGGTTGCTGCTATACTAGGAGTTGTAAAACTAGTTCCGGTTCCTAATGTAGTGCCACCTGTAGCAGCTGAATACCAATTGATAGAAGAACCAGCGTTAGCTTCTGCACCTAAAACAACTGTTCCTGTACCACATCTACCAGCAGGTGTTGAACCTGTGATAAGTGGATTGGCTACTGTTATAGTTACTGTATTTGAAGTTTCAGAACCTCCCTCAGAACAAGATGTCACACAGTAATAATAAGCATTAGCTGTTAAACTTCCTGTAGTTAATGTTGTTGAATTAGCCTCAGAAACCGGGCTAAAATCAACACCATTAGCAGAGTAATACCATTGATATGTCAAACCAGCAACACCAGTAGTGAATCCAGTCAATGAAAGTGAAGCAGTATTGCCAAAACAAATTGAAGTACTAGTGGCTGAAGCTGTACCGGCTACAAAAGACCCTGAAGCACATACTGGTTGTGGCAAAATTTCAAATGTATAATCTTCAGTTTCCGCTCTTGTGCTTTGAACACATGGATTAGCTGGATTTGAATTGTTCCAATCCATCATAATTCTCATTCTGGTAGCTCCGACTGTAGCACTCATTGGAACTGCAAAACTTCCTGAGAACGTACTCACGTAACCTGTTGTATTTGCAACTCTTTCTGTAGTTTCAAAAGATCCATTTTTATTCCAGTCAACCCAAATAGCAATACCTACTGTTGTTCCAATAAGCGTAGTACTATAAGTAACTGAGTTTCCTAAAACTTGAGAAACGGAGAATGAAGAAGTAAAGTTTCCATAACCGTTAGTTGAAAATCCTGAAGCAGTGTTATCAAAACTAGTAGCACCATTCATTGTCACTTGATCAAAATAAGAAGTTGTTGATGTTGCAATTGATGGTGTACAGTATCCGTTGATTGTCAATTGAGCACCAACTGAATTAACTGAACATCCATTATAGGTTACAACACATCTATAGAAATTATTACTAACCGCAGGCGTTGCTTCTGTTGTAACAACTGACAAACTAGCCGAATCTGCTCCTGAGTAAGTAACTCCGACCGGAGTTGCATCAGAAACATTAGTATAAGTTCCATTTACGGTAGTAGAATATTGCCATTGGTAAGAAGTTGCAGCACTAGCAACTACCGAGAAGGCAGCCGTATTCCCTCTTAAAACTGATACAGCCGAAGGTGCAGTAGTAATAGTTGGATTGTTTATAAATAAAGTAGCAGCAGCTGTAGTAACTGAATCACAAGCAGCATTACCCGAAACCACTACTCTATATTGGGTACCATCAGTAGCCAAAGCAGGGTTAACAATAGAGATAGACGCTGTAGTAGCACCAGTACCTACGTAAGGATTCCATGACGAACCTCCATCAGTACTAAACTGCCATTGGTAAGCCAAATCAGAACCCGTAGCAGTAGTGCTGAAAACAGCAGTTCCACCTGATGAACAAACCGTTTGATTTGCAGGATTAGAAGCAACTACCGGAGATTTCACAGTAAGTGTTGCTGCATCACTCGGCAAATAGAAATTAATTTGACAAAGGAATTTTAATCCATCATTAGCAACGGTAATTCCTGAAACATTCAACGTTAGTTGATCTACACCCGAGAAAGTAAGACCGGTAACAGCATCAAAACCATCGCTGATATTCTCATAAACAATACCATCAAGGCTTATTTGCCATTCAATGCCATAAGGCTCATCACCACTCGTTACAATACTAAATGAAGTTGATGAAGGGGCACAAACGGTAACACTTTGTGGTTGTTGTTCTATACCTGTAGTATCTACTGTTAAAGTAGCCACAATAGGAATTAAAGCCGCACAAGGAGATTCACCAGTAACCAAACATTGGTACTGATAACCATTGAAAGTTTCATCAATGTCAGCCACCGTTAAAGTAGCCGTGTTAACATTTGAATAGTTACTATCATCAGACAAGTTAGTCCATGGATCATTAATACTTGTTCTCACTTGCCATTGGTAAGTATAAACAGGTCCTGACGCGGTAGCCACTGTAAAAGTAGTAGAACCGCCCGGAATAACTATTTGAGAAGTAGTTGTACCTGTAGATAATACAGCACCCGGATCACTCACAGTAACGATAACCTCTTGAGTAGCTTGACAACCGGTTGCGGTTTCCGTTGCTACTACATTATAAGTAGTAGTTGTTGATGGAGTAACCGAAATGGAAGCGGTTGTTGCACCGGTTGACCATAAATAAGTCAGACCAGAACCAGTCACTTCTAAAGTAGTAGACTGTCCTTTACAGATAGTTACATCATCCGACAAAGTGAAAGTCGGTAGTGCATTAGGAGTAACAATAATTGAAGAAGATGTTGTACAAGCTCCACTTGAAGCAGTCACCATATAAGTTGTTTCTCCATTCACCGTTACATTGGTAGGATTTTGAACACTAGAGGTAAATCCTGCAGGTGTTGAAGTCCAAGCATAAGTAACGGTTTGACCTCCTGATATAGCAAAATCATCAACATAAATAGTATCTTGATCTGCAGTAGAAAAACAATTTAAACCGAAATAATATGTACCCGTAGTTGTAGGTGTGAATGTAGTTGTAGCTTGTTGGAAAGTAGCAATACCACTTAATGAAGTTAAATTAATCAAAGTAGTAGTTTGATCTGCTACTGTTGCTAATGTACCTACTGTTAATTTTATATTTTCTGAATAAGATGAATTAGGCACTCTATACCAGAAAGAAACAGTATATGGAACGCCTGCTGTTAATGTTTGAGCTGGAGTAATAGCCCAAGCATTTCCAGAAAAATCTGTATCATAATAATAAGCCATAGAGCTAGTCCCTGTTCTAACCCCATCAGGTTCTAAAACATTAGTAGCTTGCCAAGAATTACCCAAACCAGGATTTAACATCGTCCAACCGGTAGGTGGGAATGTTTCAAATCCTTCAGTATAACTAAAAGCTGAACCAGCTGAGGTAGAAGTTAAGTCAACTGTACCTCCTACACAAACTGCTGGGTTAATAACACCCGCTGTAATGGAAGGAAGAGGTTGATTTACTGTAACTAAAACAGTACTAGCAGCAGTAGTACATCCATTCTCATCAACCCCAGTAACTGAATAAGTAGTATTACTACTTGGAGAAGCAGTTACGCTAGCACCGGTAGTCTCACTTAATCCTAGAGCAGGTGTCCAAGTGTAAGATACAGCACCAGAAGCGCTTAATACAGTGCTTCCGCCTGCACAAACAAAGGCAGCTGGAGAAACTATTAAAGTTGCTGGAGCAACGACAGTCGTTGTAACTGCTGCTCTAGGACTTTCACATCCTCCTGGACTTACAACAGACACATAGAAAGTTGTAGTAGTGCTTACACTAGTAGTATAAGTAGTAGAGGTACTGGTTTGTAATGCTGTAGTAGTAACTTCATCTGCATACCACTTAAAGGTAGGCGTTGTATAACCATTAGTATCGGCTACGGCAACCAAAGGAACTCTTGTTCCACACTGATTTGCATTAGTTACAGAAGGAGCAGTTGGTGGAGTAAATACTGTTACAGTATTACTTGTTGTTGCTGTACACCCTGTTGTAGAATCATAACCCGAAACTGTATAAGTCGTTGTTGCACTTGGCGTAACGGTTAACACATTTCCGGTAGTAGTGGCTGGATCGTTCCAAGTATAAGCTAAAGTACCAACACCTTGAGAACCAACTTGCCCACCAAATGTAGCATTAGGTCTACTAGTTACCGCTGTAGTAGCTGTAGTAGCTGTACAAGCACCGGTACTTCCTAACAATTGACTGTTCGTGTTTGAACTGGTTGTTGTAGCTTCAACATATGAAGTTGAACTCGCACCTGAAACAGTGTAACAAACATTTACTAAAACACTTGAAATACCATCCCAAACAAATCCAGTTGAACCTGAACCTGTACCAAAAGTAAAGGTATTAATACCTGAAACTAAAGTAAATGATGGAGCAGTGTATACTTGTGTTAGTGTACTAGGATTAAAAGTGGTAGTTAGAGATGTTGCACTAACATTTGCTAAACTAACAGTATAATCTGAATAATCTGGAGACCCTAAAGTAGTAACATTAAACGCAACAGATGTTAATGGCCCGGCAGTTAAACCTGCAGCAGTTAATTCAGACGCACTATATAATAATTGATGTCTAAAATTACCATTTCCAAATCCATGTCTAAAAATACTATAACTAAATTCAGATGTTGTTCCAGAACCAATTTTAGCCGTTCCTGAAGCAGTAGTTGTTGTCAAAGCAGTCAACGTTGTCGAAGCCCCAACACAAATTGAACTAGGAACAGCTGTTACATTAACAACTGGTAGAGCCGTTGGCGTAACAACAACTGTAGCCGTTGTAGAACAACCACCTCCAGTTACTGTTAATGTATATGTAGTAGTTGTAGTTGGGCTAAAAGTCCAACCCGTAGTTTCGTTTCCTGAAACTGTACCGGCATTAGACCATGAATAACTATCATAACCTTCATTAGTAGCAATAGTGATTGGAGTTAAACTTGGTGATCCACTACAATTTGTAGTACTGGATGCCGACAAGCTAAAAGCAAGAGGAGGAGTTACTGTTGCAGTAACGGCTGTTCTCGGGCTTTCACATAAACCATCAGCACTAACTTCAGATACATAGAATATTGTAGTAGCCGCAATTGCATATGGTACTATTAATGAATTACCTGTTTGACCCGAAATAGCAGTACCATTAGTAGAAACAGTATACCAACGGAATGTACTTCCCGGTGTGCCGCTTCCTACAACAGAACAAGTTGGTGTTGCAGTACCACATTGAGTACTGTCTGTACCTGTTGGTGCTGGGATTGTAGTATTAACAGTCACCGCACTTGTAGTCAATGAATTTGTACATCCTGCAGCTGAAGTAGCTGTTGCTGTAAAAGTTTGATTTAAAGCACTACCACTAGTGTTAGTTATAGAAGTGGTACCCGTAGCTGTTGTCACAGCTGGAGTTGAATTCCATGACCAAGTGTAAGTAGAAGCTAAATTAGTAGCTATTACACCGCCTAATGTTAATCTTGGACGAATGCTTACAGTTGATGATGCTGAAGTTTCAGCTAACATAGCAGCTGGTGTAAAACTATCTCTTTGTCTATAGGCACCACATACAAATCCTACTGTATCGGATTTCATAGTTGATGAAGTAGAAGTTGATGCACTTGGCACTCTACTCCAAGAAAAAGTAAGAACAATATTTGAAATTCCATCCCAAGCAAAACTGCTGGCAGAACCCACACCTGTACCAAAGGCCAATGTATTAACAGTATTAGCAACAGGAGTAAAACCATTGTCTGCTAATGTTCCTGCATATACTTGTGTCCCATTAGAAAGGAAAGTAGTGGTTAAAACGGTATTAGACGTTGACGCTATACTTACAAAAAAGCCTTGATAAGTTTGACCGGAAGTAGTAGGTTCAAAAGCCACAGAAGTTATATTGCCTGCCACATAACCTAATGCTGTCAATTCGGAAGCTCTAATCAAATATTGAGATTTAGCTCCTCCCCAACCACCTGGAAAAATAGAATTCCCGGTAGAAGAACTTGAAGTTGCTCCTGCCCCTAAAGCAGAAGTACCATTAGCATTAACCACACTTAACCCAGTTAAAGCAATAGGCGAATCACTACAAACTGTAGCAGGAGTAGCCGTAACCGAAGATATAACTGGCAAAGCATTAACTGTAACAGAAATTGTTCTTGTAAACGAACAATCGCCATTAGTAGTAAATGTATAAACATAAGTTCCGGCAGCTGTTGGAGTTACTGATGTAGAATCACCTGAAATTGGTGTTTCAGCACCACTTCCTGCTGTAGCAGAAACCCATGAAGAAGTTGTTGTCCCTGGAGTACCTGTATATGTCGCGGATAAAGTTACTGATGAACCAATACAGATTGAAACTGCACTAGCAGCAACTGTAACATCAGTTATGGTTAAAGTAGCCACACTAGAAGTTACCGCACTACATGGTGAAGTTCCTGAAACGACAACGCGGTATTGATTATTATTTAGACCAACACCCGGAGTGTTGATAGTATAAGTAGCTGAAGTAGCACCCGAAACATTGTTCCAATTAGAACCACTATCGGTACTTAATTGCCATTGATATGACACCCCTGATCCTGTAGCCGCACTTTCAAACGAAACAGAAGCGGCATTAGAACAAACCGTTTGGCTTGCAGGTTGTGTACCAATTACGATAGCATCAAAGACAGTTAAAGTAGCTGCATTAGAAATAAGTGCCCCACCATTCAATGAACAACGGAATAAGTATCCCGATAATGATGAATTGATACCGGTTAAAACTAAACTACTATTGGTTGCGATACCAGGTGCAGTAAACCAATTTACATTATCAGTTGAATACTGCCATAAGTAAGAAGTAACATCACCTGTAGTCGTAATAGCAAAAGTAGCCGTTCCATCACTACAAATAGTTTGGCTAGTAGGCTGTGAAACAATAGCCACTGACCCAACTAATAATGAAGCTGATGCTGAAGTTACAGAAGCACATGGTGCAGTACCTGAAACAACAACACGGTATAAGTAATTATTTTGTGAAGTACTGGCTGAAGCTATAGCATAAGTGGCAGCTGTTTCCCCTGAAAGTGAATTCCAGTTAGCACCACTGTCTGAACTATATTCCCACTGATAAGTTAATCCAGTACCGGTGGCAGTTACACTAAAAGAAGCCGGACCATTTTCCAAAGCCGTTTGATTGGCTGGCTGTACCGTGACAGCAACCGGTTCATTAACTGTAACAACAGCAGTAGCTGTATTTTGACAACCATTAGCATCAGTACCTGTTACCGTATAAGTAGTAGTTGTACTTGGCGTAGCCGTTGGATTAGCCACATTAGCAGCAGATAATCCTGTTGCAGGCGACCAAACATAAGACACACCTCCTGTGGCAGTTAAACTTGCTCCTGCTCCACCATTACATATGGCTACATCACCACTGGTTGCAATAGTCGGTAAAGCGTTTGGCGTTACTGTAACAGAACCTGAAGTTGGACAAGAACCTAAAGTAGCCGTAGCTATATAAGTTTGTTCAACATTTGATTTAGAGTAAACTACTTTAATATTCTCACCTGAATACGATTGAGTAGCAGCTGCATCGGTAAACAAATCAGTTGATGGAGACCATAAAACTGATGGCTGTGTCGGTGCATTGAAAGTCAAAATAGTACCGGAAGGGATATTGGCAGTATTTACTGATGTATTCTCAGTAGAACTTGATATTGTTGAAGTTCCAATTGGGCTTAATGGAGTAACACTTATGTAATTACCAGATGCTCCCGAAATACCTATTGAGGCAGTTGGGGAAGACAAAGCAGCGCTCTGAGCACCATAAATGAACTGAATATTTCCATTTTCATACAGTAAAGCTTGCATATCTATAGTTGGATTAGTAGCACTACCTGCTCCTGCTACGTGCATCCCGGTCCATTGAACAGTCAATACACGGTTTGGTGCAGTTCCGGTAGTACTATAGATAACACTACCACCAGTAGTATTATTATCATCCCACAAAGGAGCAATGAAAAGAGCACCCGTTGCTAATGCATTTGTAAAATTAAAATTCCCAGTAATAGCAGGAGTTGTATTTCCTAAAATTAAAAACCCATTAGAATGTACGGCAAATACGGTTTGGTTTGTTCCATTGTAATTAAACGAAAAACCAATAGGTAAATTACCCGCGCCAAATTCATCCCCAATAGCAGCAGTTACAGTGGTTCCTGTAATAGGAGTATAAGTCCCAGTCGTACCAGCAAATCCATAAGCGGAAGGGGTTGAGCTAACAGTCCCCCCATTTGCAGTTAATGTAGTAATACCTCCCAAACAAGCTACTGTTGGATTTTTAGAAACAGTAACAGCACTTGCCACTGGACTCACGGTTATCGCAACTGTATTAGTAGCTGTACAACCCGCAGTACTTGTACCTGTAACGGTATAAGTAGTGTTAGTGGTTGGACTTGCTGTAACACTAGCTCCTGTAGTAGCCGATAAACCTGTACTTGGCGACCAAGCATAAGTGTTGGCACCTGTTGCCGTAAGTACTGTATTAGCTCCCAAACAGATAGTCGCAGCTGAACTTACTCCAACTGTTGGAGGATCAGCCGTGGTAAATGAAGAACTAGAGTCTACTGAACCCGCCGGGTTAATAACACGAATAATACCATCTACTACTCCGGCCGGCGAAGTCACAGTTAAACTAGTACTAGTGGCATTAGTAATAGAACCTACAAGATTTACCCCTGCACCACCATTAAACAATACTGAAGATACTGTATCCAAATTAGTTCCTGTAATTGTAACTACTGAACCTCCATTCGAACACAAGTATATTGGAGCAGTTGGACTAAAGGCTGTTGTAAACCCTGTAATAGTAGGCAAAACAACAGTTCCGTTAACCCATTCGTCAGCACCAATATCTGGTGTACTGGCATCACGAGTCTCTCCGTCAAAATCAGTTGTGTAACCCGCAATGACTTGACCACTGGCACCTGCTAAATTAACCGCACCCGAAACAAACTTCAAGAAGGTTGCATCTGAACCGGTTATACTGGCAAATGTTGGATTTTGGTATTTTGAAGCAGTCTCTCTAGGTGAAACCAAAGTTTGGAAAGCGCCAAAAGATGCCACAGTACCATCACTGAAAGCACCGCTGGTTCCAAAAAACAAGTTATTGTTTGAGGTACTGGCATAATTATTCAAATTAGTAGCTGAACTTCTTCTGAAAGCAACCGCAAATCCGGTACCATTAGCACTCGAAGCGTTTACAACAATGTTGTTTCTTAAATCTAAAGCCGAAGTAGTCGCAGTAGTACTAAAAGTATGGAAAATACCCGAAGAACCAAAATTAGTTCCGCTTGAAGTGCCATTCAAATAAATAGTATTGTAATATACTCTTTGATTAGAAGTACCTGTTGAAGATGTAATACTGATACCTCTGATAACATCGGTTCCCGAAGCAGCTGTAGCGCGTAAATCACCTATAAGGTTATTAAATGTATTAATATTTACTCCACTAGTAATCAAAATACCGTTTACAGTCGAGGAAGCATTAGTCCCTAACAAGTTGTAAACTTTGTTTTGATAAACGTTTGTCGTAGCACCGCCTCCAATACTAATACCAGTAACGGCAGAACTTGAAGTGGTAGACAAAGTATGAATCGTATTACTGTTTAAGTTAATGGTTGTAGAAGCATTAGAACAAGACAATCCTATTACTGCACCACCAGTTCCTGTAGACGATAAATTATTGATAACATTATTAGCTACATTAAGTGTAGTAGCCAAATTGGCACTAGAACCGATACTTAAACCGGTAATAGAACTTTGACCTGTAATGTTAGTTATAGTATTATTACTCATAGTAGAAGTGGTACCACCAAAATAACCATAAGTAATGGCTGTTATAGAACCAGTCCCTCCTACCCAATTATTAAAAGTATTCCCTGTACACACCCTTGTTGCACTTGAAGAGGAACCATCAAAATTACTTAATCCTGTAATTCCGGTAGCACCGGTAACAGTAATATTGGAGAAATTATTATTGGTAACAGTACTGGTTGTACCGTTTGGCGAAGAACTTGAGGAAGTAGCAACAGTAACGGTTCCGCCTGCTCCGGTTTTATTAAAAGCAGTTACAATAGAGTTACCACTAATGGTTTGAGAACCGCCAGCAGGCATTGTATAACTGTGACCAATAAAAGTAAAACTTCCCGTTGTATTGGAAGTAATGTTAGTAAATGTATTGCTATTAATATTAGTTACTAAATTCGGCATAACACATGAGATTGCAGTAATTGTTCCCGAAGTAGCAACACTGCTTCCCAAAGCCGTAAAATTATTATTATTAATATTTTGGGTTGAAGTAGCAGTACCTGTAGTTGCCTCAACAGTAATCCCTTGTATAGTACCCGAAGAGAAACCATGCGTTAAAGCAATCGTATTGTTGTTGATTGTATTGGTAAAAGTTCCTGTAGGAGCATTTGATGCAGCAGGAATAAATATACCTCTTAAAGTTTGTGCTGCAGTTATACCTCCATTTGAACTGGTAACTGAGTTATAAGAAACATTAAATCCAGTAGAATTACGTACTAAAATACCATTAACAGTTCCTGACACATTAGCATAACCGGAAAAAGTACTTGTAGTACCAAAATTGGTAATTGTATTACCTGTTCCTGAAGCAGCACCCCCAATATCAATGCCTGTATTGTGGTTCGCTGCCGCAGTTGGACCAACAACCATAATACCAAAATTGACATTACTAATTGCATTCCCATACACTTTTAAACCACTATTGCTTCCTGCCACAGAAGAAGCCGTAGCACTCGTTGTAGCATTAGTAGCAGTATGAGTAGAGTTACTGTAAATACCAAAAGTGTTTTGGTAAGTCCTATTCAAAGAAATTGTGTTGTTTTGAATAGTACAGTTTTGAGCACCGTCTGTAGCCGTAGCATAAAATAACGCGACACCAAATTCGGTCATGTTATTACTAGCAGCAGTAGTTGTTGTGTTCGCTGCATTTTCCTGCATGGTGAAATTCTGGATAGTTATCCAGTCTGCACCCGTAATTTTGAAAATGGCATCTACCAATATACCGGAAGCCTGAGGCGTAGGAGCGGTTATGGTGCTCGAACTACCTTGAATGGTAATGGTATTGGTTGATGTTCCTGACTTGGTGATGTTGTACCCACCGGCAGGCGCCGTTTCATTTCCGGTCAAAGTAATGACCACAGGAGATGAAATCGTCGCAGCATTTAAAGCGGTAATTGCCTCAGCCAAAGTACCATAAGACCCCGCTAAACCGGACCCTCCATTGGTAGTAACCTGAGCATTTACTCCAAAAACACCGAACATAACAAAAAACAGCAGCAATACTGCTTTCTTTTGCCATGTTTGTACACACGTAGTAATTCCACTACTGTACCATGAATTGTAATTGTTGTTCATCATTAAAAAATTGGATTAGAAAAAATTTTTTTTTGTCGGCAATGCTTTCACACTACCATTGTATTATATTCTTTTGTTGATTATTCATTTTAACTTAAAGTCAAAACAGACCTAAGCAATTGCATTACCATGACCACCGCCACCACTGCCAATTCCTTCAAAAAAGGCATGAGACAAATAGTGACTGACAAAGGTAGATTGCAGCCTAAAAGCGACTTGATAAAAATTGTTGGAAAAGGCAATTAAACTAGAGCCAAAAGATCCTAAAAGCATAAAGAAGAAAACCAAATTTACTCTCGCTTCCTTAAGCCTTTTTTGATTGTCTAAGGCTTCATCATTAATAAAAATAGGATTGAAAAGAATAAACAGCTTTGTAGGAAAAAAAACGTAAAGTTGCGACATACTAGTTATTTACAAAAAGTTAACAGAGTGTTAATATATAGATATTATCAGTTAAGTTTTTACAAAAAAATTACATAATCGATAAAAAACATCAAAATCCGACGAATAGCATCAGAGTGTAATACATAGCTTATAATCCACGATTATTTTAAAAAATCAATCATTCGTCAGTGATATCGTAGATACTGATTCCAAAATACACCCCTAATAAAACACTCTTACATTCCACTCTGACACGACCGCCATTCAATGAAAAAATAATCTTATAATTGTGACAATAAAACAAAAAAAAGAGCTTCCAAATATTGAAAGCTCTTTTTTTTTGTTAAATCATTAGCCTAAATCTCAAAAGCTATAAAACGCTTTAAAGGACAAAACTAGGTTTGTGCTGTGTTGCTTAATAAAGTACTTTTTTGGTAATCGTCGCACCGCTTTGTGAAGTAACTTTAACCAATAACACTTGCTGTGTTTGTGGCAAAGTAGTAAAGGAGGTTTCGGTTGAGTTAATTGCATTTTTAGAAACTACCAAACGACCGGTAACATCATAAATCGCAACCGATTCCATTGGAACCCTACCGGTAGAAATATGAACACCTCGATTATTTCTATATACTACTATACTTTCATCATTAAAAGTCGGAACATCCAATGTTTCAGTAGTAAAACGAAGCACAAATCGTTCTTCAAATGTACCGGCATCACTAGCAAATGAATAGGAACTCTCTTTTAAGTTGTGGATGACATTTAATAAGGTATCTTCCAAATAAATAGCTTGACCGGTAAACAAACCATCATAATCTGATAAGTTTATGGTATAATTATCGGCTACAGTTGCTTTATAACCCAATGCAAAAATATCGTCAGTCGTAAAAGTCAAACCACGACCTTGAATACTGAGTTTCTTATCTTCAACTTTAGTGTATAAAACTATTCTATTTTCATTGTCAACCATTTCGCCATCAAACAGACGATCTAATCCATCGGTTCCGTCTTGAATATAACCCACTAACATTTGTTTATAGGCATTACCCTCATTACTAATATCCAACCAAATTCTGTGCTTTTCATATGTAGCGGTTGGGTCGGTATTAGCGGTATTTAAATTAGTTGCGTTTCTGTAGAAATTAGTATTGCTGTTAGTGGCGCCTCCAGTACGCATAGTGTTTCTAAAATAAGCAGTTCCTGTAGCAATAGTTTTTATGAAGAAACCTTGTCCTGCGGCTATATTTCCGGTAGGAGCATTCATGTTACCGGAACCAATACTGCTCGAAGCATAAGTATTAATGCCCCCTAATATATTCCAAACAGCATAATCATTGTATTCATACTGACCGGTTACCATATTTAAATTGGTATTGTGTGACCACAAATAAATAGTACCTCCAAGGAAATTACCATTAACATTAAAACCGGGATCTGTTACTAAATTAGCCGCATTTAAAGCACTTGGATACGGATTTCCAATCAAGTTCAATCCATCGGGTGCATTATAAACTACACTAAGTGGAATGGTACCATTGTTAGGTACACCGGTAAAATTAGCCGTAAAATTAATTGGAAGTGAAGGCGAAACAGGAAAAGTACTAGGAACACGAACCAAATACCCTTTACCAATAGTCATAGGTAAAGCACTATTGGATTCTTGCCAAAAAGAAATAGTCGGATTGTAATCAAAGAATCCCGAAGCACTGGTACCCGGTGATAAACCAATCAAGGTTTGTGACGCTACCGGACTTGACCAATAGGTGTAATCATAACGGAAACAAGGTGTCGAATCTCTCTTATAGATAATATTACCGGTATTGGTAACCGGATTAGTTTGCAGTAAACTAGCACCACTATCAAAAGTCATAGAACCCCCTGAAACTGTCAAACCATTCACTAAGGACACCGTATGACCATTAGCAATAGTAACAGTAGCGCCAGTTACTGAACAACTACAAGCAGACAAATCGCCGGTTGAAGTATAAGTTCCCGAATTGAAAACAAGATTTTCAGTACCATTATTTAAAGGTGGACCACCAGGAGTCCAGAAACCTACGTTATATGTTTTAGTCGAAACGGTAAAAATAACCGTAGCAGTATCAAAACAACCGCTAGGGGTATTAGTACCGGTTAAAGTAATGGTAGCGGTAGTTGGTGTTTTTACATAAATGGCGGCCGCATTTGAACCCGCTACATAAGGCGTAGTTCCTGTAGCATCGGTAAACAAAGTATTGGCAACTGTTGAAGTCCAAGTATAAGTTGAAGCAGTTCCTGCAGACGAAACGAGGATAACTGAGTTTGCACAAATGTTTCCGCCGGCCGTTGGAATCGAAACCGTTGGTTTTGGGTTTACCGTCACCACAACACTATCACTAGCAGATGTACATCCGTTAAGCGTAGTAGTTACAGTATAAGTTTGGTCTGAAGTTGGCGACGCAACAGGATTGGCAATGTTCGTTGCACTCAAACCGGTAGCCGGCGACCAAGCATAAGTTAAAGTGGCATTCAACTGGTAATATACTGCTCCATTGAAAGTTCTTCCGGCATTAACTAAAGAAAATGAACCACAAAGCCCTGCTCCGGTAACAATAGAAATATCAGCATTGGAATAAGTGGTTGCTAAACTAGTGTAAGAAGCATTATAATTGATATAAATACCATAAGTTGAAGAAGCCGGTATATTAATATTGCCAGTAGGCATATTAATTAATACTCTGGAAACACCATTAACCGGATAGGTTCCTAATAGTGTCCATGCTCCGGCAGTTGTTTCACTACCAACATAAGTTCCTACTTTATAGTAAACACTAACATTTTGAAGTGCTGTATTTTCGGGTACTATGTCAAAAGCATTGATGGTAATAGGACTGGAACCTGTTACGATGTCAAACATGTTTCCACCAGTACAACCATTGCCTCCAATTACTGTAGTAGCTAAAGAACCATTGACCGGTGCTGAAGCAACACTTAAATTAGTACTCAAACCCGAACAAATAACAACATCTGCACTGGCTACAGGAGTAGAAGGAAGAGGTCTAACTTGAAAAGAAGTAACACTATTGCCAAGAGCATCCGGAGTAATTACAGAAATCACCCCTGTGGTAGCACTCACCGGCAAAGTAGCGGTTATTGTTGTAGCATTTACAACTGTATGAGCCGCAACAACACCATTAAAAGTTACCGAAGTGGCACCCGTAAAATTAGTTCCGGTGATGGTCACTAAAGGCGTACTTCCGGCACAAGCAAAAGTTGGAGTAAAACTCGTTATACTAGGAACGCTTACACAAGTAATATTAGCATCCCATCCTGTAGAAGTTTCTGAAATATCAGAAGTAAATCTAAAAGTCAAACTTCCACCATTAGCCGCAGAAGAATAAAAAGCCTGTCCTGCTGCAATTTGAGTACCACTGAAAGTTCCCAATAAAGGAGAAGCTGTTGTTGGTCCGTCATAAATAGACAGAAAATCATAGCCCGGCTCAGTACTAAAAGAGTTGAACAACACTTTTAAGTTAGTACCTGAAGCCGGTGTAAAAGTATAAGTAAAGCTTTCATTATTGTTATATTGACTGGCAAAACCGGCACTATCATAAAACTTAGCATTACAAGTAGTTAAAGAACCCGTGGTCATGTTAACAATATCAAGATTAACCGTGGTGAAATTAGCAGAACCAATCCAAGCACTATAAGATACGGCATCACATTTCACACGAACCCAAAAATAATAAGTAACCCCCAAAGTTAATCCGGTGACATTGGCAGTCAAAGCTCCGGTTACCGTTCCCATCCCTATCGGATCTGAACCTAAAGCCGGAGGCGTATTGGTGGTACTTACCCAATAATTATAAATCGTATTAGGAGTCATGGCAGCATCAGACCAAACTAAACTAGCCGAAGTAGCCGATACATTCACCGTGGTTAAAGCAGAAGGTGTTGAGACAGCACAAGGTGGTACTGCTATTACATTTAAAGTATAATCTTCAAAAGCTTGGTAGTTTCCATTTCGACACGGATCGGTAAACGGCCCGAAATCAATAGCTCCTACTCTCATGCGGTGAGAACCTACCGTACTTAAAGCGTTGGAATTAAGCAAAGGAACCGGAAAACTTCCCGATAATGTAGTAGGAATAGTGGCTCCTGATTCTCCTTGGTAAACCAATTCTCCTGCATCAATAAAATCACCATCATTGTTCCAATCGACCCAAACATTAGTACTATAACCATATCCTGTTCTTAGCGTAACACTAAACGGTAAGGTAGCCCCAACAAAAACATTAGTACTCAAACTCGTATAATCTCCATAATTATTAGCTTCTATAACAGTAGTATTATTGATGGTGCCCGCACTAAAATTGGTAATCCCAAGCGGATCCTGGAAAAAACCATTACCACTAGGAATACAATAACTCAAAGCCGTAGTGGTTACCGTAATAATATTAGAAGAAGTTGTAGTACCACAAGTATTAAAAGCCCTTACTCTATAATAATATGTTGTTCCTGCATTCAACCCGGCTACTGATAACGTAACCACATTGCCCAAAGCCAAATTGTTATATATCCCAACATAACTGCCAAAAGCAATATTCGTAGAAACATCAAGGCGATATCCTGTTGCACCGGCAACCGCACCCCAATTGGCACTAAAAGAATTTGAAGTCACGAGCGTTCCTGCTGTAGCTACCGGCGCCACCGAAGGCGCAGCAATAACTGTAACCGCTCCCGAAACCGTACTGGTTGCAGAACAACCGGGTGTCGTACTGGTTACCACACAATAATAATAGAGTGTTCCGGTAGCGGTGGTAAGCGGACTGTAAGTATCAAGTGTAGCGCCACCTAATAATGTTCCGCCCGAATTAGAATTGACCACATTACTATACCATTGGTACCCATACCCTGCTCCACCGGTCGCGGCAACCGTTAAGGCTGTTGAACCTGCACTCAAACAAGGGTTTTGTGCAGTATTGGAAGGATTGGTGGTTATTGAAAAAGCAGAACAATCTACCGTACTAAAACTGATTGGAGAAGACCACGGACTATAACTATCCGGAGAACTCGAACAGCGGGAACGAACCCAAACGTAATAAGTGGCACTGGTAGTTAAACCGGTAAGATTAACTGTATTCGCACCGGGAACATTAATGACATTAAAAGTTGGCGGATTATTTACAGGATTAGCCGAGGGCGGAGTATTACTAGTACTATAATAGACGTCATAATTATTTGCCGAAGTGGCACCCCAAGTTAAAGAAGCTGTGGTTGAACCTACAGACGAAGCGGCCAAACCGGTTGGCACTGCACAACGCACTAAATCAACTAGTATTTTAAAACCCAAATTATTTGTAACAGCATCAGACGCAAATCGAACCGTTAGCGAACCATCTGTAGCTATGGTAGAAATATAAGTCAAAACACTTGGAACCAAACCATTGGCAGAAGTATGACCTAGTATATTGGTAGTAGCGTCTAACGTTGTACCATTATTATCCCAAACATCTATCCTATCTGTTGTTGCTGCAAAACCAACACTGGTATAGTTTACAAACTGAACACGAACCCTGTCACCGGCAGTAAATGCAGCACCACTAGGGCTAAAAGTCACTTGATTGTTTTGATTGAGATTATACCCATCAAATTCGCCTCCATTGTCATACATCGTATAAACATCACTTGAGTTTAAAGTCACACTACCGCCGGCACAATTAGTTGGTGCTCCATTGCCTTGTTGAACAGGTACAATAGTTCTGTTTTCACTTGCTACGGTAGAAGTCCAAGAAAAATCATCTAGATAAAGAGCACTTCCGGCAGTATTTGAAACATAAGTTACCCTTACATATATATTAGACAACCCACTCAAAGAGACAGAATAATTAGAATAGGTTAATGAAGAAACGGTTAAATTGCCCGATGTACCTAGTATAGAACCAAAAGCTATATCAGTTGACCATTCGACTTTAAAAGTAATTGTGTTTACAGTACTATTATTTCTGTAATAAAAAGAAAAATTATCCGGATTCGCAATTAATGGTGTTTGAATATAAAAATTCACATTTCCCAATAAAGCATATGTTGTTCCGGAACGAGCAATACCAAGAGTTGTCCCAACATTTGCCGTAGTAGAAAAAGACCATCCATCGGCTTGCATATTAGCTTTTGATTTAACACTCTCAAAACGAGCATAAGGTCCGATACATTGCGCACTGGTTTTCTCAATAAGTGCAAAATTCAAAACCAGCAATAAAGTCACTAACAATCCGGAGGATTTTGGGGAATAACATTGAAACCAATTAAGAGTTTGAATGAGTAATTTTTTTTTCATAATATTTTTAAAAATAATAAAACATGTATAAGCTATTTCCTCCACTATACTTAAGGTGTCCTGATATAGAAATTGACTACCAGACACCACACAAAAAGAATTACAAAAAAAACGCTTTCTCTAATTTCAAACAGATGACTGATAATCAACCTACAACTGCAAAAAAATACAAGCGTTAAGTATGCATTACATAACTTAAATGTGTGTAAATAGGCTTTAAAAATACACTTTTTTTACAATTAACTTAAAGTTAAGTTAATAATTTAGTAAAAAAAATGATTTATATGAATAAAAACTTACTTAACGTATTCGTATTTGAAATAAAAATGAAATTAAAGCCTATTTTCTTCATCAAACAAAAAAATAACTAGGAAATGTAAAAAGCTTCCCATCAGGATTTAACCGTAATAAACCTAAATTTTAACGTATGGAAATACTAAAACTGTAAACCAATTCTACAAAACCAATAATTCACTAAAAAGGTATATTAAAACAGTGAAATGAGAGCCAAGAACAGTAACTAACGAACAAAGAATCGCAAATAAGAAACAGAGAGTAGTAAACAACGAACAGAGAATCGTAAATAGCGATCAGTAAACCACAAATAAGGAATAGAGAATAGAAAATAACGAACTGAGAACAGTAAATAGCAAACCGAGAATAGTAAACGGAGAACAGAGAATAGTAAATCACAGAAAAGTCTCCTTGCAATAACTGAAAGCAATAGAAAAGCATTAGAGGACCAAAGAGGATTTAAAAACCCTTCGTGAACTTCGCGTCGTCTTTGCGCCTTCTTGGCTAAAAAAAATCCCTATCTCGTTTACTGAGACAGGGATTTAAAAATCTTAATACGCTTTACTTAATACTTAGTACCTCGTAATTTGTAATATACCTTATCGTTTAATCACTCGAAGGGTTTTCACTTCTTCACCTTGTGTAATAATAACATTGTAAACACCACTTGGGTATTGCTCACCAATAGTCATACTTTCCATATCCGAAACAGCAACGCTTCTTTGATCTACAACTCTTCCAACCATATCATAAACTTTGATACTTACTGATGATTTGCTCTCTGTAGCCAAATCAATCAAGAAGTTGTTTGCAAATGGGTTTGGATAAGCTTTAGCAGCAAATGCTGATGACGCAATAGTCATTTTAGAAGCTACTGATGGTGTTCTGATAATACAATCTTTACCCACAGGACCTTCGCCATAGTGAAGCAATTTCACATAAACCACATAATCTGTATCTGCTAACTCTCCGTCAATCATATCCAAAGAAAAGTAGTTTCCGGAACGTGTAGTGCTTAATGGTGTTCCTGTTGGCACTCCATTTACTAATGGCTGTAGCAAGAACTCATAAGAAGCGCCCGATACAAACTCACTATAAATAAGTTCTGAATTTGATTGTACTTGGTAAGGCCCAGGAGTTTCCTCATTTCCATCACTACATTGTGAAGACTGAAGACCTACTGTTGGGAATAATGGTGTTCTGATGATACATGGCGTACTAAATTCTGATTCATAATAAACGCCATCGATAAGGAGTTCTACCATTACCGAAACATTATACTCAGAATCATAAGTCAATGACAATGATGGGAAATTATTCAAACGGAAACTCGTAAAACTGGTTGTGAAGTCATAAGCTTGTGCACTACCAACTTTCTGTACACGGTAGGTATAATTCACAGCATTCGGTACTGAGTTAACATAAATTCTATCCAAGATAGTCGTCAAAGTCTGACCACACTGATTAGCTGAAACGCTGATAGTAGAAGCCGCCGGTGTACTTACATTACAAACTGTGCTATAATCTGAGGTAAATGACACTCCATTGATAACAACATCCGATTGAACTTCTACCAAATAAGTCTTACCAAAAGTAACATTCAAATCAGGTACATTGGTCAATCTAAAACTTGATGAAGTTGTAGTAAGTGTGAAATAAGTCGTTGGTGCTGTAGACAAAGCAACTCTCCATCTGTAAAGTACAGAACCTGAAACTGTAGAAGCATAAATTCTTGTATTCAAAGACTCTAAAGTCTGACCACATAATGAAGTTACTTGATTCGATGGAACACTTGGAGTAGTGATAACACATACGCCACTGCTATAAGGCTGTAAAACGCCATTAACGATAGCAGCTACTTGAACATTATAACTTGTTCCGTATGCAAAAACACTACTGTTAATCATGCCCATATTAAAACTGGCAACATTGCTGTCTACTGTAGTAGACATAGCAGTAACATTATTGGTCACTTTAAATCGATAGCCTAAAACACCTACAACGCCGCTTGGTACAGAACATTTTATTCTTGAACCAACTGCCGGTAAGGTCTGACCACAATAATTAGTGATATTGGTAAAATAAGCTCCTGTTACGGTATTGGCTATAACATTACTATCGGCTGTTGGTGTCGATAAACAAGTGCCTCCTGTTACCGTGATACTAACACTAACCTGATTACCATTGGCCAAGTTATTCTCATTGGCTGTACTAACAGTATAAGTATTAGAAGCACCATTTTGAACCGATACGCCATTTACCTTGAAATCATAACTCGCAGTACCGCCACCTAAATTTCCTGCATTGGCCGTGAAAGTAACGCTTGTACCATAGGCAAATGTATTATCGCCATCGCTGCTGCTTAACGAAACTGTTGGGGTTGCTAGTGGTGTTACTGTTACAGTTACTTGAGCACAAGTCGTAGTGTTACAGTTACCCGAATATCTAACATAGTAAGTGGTATCAGCTAGCAAACTTGTAGTGTTTAAAGTATCTCCTGTTCCAACTAAGGTACCACCACAAGAACCTGTATACCATTGCGTCACCGCACCGGTTCCTTTTGTCCCACCGTTTACGGTAAGTGAAGTACTTGAGCCCGCACAAATAGAAGTATTCCCTAAGATTCCAGTTGGCGCAGTCGATAAATCACAAATTGTTACATCACCTGTAGCATAATTAAAACTAACAGACTTACTACCAACTAAATTACTGGTTAATGTTCTCGAGGTATTCCCTCCAAGTTGTCCCGGTAAAAAATCGTAAGTTCCTGCAGCTTGTGTAGTAGAAGCAAAAGTAAAAGCAATCGCCCCTGTAGTTATATTGGCCGAATGACCTCCTTTTTGTACAATTAATGTTCCTGATTCAACAGTGGTAGATCCGGTGTAAGAGTTCGTTGCATTAGACAAAGTCACAGTAACATTTTGTTTTACTGTAAATCCACCATTCCCGGATATCGCTCCAGTAAAAGCCACGCTCCTACCACTGTTACCATAAACGTCTATCCAAGACCCCATGTTGTTCATAGTACCGTTGAAGGTCAAATTTCCATCATATACATAAATTTCCAAAGGATCGGCAACATCTCCATCACCTTCAATGTTATTGTTGATAACGTGTGTTGCAGTAGATGTATTTGTAATGGAAGGATTCTGTGTGGTAAAATCAAAAAACCTCACTTTATTTCCGGAAAAAGTATGCGCTGCATTGGCACCGCCCTTGAATAAGAATCGCCATGTGCTAACATCCGAAGTAGATTGCTGAGAAGTTTGATGGTTATTATCCCATTCTTGTTGCCCAAATACTATAGGACTTCCATTTGGAAAATTCCACCAATTATCATTGGTTTGCCAAATGTTGTTAGTAGCCTCAGACCTCCAAGTTTGATAAGTTTGACCAAAAAAAGGAGAACTGATCAAAATCAGTAAAAAGGGTAAAATTCTTTTCATAAAGTAATTTTTAAATTAGTAAAAGTTAAAAATGACAATAACATTCAAATGACTTAAACAAGCCAAAAGGAATTAAGAAGTAGTAGAATTTGGGTCAATAAAACTATAAAATTAACCAATCCAAATTACAAAACTAAATTTAACCATACGAACGAAAACGTTTGCGTGTTAATAAATTGTTGATTTTTAGTTAATATACTACACATTCTAAAAAAAATGCGCCCCTAAATTAACAACTAAACAATTACCCTGTTCAGAGTAAAAAACTACCATACTAAATCATTCTAACCCAATTGCCATTTTAAACTAAAAAGAAACCAATTATTAACCGTTTATCTTCTTGATTAAAAACAAAAAAGCCTTGCAAAAACAAGACTTTCATTTTATAAAAACTAAGATTGAACGCTAAGAATACTGCTTCTCATAATACTTCGAATATTCGCCCGAAGTTACATTATGCAACCAAACTTCATTGGCAAGAAACCAATCTATAGTTTGTTCCAAACCTTCTTCAAAAGTAACTGAAGGCTTCCAACCCAATTCCGAATTGATTTTAGAAGCATCAATAGCATACCTCAAATCGTGGCCAGGTCGGTCTTTTACATAAGTAATCAACTTCTCGGAAGTCCCGGAAGCCCTACCTAATTTACCATCCATTTTTTGACAAAGTAATTTCACCAAGTCAATATTTCGCCATTCATTAAAACCACCAATATTGTAGGTTTCGTGATTGCGTCCTTCATGGAAAACCAAATCAATTGCAATAGCATGATCAATAACATACAACCAATCACGGGTGTAATTTCCATCACCATAAACCGGCAAAGACTTGTTATTAATAATGTTATTGATAAAAAGCGGAATTAACTTCTCCGGAAAATGATTTGGTCCGTAGTTGTTTGAACAATTCGTAATCACATAAGGCAAACCATAAGTTTCTCCATACGCACGAACAAAATGATCTGAACTTGCTTTAGAAGCCGAGTAAGGAGAATTCGGGTCATAAGGCGTAGTCTCTGTAAACAAACCCGTTGCACCCAAACTGCCATAAACCTCATCGGTACTGACATGGTAAAACCTTTTGTCTTCAAACTTAGCTGCCCAAATGGTTTTTGCGGCATTCAATAAATTCATCGTGCCAAAAACATTGGTTTTAACAAACGCTAAAGGATCAGTTATAGAGCGATCTACATGGGATTCTGCAGCCAAATGAATTACGCCATCAAACTGGTGTTTTTGAAACAAATCATTGATAAAATCTGCATCAACTATATCTCCTTTAATAAAAGTGTAATTAGGTGTTTGCTCGATATCTGCAATATTTTCTAAATTTCCGGCATAAGTCAAGGCATCCAAATTAAATATTTGATACGCCGGATACTTAGTCACAAAACGACGAACTACATGAGAACCAATAAACCCTGCGCCACCCGTTATTAAAATCTTTTTCATTTTTTAAATCGTAATTCGTAATATATAATTCGTAATTCTTTACAATCTCCCATCTGCCTTTTCATTCAAAACACCTTTAACATCAAACAAAACGCCATTGGCTTTTTTCAATTTAGACAAATCAATCGTTACAAATTCTTGATGCGCTACACCCAAAACAATAGCATCAAAAGTATCGGCAGGCAAATCATTTGTCGTTACCAATTGGTACTCATGCTTCACTTCAGAAGGTTTGGCCCAAGGATCAAAAATGGTAACAGCGATACCATAATCTTCCAGAGCATGCACTACATCAACTATCTTCGTATTGCGTACATCGGGACAATTTTCTTTAAAAGTAATGCCTAACATCAACAATTTGGCCCCATTTATAGCAACGCCTTTTTTAATCATTAGCTTAACTACTTGAGAAGCTACATATTCGCCCATACTATCATTCAATCGTCTTCCGGCCAAAATAATTTCGGGATGATAGCCTTTTTCTTGTGCTTTTTGCGCCAAATAATAAGGATCAACTCCAATACAATGTCCACCAACCAATCCCGGTTTGAACGGCAAAAAGTTCCACTTAGTTCCGGCAGCTTCTAAAACGGCATGGGTATCAATTTCCAATAAATTAAAAATTTTAGCCAACTCATTTACAAAAGCAATATTAATATCACGTTGCGAATTCTCAATCACTTTGGCGGCTTCAGCCACTTTTATAGAAGGTGCTAAATGCGTGCCGGCAATAATAACCGACTTGTATAAATCATTTACTTTCTGACCGATTTCCGGTGTAGAACCCGAAGTTACTTTTAGGATTTTCTCTACCGTATGTTCTTTATCGCCCGGATTAATTCTTTCCGGAGAATAGCCTGCGAAGAAATCAATATTGAATTTCAAGCCACTCACTCTTTCCAAAACAGGAATACACTCTTCCTCAGTAACTCCCGGATAAACCGTTGATTCATAGATGACGATATCCCCTTTTTTCAATACTTTCCCAACAGTTTCACTCGACTTATAAAGCGGCGTTAAATCGGGACGATTGTTTTTGTCAACCGGCGTAGGAACCGTTACTATATAATAATTGCAATCTTTGATATCGGCAATGTTATTGCTGCAAAAAAGGCCGTTAGCATCATTACTTGAGGTAACAAGAACTGCATTTAAAGTTTCCTTATCTATTTCCAAAGTGGAATCAACCCCGGAGTTCAATTCCTGAATTCTATTTTGATTAATATCAAAACCAACAACCGGATACTTTGTAGCAAACAATCTTGCTAATGGCAAACCCACATATCCTAACCCTATAACAGCAATTTTAATATTCATTATTATATATTTTTTTTGATATCCTCTGTCTCCTATTTTTTATTCTACAAAACCAACAACTGACAATTAACTGCCAATAGATTGGTAAACAAATCCAATTGCTCTCAACTTATCAGCATCTAATAGATTTCTACCGTCAAATATAAAGGCAGGCTTCAACATGCTGTCATATATTTTTTCCCAATCGTAATCTTTAAACTCATCCCATTCCGTCAATATCGCTACAGCATGTGAGTTTTCGCAAGCGGTATATGGATTGTCGAAAGTCACAATGTGTTTTTCATTATCAGCAGGTTTTCTGGTATTCAAATAATCTAAATCAGACAACACTTGTTGGTGACCAACTTTAGGATCATAAAGCGCAATATTAGCTTGCTCATTAATCAAATCATCAGCAACATAAATCGCAGCAGATTCTCTGGTATCATTGGTGTCTTTTTTGAACGCCCAACCCAAGAAAGCAATCTTTTTTCCCGATACGGTATTGTACAAAGTTTGCACTATATTTCTGGAAAAACGTCTCTTTTGATGGTCATTCATGATAATGACTTGCTCCCAATAATCAGCCACTTCGTTTAATCCGAAAGCTTTAGAAATATAAACCAAATTCAAAATGTCTTTTTGAAAACAAGAACCGCCAAAACCAACGGAAGCCTTTAAGAATTTAGAACCAATTCTACTATCCATTCCGATAGCTTTGGCTACTTCATTCACGTTAGCCTCTGTTTTTTCACACAATTCCGACATCGCATTAATCGAAGAAACTCTTTGGGCTAAAAAAGCATTAGCCGTTAATTTCGACAATTCCGATGACCAAACATTGGTTTTCAAAATGCGTTCTTTAGGAACCCAATTCGCATAAACAGCTACCAAAGATTCGATTGCTTCTTGTCCTTCCGGCGTAGTTTCACCACCAATTAAAACCCTGTCAGGATTTAATAAATCTTGGACAGCAGTTCCTTCAGCAAGAAATTCGGGATTAGAAAGAATTTGGAACTGAACACCATTTCCGGTATTGTCTAGAATGCTTTTTAAAGCTTCTGCGGTTCTTACCGGTAAAGTAGATTTTTCAACAATAATTTTATCGTTTTTAGCTACTTTAGCAATTTGACGAGCACACAATTCTATATGTTTTAAATCGGCTGCCATTCCCTTTCCTGTACCATAGGTTTTGGTTGGTGTATTTACCGATATAAAAATCAATTCAGCTTCATCAATGGCTTTATCAACCTCGGTAGAAAAGAATAAATTTTTATTTCTGGTATTGGCTACAATTTCGTTCAATCCAGGCTCGTAAATAGGAATATTATTTACATCTTCATCATTCCAAGCCGCAATTCTGGCTTCATTTAAATCGACTACAGTCACTTTAATGTGTGGACATTTTTCGGCTATAACAGCCATGGTTGGTCCTCCAACATAACCTGCTCCGATACAACAAATATTAGTTATTTTCATTATCAATAGTAATTTTTAATCTTTTTTTAAATGCTTCCAATACCACGCAACTGCTTCTTTCAAACCATCTTGAAAAGAGAATTTCGGGTTATATTTTAGTAATTGTTTTGCCTTGTCAATACTGGCTAAAGAATGAGGAATATCACCTGCTCTGTTAGGGCCATACACCACCTCAATATCAGCTATCTTCGGGTCAAATTCCGACAAATATAATTTGAGGTATTTAACCATATCATTCAAAGTTGTTCTGTCTCCAAAAGCTGTGTTATAAACCGTATTCACCGCTTCCGGATTTTGAGTCAACATCGCCAACTCATTCATTTGAATCACATTATCTATATAAGTAAAGTCTCTTGAATAATTGCCATCGCCATTAATTACCGGACTTTCCTGTGCCATGAATTGCATAACAAATTTCGGAATCACAGCCGCATAAGCACCTTTGGGATCTTGTCTTCTGCCATAAACATTAAAATAGCGCAATCCGATGGTTTCTAATCCATACGTTTTACCAAAAATTTCCGCATACAATTCGTTTACATACTTCGTAATGGCATAAGGAGAAAGTGGTTTCCCAATCTTATCTTCCACCTTAGGCAAACTCTCTGAATCTCCATAAGTAGAAGAACTAGCCGCATAAACAAATCTTTTCACACCGGCATCTCTTGAAGCCACGAGCATATTTAAAAACCCGGAAACATTCACCTCATTACTGGTAATTGGATCATTGATAGAACGAGGCACCGAACCCAAAGCCGCTTGATGTAAAACAAAATCTATATTTTTCACTGCTTCATTACAAGTCTCAATATTTCTAATATCACCTTCTATCAACTTAAAATTTTCATGGTTTAAAAATCCTGCAATGTTGTGTCGGTGACCGGTTGCAAAATTATCTAAGCAAGTAACCAAATAGCCTTTGCCTAAAAAATAGTCACAAAGGTTTGAACCTATAAATCCCGCACCTCCGGTTATGAGAATTGCTTTTGCATTATCTATCATGACTTGAATCTTTTTAGTAGTCTGTATTTCCATTTGGCAAAGAATCCGTTTGGTTCATCATCTTCATGATAACCACTACCGTAACCATAGCCATAACTGTAGCCGTAGCCATAACCATAGCCATAACCAACACCATATTTGGCTTTATTTTCATAGCCGTTAAAAATAATGCTCACATTGTTCAACTCACCGCGTTTGGTTCTGTTGTTTAAAAGTGTCAACATTTCTTTTTTGGTAAAATTTTGACGAACGATATATAAGGTAACATCACAAAACTGAGCCAACTCTAAAGCATCCGAAACCAAACCAACCGGTGGAGTATCCAAAATAATATAATCGTAATCCTCCTTGAGACGCGCAATCATTTCCTTCATGGAATCACCAAGAATTAACTCCGATGGATTGGGCGGAATTGGTCCAGATGTGATTACATCAAGATAAGGAATGTGTGTATGCTGAATAACTTCGTCTAATGTTTTTTGACCAATCAAATAATTCACCGCTCCGATATCATTTTGAATATTGAAATCATCAAAAATCTTAGGTTTTCTTAAATCGAGACCTAATATGATGGTCTTTTTCTCGCTCAAAGCAAAAACGGTCGCTATATTGATAGAACAGAATGTTTTTCCTTCTCCACTGACAGAAGAAGTCAACATCAAAGTTTTGGTTCCTTCTATGCTTTGCTTTTTGTATAAAAATTGTAAAGACGAACGAATGGCTCTAAAGGACTCCGAAAGTGCCGATTTTGGTCTTTCAAAAACAGATAAATTGGTTTCAGAATGTTTCACTCCCACAATTCCGATTAATGGCAATTGTGTTAAGCTTGAAATATCTTCAATATTCTGAATAGAGTTACTGATAAAGAAAATAAAGAAAACCAATACCAATGGAATTAACAATCCCATAAAAAATGCCAAAACATAATTGACACCGGTTTTTGGTCCTAATAAACCACCACCAACATCTTTGGCCGGATCAATGAATTTAATATCTGATAAATTGGCCGCTTTTACGATAGAAGCTTCACTCCTTTTTTGCAAAAAGGTGTTGTAAATGTTATCGCTTAAATTGTATTTTCTAGAGAGCTTTAACCATTCTTGCTTGTTTTCAGGAAGCGTACTGATTTCACCTTCTACCTTTTGAATTTTTTGATTGACAAGCCTTAAATCATACTCTAACGCAATTCGCAATGAATTACCATTTTCCAACAACACTTTTTTAACCGATTGAATTTCGTTGTCTATTCTTTCATAATAAACATCACCTTTGATGGAATAAGCTAACTGTGATCTTTGGATAGACAAATCAATTAACTTACTAACATTACCGGTAATATTTGGTTCCTCAATACCGGCAACTGTTGGCGCAGGTAATTTTGAAAAATCCACACTGTTTTTGAGGTAATTTTTTAATAAGTTGAGATAGGCTATCTTTCTTTCCACTTCATCTTTCTGCTTGTCATAATCTATCAACTGACTTTTGTAAGTGACTCCGCCTTCTTCAATGTCAAGAATATTATTGGATTTACTGAAAGTTTTTAAGTCATCACCCGAATCTTTTAATTGTTCTTCCATTTTCACCAAGGTTTCATCAATAAAATTGATCGTATTCTCGGCAAATTGGTTTTTACTTTCAAGCTGTCTTTTGATTAAAACGTCTACGGTAGCGTTTAAGTATGCAACCATTCTGGATTTGTTAGTTCCTTCCATACTTAACCTAAGTATAGAACCGGCTCTTTCATCCACATCAACACGAACACCTTTTAAAGAAGAAACAGTATTGTCAAAGGAATTGAAACGAATTAATATCTCTTCCCCAAAGTTTTTACTAGGATCTTTGGACAAATTTAATTTCCAATGTAGGAAAGGCAGATTGACTTCTTGCCCTATTTTAAAAGTTCTTTTAAATTCAGCATTGGGAACAGGAACAACTGATTTAGTATTGTCTTTGTAACGAATCACTCCTGCATTACTTGCTTGAAACGGAATGGTAATTTGATAGGTGTCGTTGGACAGCATTTTTACTCTGACAAACTGTTCATACAATTGGTCTTTACTTTTATCTATTACTACTTCGAATGGTACTTCACCATAAACATCTTGTAAAAAATATTTCGTCTGTTTGAAATAATCGATATAAAATCCTAACCTGTCTACTACTAGTTCGTTGTGAGATCTTGATTTCAAGGTAGTAGAAATCATTTGTACTTTATCCGAAGTACCACCCCAATTAAATACTAAACTCGTATTGGCAGTAAAAAAGGGATTATTCTCTTCTTGAACAGCTATTGTAGTATCAATCCCGTAAATTTTTTGCTTTCTGACATTAACTTGGTGCGCAATGGAAAAAGCAATAATTAAACCAACAACAAACCATTTCCAATAGCTCAATGTTTTAATTAAAAAACCCTTAAAATCAAAGCTATTTTGTTTATCAAAAAAAGTAAAATCTTTTACGTCTAACATGAAAATAGGTGTTAATTATTAAGCAGCAAATAAGTAGTGGTTGCTAAAGACAATAAAGTTACTATAGTGGTCAAGGATTCGATTCCTGTTTTTCCTGTTCCCCATGTTTTTTGTTTCAGAGGTTTTACATAGATGTAATCATTGGGTTGAAGAAAAAATACAGGTGAATTTACCGCTTTACTATCGGTCAAATCTATGCTGAAAGTTTCACTACCCTGAGGAAAGCTTCTTATTACTTTTACATCTTTTCTATCTCCTGTTATGGATATATCTCCAGCATTTGCAATGGCTTCCATGATGTTAACTTTATCTTGGTATAAAGTTTTAGTACCCATACTGCCCACTTCTCCATTTATGGTATACCTGAATCCGGATAGTTTCACTATTACAAAAATTCCGGCTTCATTTTTAAAAAATTTTTCGAAAAGCAACTTCTCAATCTTAAGTCTAACTTCCTCAGTGGTATAACCTAAAACGTTTAGTTCACCTAAAACAGGCAATCTTATGTTTCCATGATCATCAACAGAATAACCATTCAAATAGTTACTTTGTTCTCCGACAGAGCCAACAGTTTGTCCTCCGGTAGGATTAAATATTTCAACCAATTTAGGATCTACGGCTCTGATAGCAATATTTACCAAATCATTGGTTTGCAAACGATAAGGTTTTTGATTTGAAGGAGTTACCGCCGCATTTGTACCATCGTTTTTATTTTGAAGATAAATCAAATCCTTGGTAGGAACGCAAGAGGTCAATAAAATACTAAAGAGAAAAAATAAATATATATTGGGTTTATTCATTAGTTTTTAGAAAAAATTAGCAAACAAAGATAGATTTTTCAAATCTAAATACAAAAATGTAGTATGCTATTATTTTTTTATAAATTTTTCAAAGAATTTTCAAAAGGAACCCTATTCAAAATACTTCTCCCTAAAGTCACCTCATCAGCATATTCCAATTCATCTCCTACCGCAATTCCTCTGGCGATGGTAGATGTCTTTATCTCTAAATCTTTGATTTGTTTGAATATATAAAAATTAGTTGTATCACCTTCCATCGTTGAACTTAAGGCAAAAATCAATTCTTCTGTTTGTCCCAATTTTACTTTTTCTACCAAAGAATTAATGTTCAACTGACTTGGACCAACGCCGTCAATTGGAGAAATCTTGCCACCCAAAACATGGTAAATCCCTTTGAATTGATTGGTATTTTCAATTGCCATTACATCGCGTACATCTTCCACCACACAGATAATTTTGTGATTTCTTGCAGGGTTATTGCAAATTTCACATACTTCTACATCTGAAATGTTGTGACAAGTTTTACAAAACTTAATTTCCTCACGCATGGTTGTTAACGCTTGAGACAAAAACCGGGTTTGTTCTACAGGCTGTTTCAGTAAATGCAACACCAATCGCAAGGCCGTTCGCTTTCCTATTCCTGGTAATTGCGCTATTTCGTTGACCGCTTTTTCTAAAAGTTTTGATGAGAATTCCATGGGGCAAAAATAACAAAATAGTCCTGAACGTTCGAGATAGATTATTAGAATTTTAGATTGTTCGTCAGATAATTGTTATCAACATTTATTCTTTACAAATAACCCAATAACCAAATCAACTCATTGACATTTTTTAGTATTTTGGCTTACTATAAAATCCAACTTATGTCACCAACGACCATCTTAATTATCATCGTCATTTACTTCGGGTTACTGATTTTGATTTCCAATATTGTAAGCAAAAAAGGAAGTGATAACGACACTTTTTTCAAAGCCAATAAAAACTCGAAATGGTATTTGGTGGCCTTTGGAATGATTGGCACTGCGCTTTCGGGTGTGACTTTTATTTCGGTTCCGGGCGAAGTGGGCAATCCCGATTTGCAGTTTAAATATTTCCAATTTGTTTTAGGTAACGCTATTGGTTTTTTAATCATTGCCAAAGTCTTGCTACCGCTGTATTACCGTATGAATCTAACTTCGATTTATAGTTATATTGAACAACGATTGGGCACAATAAGTTATAAAACCGCGGCTTCTATTTTCTTAATCAGCCGAACGATTGGCTCGGCTTTCCGATTGTATTTGGTGGTGATTGTATTGCAACGCTATGTGTTTGATGCTTTCAACATTCCTTTTGCTTTAACGGTTTTAATTTCACTCGGATTGATTTTCGCGTACACGTATCGTGGCGGTTTGAAAACGATTATTATTACTGATACTTTGCAAACTTTCTTCTTAGTTTCATCAGTATTTCTGACCATTATTTTCATTTGCAATAGTTTGGATTTATCCTTTTTTCAAGCTTTTGAAACGGTTAAAGAAAGTAACTATTCTAAAATTTTCTTTTTCGAAGATTATTTGAAAGGTAATTATTTTTGGAAACAAGTGCTTGGCGGCATATTTGTAACCATTGCCATGGTTGGTCTTGATCAGGATTTGATGCAAAAGAATTTAAGTTGTAAAAACATAGGCGAAGCACAAAAAAACATGTTCACTTTCACCGGAATATTTGTGCTGATTAATATTTTCTTTTTGAGTGTTGGTGCACTCCTTTATATGTATGCAGAAAAAAACGGTATCGCAGTTCCGATGGTTGATGGCGTAGCACGAACCGACTTTTTATTCCCTGAAATTGCCTTAAATCATCTGGGCGTAATTCCGGCAGTAGTATTTTTATTGGGATTGACTGCAGCGACTTTTGCCACAACCGATAGTGCTTTGACAGCCTTAACAACTTCATTTTGCGTAGATTTTTTAGGCATGGATAAAGCTGAAAACCAAAACAAACCCAACATTGTTAGAACGCGTCATTGGGTTCATATTGGATTTTCGTTTCTGATGTTTTTGGTGATTATCTTATTCAATACGGTAAACGACGCTTCGGTAGTAAAAATGATTTTCAAGATTGCGTCTTACACCTACGGACCACTTTTAGGGCTGTATGCCTTTGGGTTATTTGTGAAATCAAAAACGGTTCATGACAAATTCGTACCCTTGGTTTGTGTGATTTCGCCGGCGATTTGCTTTTTTATCAGCAAATATTCTGCGGAGTTATTGGGAAATTACACTATAGATAACGAGTTGATTATAGTGAATGGTTTAATCACTTTTATCGGATTGCTTTTGATTAGCAAACCGGCGACGGAAAACACCCGATATTAAAAAGGCTTCCCTTTTAGCCCCGGTTGTAGTGGAAATCATCCCGATTTATCGGGATATTGTAACGGAAAACGGGAAATACCATTCCAAATAAAACCCGAACCATTCGCTCCTAGTACTGATTTGTAGCTAACAAAACCAACGTACAAGCAACCTCAACCTTAATTCCATTGCCTTGCAACAATTGGTAAAACTCAGGATTTTCGGTTCCCGGATTGAAGATAACGCGTTTGGGTTTGGTTTCAATAATATAGTTGTAATAATCACGTTGGCGCACCGGATTTAAATATAAAGTCACCGTGTCAATATTCTTTAACGGAATATTTTTAGTTCTGATGGCAACTCCGGCTACTTCTCCTTGATTTTGACCGATGGCCAACACCGAATGTCCTTTTTCAACTAACATAGTGATGGCTTTGAAGGCATATCGTTCGGGTTTTGTCGTAGCGCCGAGCACGAGTGTTTTCTTGTTTTTCATAGCGCAAATTTAACGAATAATGTTTTTAATTTAACGCTTACTTTTATTCTTTACCTATCTTTGTTGCCGATTCGAATTATTAGAAAAAATGGAAATCTTTTTGAATACTTTTTTTGTGCTGTTGGGTGCTTTGTTTTCGGTTTTGAACCCCATTGGTGCCATCCCTTTCTTTGTTGGTTTAACGCAAGATTACAACAAAACCGAACGCTTTCGGGTATCGCTTTTAACCGCCGTAAATGTTTGTATCATTTTATTAATCTCCTTTTTTATTGGCGAATATGTTTTGAGCTTTTTTGGGATTACGATTTCGGCACTTAGAATTGCGGGCGGTATTTTGATTGCCAGCTCCGGATTTGGTTTGCTGAATGCCAATCCGAAAAAGCGAAAAGGAATCAGCAAAGAAGTAGAAGAAGATTTGCAAAACAGGAATTCAATTGCGTTAACACCGTTGGCGATGCCAATGTTAGCCGGACCGGGTTCGATTTCGCTATTGATTGCTTTTAACCAAGACCACGATTCTACCCCGGAAATTTTATCTTCTGTCATTTCCATCATCATAGTCTCTTTATTGATTTTTTTAATTTTGAGAAGCGCTCATTATTTGGCTAAATATCTTGGTGCTTCCGGAATTGTGGCCATTTCCAGAATAGTTGGTTTTTTGACCGTTGCTATTGGAATTCAGTACATTATTAGTGCGGTTTTGAGTATCATCAGAGGAATATAATCAATTAAGAATAACGAATAAAAAAAGTCCACAATTTAGACGATTTTGGGCTTTTTAATTGATTTTATTTTTCAAGAATTATTCTTTAGGCAGGAAAATTTCCGCCATCATACAACGCGCACTTCCCCCGCCGCAAGCTTCAATAGTATCTAAACTCGAGTGAATTATTTCGACATGTGCTTCAAGTTGTGCAATTTGCTTTTTGGTCAAACTTTTATAAGCTGACTCGCTCATTACTAAGAATCGTTCATCGTTTTTACCTTTTACTTCAAGCATGTTTCCGGCGAAGTTGTTGACTTGGTCTTCGGTGATTAAAATCACTTCTTTATCATCGCCACGAAGGCTGTCTAAGACCATTTTGCGTTCTTTTTTGTCATCGATACAATCGGCACAAATGACGGCAAAGGTATCACCTAAAGTCATCATGACATTAGTATGGTAGATTAGTTTTCTTTCACCGTTAACGGTTTGGAACGCTTCAAAAATCACCGGAGTAAATTCGAAATCTTCACAGAATTCAATCATCAATTCTTCATCGGCTCTTGGAGATAAAGCACAATAAGCTTTCCCGTTTTCACGGTCTAAAAGCAAACTTCCGGTTCCTTCGAGGAAAACATTGTCTTCTTCGGCCAAGGTATAATCCATGATTTCGTTGATTTCGAAGCCATCATCTTCCAAAATATCGAGGATATCTTCTCTTCTTTCGGCGCGACGGTTTTCGGCAAACATCGGATATAAAACCACATCACCGTTTTCGTGAAATGAAATCCAGTTGTTTGGAAAAATACTATCGGGCGTATTCGGTTCCAAAGTATCTTCGACTACCACAACGTTCACGCCTACTTTTCGCAACTTGTTTACAAAAGTATCAAACTCAGCCTGTGCTTTGGCGTTTACGGTTTCGGGCGATAGTCCATCGAGTACTTTTTGGTAATAATTGTTTACCGCCGTTTGTTCATTCATGCGAAACGCCACCGGACGAATCATTAATATGGAATTGGTAGTTTGTTTCATTTTTTTGGTTGTATGTTGTCGGTTTTCTGTTTTCTGTTATCGGTTCTCTGTTTTCAGTAAAAAAAATCAGGTTTTCCAGTTTTCTTCGACGTATTTTATAAAGTTAAAAATTTTTGCTCCTAGTATATCATAATCATTGATAAATTTTAAATTATCAGGAATTAATCCTTCGTATAAATTATGTATTTTCTCCAAATGACCTTTTGTTTCCAGACAACTTGAATGGCTAAAAACTAAAAACCTGATAAAATCTGCTTTATATCTTTTTCGCCCGTAACCTTCAATAATATTAGAAACCACAGAATCAGATGATCTTCTTAATTGGCTTCCCAATTCATAAAGTTCATACTTTGGCAAAAGTAAAGTTGCCGGATGAACTTGATAGAACAAATCTAAAGCAATCTTGTAAATGTCTAAATCTTTGTAACTATTCATTATTAGAATTTTAACAGACAACAGAGAACCGATAACAGAAAACTAATCTCTAATCAACGGCAAAGTCGAACACCTCAACAATCCTTCTTGTTTGGCAATCTCTGCGTATGGTATTTCTTCTACGATAAATCCGTTATCGCGAAGCCAATTGTTTAATCTGGTGAAGTTTTTTTCAGAAACTACCACATTGTCATCTATGGAAAACACATTGGAATTCATGTCGTACATTTCGTCACGCGTAATATGGAACAAGTTGTCTTTGCCAAATAATTTGACCAAAAAAACATAATCCGATTCTTGACGGAAACCACTTTTGTAAATGATGCCTTTGTTTTTACCAACCGGTTGAAAACAACAGTCTAAATGTAGTGCATTATCGCGAGCTTCCAACTTAGATTTTACCAAATCAAACTCTTTGACTATTTTGTTTGGAAATAATTCCTTGATATAATTTACACCTTGAATGTTGGTACGAGCCGTAATATAATCTTTATAATCGGAACCTTTGTAAGTGCCAATAAAAATATAATCGTTCCAAAGCATTACATCGCCACCTTCGATATGCACTTCTTCGGGTGGACGAACCACTTTAGCCGGATTGATTTGGTCAATGACGTATTGAATAGCATCGAGTTCTCTTTCTCTATCAGGCAAAATATTAGCTTTGATGAAAATGTCGTCAATGACAAATCCGATGTCACGAGTGAAAATTTGATTGTAGTTTTCAATCATTTCCGGGCGGTAAACCTGCACATTGTATTTTTGGAACACTTGATTAAAGGCTTCCATTTCTTTGATCATGTCGGCTTCAATAGGATAAGTTCCGGCGAGAATGTGTTCTAATGATTTAGGATCATACGCTTCATCGGCGCTTGGTGTTGGACCATTGTTTACGGCTGAACCGAGCACTACGGCTCTTAATCTTGACGTTTCGTTTTTTACATTGAGTTGTAACATAAATTAGCTTTTGGCTTTTGACAAATATAAAAAAGCTTCCCGATTAGGAGAAGCTTTGTTTATAAGTATTTCGAAGTAAAATTAATTCTTGATTAACTTCTCGGTATGAATTCGTCCATCGTCTGAAGTTATGTTGATGATATAAACTCCATTAGCATATCTACTAACGTCTAATTGGGTTTTATCGGTCATTTCTATATTTCTTTCTAAGACTGTTTTACCATCTATAGAAGTAACATTTACCTTGTTGAATTGGGCATTTTTCATCACAATGTCAATAGTATTACTTGATGGATTCGGAATAATAGCGAAACCATTGGTCAGTTTGATTAAATTAACCACACCATCATCAACCGCTGATTTGGTTGTTGAAACATTTGTATTTTGATTTTGTGCTTTATACTCAAAATCAGCCGTACAACCTTCGGGATAAGCGACAAATTGCGACCCTAAAACAGCTTCAAAACCGGGATTTAATTCAACATAATTTGCGGCATGATAAACAACTCCATTGGCTAAAACGTTGTCACCGACTGACACAATATTAGCGGCTTTGATCCAATCCGACCTTTCTTTTTCTTTAGTAGTGGCAGTTGCCAAATTATTGAGGTTATCTGCAGGTGAAACTAGCGTTAGTGTTGGTTGACAACAATTGTCAAAAGTGACATCGGCACCAACATTAGCCGAGTTATCTGAGATATCATAAATAAATGTTCCCGCCGGGCAATTGACATTGAAAGTACCATTGACTTGGAATTCAAAATCGCCTGATGGACTGGCACCAAACAAACTTGGATTAACGTTAAAACAATAAGTACTTGACGTTAAAGTTGTTGGCGTTGCCATACTTCCTATCACCACGTTGTTTTGTAAAATATTTAATGAGATAGTATTTACCGTCGCATTAACCGGTGGCTGGTAAGTACCACAAACTTGTATTGGCGTACTACCGGTCATATCAGGACAATTGATATTAGTTGGATCTGTACTTAAAGCGCCTAATTGAGGAACAGCACAAGTTAACCCACAAATATTATCGATATAAACAGTACCAAAGTGTGCTGAAGGCTCACAATCGCTTACCGTAAACTCGATTGTTCCCGGTTGGTTTAAAATATCTTGAACATTCAATCGGGCACAAATCCAGTTGGTATATAAAACCCTTCTGTTATTACTTACCACTAAAGTATTAAAAAGACAGTTGTCCGGATTCGCAATGATACAAATTTCATCTACTATATTATTGAATTGATCATAAACTCTTACTCTAAAAAATGGTTGTATAGGTTGACCGTGCGCCGGTTTATTGTCCATTATCAGCGAAAAATTAAAGTCAATTGTCGATTGATTAATGACCGGAAAGTATCTGGACATGGTAGTCACATCGGAAGAACCAAAACCATTAGCATTGTTTAACTTAATGGATTTTGTTCCTCCATTAGTATTTAACGTAGGCACATTTATTCCTAAACCTGCCAAAGTTGGATCGTATTGCTGATAACCTGCATTGGTACTGCTAATCA
The DNA here is from genome assembly GCF_003634615.1 of Flavobacterium sp. 102. Lineage (NCBI taxonomy): Bacteria > Pseudomonadati > Bacteroidota > Flavobacteriia > Flavobacteriales > Flavobacteriaceae > Flavobacterium > Flavobacterium sp. 102. The sequence continues at coordinate 1,674,581 of NZ_RBKX01000001.1, read as the reverse complement.
AAGTTATAGTTGAGCCAAAGTTGTTGGTACTCGGTGTCACCAAATTGGTTGCTGTTGCCGCTGTTGACATTGAACAAGACTGAAAAAATCCTGTACCGGTTGCCGGCTGTGGATAAGCATCAGACCAAAAAGTATAACCAGCAGTATTGGTTTCAAAATCACCATTGGTACAAGTTTGCATTACCGTTGGCGGTGGTGGTTTGGCAATATAACCGTCTTTTTTATCCGGATTTTCAAAAAAGAATAATTTTCTAAGCTCGTAAATCTTAGTATTAATTAAGGCTTTTTGAAATTCTTCTTCTGTGAATTCCTCTTCTTCTCGCAAATGCTTTATCACATCATCAGTAACTTCTTTTGATAATTTGTAGTTTTTAAAATTATCATTTACAAACCGTTGGATTTCGATTTCCGTTTTTTGGGACAAAGAAATCCTGCTGTCTTCTTCAGCCAGATATTGATCGAGCTGAGCCGAGACTGTAGCTGAATTGAGCACAACACAGCTGAGTAAAACTATTTTAAATATCTTGTGCATATTATTTAGTTTTGGCAATTATAGCTTGCATTTGAGCTTTCAACGCTTCAATTTCTTTGTTGTTTTTTTCTATAGCTTTGCTTTGAGCTTCAATTTTTTTGTCTTGGTCAATAATGTAAAGGGTTAGTTCTTCTATTTTCTCCATTTGTTTAGATTGCATTTCTGCTACATCAAGACCATTTTTTGCTAATACTTCCGCCGAATCAATTCCCGGCAAATGTTTGTTAATTTTAACGAATTTTTCTACTTCTGTTAACGGCATTAATTTGTAATCGCTAGCAAAAACGTAATCTGCCCAATTGGCTGAACTTCTTAAAGCTACTTTTACTTTTTCGGTTAGAATTCCACCTTCAACAAACAATTTATAGTTTCCGGTTGTACTTGGATAAACGGAAGTTGAACCCAAATAAATTTTACCATTCGAAGTACTATTGGCAGTATTGAACCAAATATTACTATTATTCATATCAACAACTCTGTTACCGCTTGTGGTTGTAGCTTGATTGATAACACCATTATTAGCATAAAGACTGGTATCAGCTGAACTCACTACGTAAGGTGTCGCTGTTGTACCATTTCCGGTAACTGTTACATTATTGCCTGCAGTTACGCTGGTTGTTGGCAATGTAAATGAGCCTCCACCATTAGAAAGCGTTACTGTATTTCCTGATTGAGAAACCGTTTGAAAAGTTTGGGCAGGCAATGTAATACTGTTTCCGTTAGAGATTGATAATGTATTTCCGCTTAACGTTAAAGATTGAGCATCTGTATTGGTAAAGGTTGGTAATGTAAATGAACCTCCTCCATTGGAAAGTGTTACCACATTTCCAGTTTGTGAAATAGTTTGCGGTGTTTGAGCCGGCAAAGTCACGCTATTTCCGTTAGAAATTGAAAGCACATTACCTGCCAGAGCTAAAGATTGAGCATCAGTATTAGTATCTTCAAAAATCGGAATGGTTACTGAGCCACCACCATTGGATAAAGTTATGGTATTTTCTGATTGAGAAAGTGTTTGTATTACTTGAGGATTTGGTAAATTAACCGGATTACTCGCTACACCATTGACAATAGTAACCAATTGGTTATTGGAATTGATCATGTTTGATATTGAGTTAACAATCGGAGCTGAGGCCGGAATATTGTTTACATTCGTAGTCATCAAATTCGCATTTGATGATAAAACATTGGTAGTATTAGCAAAACCTGCCATTTTTTGGAGCACGACATCACCATTGGCATTAACCGTTAAAAACTTATCTGATACTTGAGTAGCTGCCGGCAAGAATTGACTGGTAAGATTTGTAAATCGAAGACCTGAATTACCGCTTACACCATGTGTAATTTCAACTTTATTGTTAGGCGCTTTATTTCCTATCCCAACTTTTCCCTCTACCAACAATCCACTAGCAGGAGCTAAAGTGGTGTTATTTGTTGTGGTTGATGCATTTGGAACATACGTTTTACCGATTACCACACCACCATTTACATCTAATCTATTAGCCGGAATTACATTGTTTCCTAAACCAATTCCGGTATGTCCGTTTTGATTGATAAAAATTCTTTGGTTTCCGACTCCATCCGCAATAATAATGGCTTTATCTGTATTGTTTCCGGCTAATTTAGCTGTAGTAGGTGCTGATTCAAGAATCACATTCCCTAAAAAAACATTTCCGTTTCCGCTGATTAAATTTTTCGCTGTTTCGGCTCCAATAAAAATATTATAACTACCCGTTCTCAAATGTCTTGGAGTATTTACTCCCAAAGCGATATTATTATTTCCATTGGCGAATAACAAAGAAGCATATCCGACAGCCGTATTGTTACTACCGGTTGTATTCGATTCCATACTTCTATGTCCAATAGCAATATTACTTGCTCCGGTAATGTTGTACATTAAACTTCTGGTACCGAAAGCACTGTTTAAAGTTCCAAAAGTATTGTACCTCATTGACTCGTTTCCAAAAGCACTATTAAAACCCGCACTTGCAATACTTAACGCTCTAACTCCAAATGCATTGTTACTATTACTAGTATTGTTAAGTAGGGCATCTTTACCAAAACCGGTGTTAAAATCGCCAGTGTTGTTTACACCTGATCCTATTCCTGAAAAAGTATTATCAGTCTGTGCGCTAGTTTTTATAACTACGGCTAAAAGAGCTAACGTTGTAAATAAAAAGTATTTTTTTTTCATAATTAAAAAAATTTGGGGCATTAAAAAATCATTTAAAAACTCGTTAATTCAGGATTACTTAAGTTTGGCTTCAATACTTATTTTGTAAAAAAAACCATCTCGTTGCTTTATTGTAGGTTGTGCATTGAAATAGTTTACTGCTTAATTTTATTAAACCAAATTTATATTATTGTTTTTGAAAAATCTTCAAAATACATATTTAATCGATAAAATACACTTTTTTGAAAAATACTAATTAATTATTCTTACATTATAGTTATAACTTTACATTGTGTTAATTTTTAGGTCATTAGCCGTCGTTGCACGAGCATAAAAAAAAGGATATGAAAAACCCAAAACAGCATCATTTCATTCTTATAAACAAAAAACTCCTTGCTTTCGCAAGGAGTTTTTTAAAATAAATCCACTGATTTTATTTTATCTTTTGTCCATTGGTTGGAAATCTCTTAACGGATAACCCGTATAAACTTGTCTCGGTCTTCCGATTGGCTCTTTATTGATTCGCATCTCTTTCCATTGGGCTATCCAACCCGGAAGTCTTCCGATGGCAAACATTACGGTAAACATTTCTGTCGGAATACCTAAAGCACGATAGATGATTCCGGAGTAGAAATCAACATTCGGATATAATTTTCTGGATACAAAATAGTCATCTACTAAAGCAGAGGCTTCTAATTTTTTAGCAATATCTAAAATAGGATCATCAACACCTAAGGTATTTAAAACTTCATCAGCAGCCTTTTTGATAATTTTGGCTCTTGGATCAAAGTTTTTGTAAACTCTATGACCAAACCCCATTAAACGGAATGGATCATCTTTGTCTTTAGCTTTTGCCAAATATTTATCAGCATCTCCACCATCTTTTTGAATGGCTTCCAACATTTCCAATACTGCTTGGTTTGCACCACCATGTAATGGTCCCCAAAGTGCTGAAACACCCGCAGAGATTGAAGCAAACAAACCGGCATGAGAAGATCCAACGATTCTAACGGTTGAAGTAGAACAGTTTTGTTCATGGTCAGCGTGAAGGATAAATAATTTATCCAAAGCATCAATTACAACCGGATTTGCTTTGTAAGGTCCTGTTGGTAATTTAAACATTAACTGCATAAAATTATCCACATAACCTATAGTATTGTCATAATAGTTTAAAGGATAACCCATCATTTTTCTGTAGGTCCAAGTAGCAATCACCAAGAATTTACCCATGGTTTTGCATACTGCTTCATACATTTCTTTTTCGTTTTCAACATCCACCACTTTAGGATTAAATGCTGTTAATGCACTGGTAAGTGAAGATAAAACACCCATTGGATGAGCTGTTTTTGGAAAACCATCAATGATGTTTTTCATTTCTTCGTTTACTAATGTATATTTTCTAATATCATTTTCAAACTGTTGCAATTGGGCTTTGGTAGGCAGTTCTCCAAAAATTACTAAATAAGAAACCTCAAGGAAATCGGCTTTCTCTGCTAAATCTTCGATAGCATAACCACGGTAGCGAAGAATTCCTTCTTCACCATCGAGGAAAGTGATATCACTTTTACAAGAGCCTGAGTTTTTATAGCCCGGATCTAGTGTTATAGCACCGGTTAAGGCACGAAGTTTTTCAATATCGATGGCGGCTTCGTTTTCACTTCCTACAATTACAGGAAACTCGTACTTCTTACCATCAAATTCTAATATAGCTGTTTTAGACATGATATAAAATGGAAATAAATCTTGATAAATTAATAATTTAACAAAATTAGGGAATTCGAAATGAAATAAAAAAGAATTACAACAACGTTTTCGTTAATTATTTGATAAATTTTGCAAAATTGATATATAACCAAAAAAAGGCGCACTTTCGTACGCCTTTACCACAATTAATTTAACCCAAAATTTATTGCTTAATCAATTTATCAACTTTTATGCCTTTTTCTGTTACCACTTTCACAAAATAAATTCCATTGGATTGTGATGAAAGGTCAATTACTGTTATGGTATTGTTTATTATATTAGTTTGAATCAATCTTCCTTGAACATCAAACAATTGAGTTGATTTGATGTTGAAATCACCTTTAATATTAACCAATCCAGAAGTAGGATTCGGATAAATATTTAATGAATTATCAATCTCATAATCTGGATTACTCAAGGCTTGGAAAACCGTTTCCGCCTCATTAGTTTCCACAGGAAAATTATAATCAAAATAGATATTGGCTTGCTTGTTTACCATATCACCTTGCTGCAAAGAATTAGCAGACTGCAATTTAAGCAATACATTACCATGACCACCGGATTCTAATAAGATATTTTGGAAAACAAACTCGACTGTATTCCCATTTATTCTGGCATCTACTGCATGAGAAGCGTTTAATAATTGCAGTGTATTGATATCGAAATCTGCAGGATTTATTTCAGTTCTCACTACTATGTTCTCTGCTTGAAAAGTTCCTGTATTTTCAAATCGAATCATATAATGCAAATAGTTCCCTATTTCTGTTGGAGAAACGACATCGCCTTCTAAACAAGTAATGTCGTTTGGATCAAACGCACCGACTACGATTTGGTTGTAATCAAATGCATTGTCCTCCCAATTCTCATCTATTGACACATCAATAAATGAAGTGAAGGCTAAAATATCATCAATATTTACAGCCGGTGTATCCATTGGCGAATTGACGTGTAACGTTACTAGTATACTTCCGCTTTGAAACGGTAACAAATTGTTGATTTGCCAAGCCAAATTTCCTCCAGCAGAGGAATAAGGAACAGTTGAAGTAGAAACCAGCTGAAGTTTGGCAGCATCAAAATTGAAATTAACATAAACTGTTTCCGTTTGGTTTCCGTTATTTTTATAAACCAATTTATAGACAGCATCAAAACCAGGGCGCGCAGGTGTAACAGGCTCAATAACCATTTCTACATCTGAATGAACTCCGTTAGCAGTTATACAAAAATTTTGAGTAGCGGTGTTATTGTTGTTATCCGGGAAATTGATAGCGCCTATGGATGGTGTTGCAGTAAACCAACTCGGATTTTCAAAATCAGGAAGCCAAGTAAAAGTTCCTGTTTGAGTATAGAATGTATAGTCACCTGTTGTAGTCGTAAAAGAAGAACCTATTACTAATCCATCATTGATTTTAACTTTCATAAAAGGATGAAAAGTATCGTTGCTATCACAACCGTTATTATCAGCATCAAAAGTCAATACGCCGGTTATGGTATTATAATTTCCACCGGGAACAAAATCACAATAGCTGGTTATTGGCACGGTAGGCGTGCTTGAGATCAAACTATAGGTAAAATTATCCCCTTCGTCTACACAGATATAGGTTAAATTAGGCAGATTGTAATAAGTACTTGTGTTATAGTTAATATTATTCACTACGCCACTTTTTAGATTGATATGGGTCAAATTGGGATTGTTAAAATAACTTAAATTCATTAAAGATGGACTGTTAGAAAAATCCATTTCTGAAAGTAAGGTCGAACCACCGGCAAAAGAAGTCAAGTTAGGAAGATTTGAAAAATCGGCTGTAGCAATTGGATTATCGGACATAATCAATTGTTGCAACAAAGGAACATTAGACAAGTCTAAAGATGTAATCGTATTATTGTTAACAGCCAAACCTCTAAGACTTGGATAACCTGACAAATTAATTGTTGGAAAACCATTAGAACCTACATATAAATATTTCAGCAATGGCAATGAAGTTGGTAAAACTAAATTTGAAATTTGGTTTCCTTGTAAATTGATTTCTTCTATTGCGTTTATGTTTGTAAATCCTGAAGTATCGGTAATGTTATTTCCTGAAAGAATTAAGACTCTTAATGATGGGTAATTGGTGATTGAAATGGATGTCAGGTTACTATTCGCCAAATTGATTTCGGTAATTGCCGGTGAATTCGTAATAGCCAAATTACTTATCGCACAATCATTAGCAGTCAATCTGTTTAAAGAAGTTAATCCAATCAAATTCAAATCAGTCAACTGTGAATCGCCCCAAACACCAATAACAGTAACGTTTGCCAGATTTGTCAACGTCAACGAAGTGATATTGGAATAATAAAAATTGAAATGCGTCAAAGCCGGAAGATTTGAAAACGAAAAAACAGTAGTAGCGTTATTGCTACCTGAGATACTAATCGTTTGCAAATTGGTCAATCCGTTTAAATGGAAATCACTCACACTGTTACTATAACTACCAAAGTAGGCAAGATTAGTGAAATTTTCTAACCCAGAAAAATCATTAATCCCTTCAGATTGAAACTGTAATCCTGTTATCGCCAAAGCTTCAGCCATCTGAATTTCACCATCAGCATTCGTATCAACTGCTACATTTCCGGCACTACCGGTTGCAGTTGTATTGGAAGGACTTGCATTCAATAAGGCAGCTTTGAAATTTGCATCAGGAAAATTAATGATCTGAGCATTCGTTAATCCTGAAATTAAGAATAATAAAAAGTATAGTTTTTTCATAATATAGAGTATTCGTATTTGATTGATTTATTAGCCAATATAAATTTAACGGATGTTGCTTTACTAATTCTTCTTAAATGAGTAACGACCTATTTTGATTTAGAATTCGCTACAACATTTTCAATAATTCTTGTAATCTGTCTTTTTTTCTTTGCGAAATAGGAAGATTGCTGTTATCAGCCATAATCACATAACCGCCATCTTTCTTGATGTAGGATTTCAAATAAGCCAAATTGATTAAATGACTTTGGTGAATCCTTTCAAACCCATGTTCGGTTAACAATTCTTCGTATTCTTTCAAGGTTTTTGAAATCAAAATCGGTTTGTTGTTTTTGATATAAAACTTAGTATAATTGTCTTCGCTTTCGCAACGAATAATGTCGCTTACCTCAAAAAGATGAATTCCATCTGAGTTCGACAATGCGATGCGTTTGAAATTATCAACTTTCTTTCGGATATTTTCCAACAACAAATCGATGTGCGCCACATTGTCGTTTTTATCAATGACATTTTTCAGTTTCCCGATTACTTTCTCCAATTCTTCAGGATCAACCGGTTTTAGCAAAAAATCCAAAGCACTAAAACGAAAAGCCTTTATAGCGTATTGTTCATGAGCCGTGATAAAAACTATTTGAGAATTTAACTTCCCTTTTTTATTCACTTCTTCTAACAAATCAAAGCCGGAACCGTCACCCAAATGAATGTCTAAAAACAATACTTGCGGCGGATTTTGCAACAACAAAGCCGTACCACTTTCAACACTATCAGCTTCGCCAATAATATTAATTTCCGGAGCATAACGTGATAACAGACTTTTCATTCCGTTTCTTAAATTGGTGTCGTCATCAATTAATATGGCTGTAATCATTTTTTTTTCTTAATGTCAAATGCCTCAATGTCAAATGCCAAATATTCTTTATGACTTTCGACTTTATAACCTTCGACTATTTAATATATTGTATTGGCAGATGTAAGGTCACTTTGGTTCCCGAAATCTCTTCCGTATTGTTTTTAACTTCTTCGATTTTGAATTCTGTTTTTTGCTTGGTTGTCGATTCTATCATTTCCAAACGCTTTTTGGTGATGTCCAACGCCATCGATTTATGAGCTACAACCGAATGCTCTTTTTGAGCTTTCGACTCACTAAAGCCAATGCCGTTGTCTTCCACCGTACAAAACAAACTGTCTTTTTCAATGGTAAAACGCACTGAAATACTTCCTTTTTCTTTTTTGGGAATTACCCCATGAATTATCGCATTTTCTACAAAAGGCTGCAACAATAATGGCGGCAAAGCCATATCATCTTCAATCGCATCGCTTTTAAAAATAGAAAACGTAAATTTATTATTAAAACGCAATTGTTCCAACTCTAAATAGTTTTGTAAACTCTCAATTTCTTTGTCTATCGGAATTAATGTTTCTTTAGAATATTCTAAGGTCAAGCGCATTAATTTAGAGAACTTGGACAAATATTTGATGGCCGAGTCGGTTCCGTTTTGCACTATAAAACTCGAAATCGAACCCAAACAATTGAACACAAAATGAGGATTCATTTGTAAATGCAAGGCTTTTTGTTCATATTCTGCGAGTTCCTTTTGCAACGTAAGATTCTTTTTAAGCTGAATTCGATTGTAAATTAAAAAAGCCATTCCGAAAAGCAACAACCCAAAAATCGCGGCAAAAAAGAGCTGTAATGTATTTCTCTTAGATTCTTCTTTGAGCAATAAATCTCTTTTTTCGATTTCCTTTTGCTGAATGGCTTCACGCTTTTCGAAATCAAAATTCAATTCTTCTTCAACACTTCTACGAATATTTTCCTCATTGGTCAAACTGTCCTTGGCTTGGCTGTACAATTTAAAATGTTGTAACGCCAAAACGGAATTATTTTGCTTTTGGTAAATATCACTCAACAATTTTTCTGAAAGCACTACTTGTTCTAAAACTTTGATTTCTTTGGCTAAAACCAATGATTTATCAGCCATTTGCGTCGCTTCTTCAAGCTTATTTTGTTCCAAAAATAATTGGCCCAAAAGAAGGTAGCTATCGCCTATTCCAAATTTATCTTCAATGGTTTCAAAAGTTGAAATGGCTAATTTCCAGTGTTCAATGGCTTTGTTCGCTTGCCTAGTAACTTTATAATATAACCCGACATTATTGTACCATTCGCCCAATGCTCTCGGATTTGGATGCTGCTCCAAAGCTGTTTTGGCTTTAGAATAATAATCAAAAGCTTTGGATAAATTATTTTGTTTTAGGTAACCGTTTCCAATATTAGTATAAGTGATTCCGATGTTGGCATCCTTAAGTTTTTCTTGGATTTTTTGGGTTTTAATGAAGTATTCGAGTGCTTTAAAATCGGCTGATTGTGATTGATAAACGACACCGATATTGTTATACAATTTGGCACATTTTTCCTCATCTTTGATTTGCTCATAAATCTTAACCGCTTTCAAGTAATATTGTAGCGCTTTGGCATAATTACTTTGTTCCGAAAAAACAATTCCGATACTTCCTAATGCTTTCGCCAATCCATTTTGCCTTTCAATATCATTTTTAACAACCAAAGTTTCAAAAAGATGTTGGGCATCCGTAAAATGTTGCAATGCCTTAGGGTAATTTCCACTGATAATATTCGCATTTCCTAAATTCAATAACGCATTTCCTTCAGCCAATTCGTAGTTGATTTTTTGGGCCAAATCATACGCTTTTTGTGCATAATCCAACATTAACTTCGGATCACTCGTTTTGTATTGGTCGGCAATCGCATTGAGTAATTGCGCCTTATCAATATCGTTTCTGGTTTTATTTAAAAGAGAAACCAAACTGTCTATCTTCTGATTTTGTGACCAACTCACCATTGAAAAAAGCAACAAAAAATATAGAGGAAAGTATTTTTCTATCTTCATTCGTACATTTATATAATGTTCAAAACAAAAATAGCATTTCCTTTTGGTTGAAATATATTAAATGAGTATTTGACTGTTTTGGACGAGAATTTGCAACATTAGGCTTCGATTTTTTTGGGGCAATACAAAAAGTACTCGTGTCAAAAAGATAATTGAGCACTTTCAAGATTGGTTTTCAAAAATGATTGACAACTAAAAACTATCTTATGCTAAAAATATTATATTTACAACGTTTATAAATCAATCAGAATAAATGGATATTAAAGAGATTTCGAGCGGTGTTGACCAAAATACGCATTGGTACTACCAAAGCAAAAAAATTCCTTTACTCAATTACTTTGAAAGTTTATCAACTGACATTAAATATGACATCATCGACGTTGGTTCCGGCACCGGTTTTTTTGCGGAAGAAATTTTAAATGCCTTTCCTCAGAAAATAAACAATTGCTATTTAATCGATACTGAATACACCGAAGAAGAGATTCAAAAATCCTCCGGCACAAGACTAATCAAGCAAAACAAGATTCCTGATTTGATTTCAAATTCATTAGTGGTCATGATGGATGTTTTAGAACACTTAGAAGACGACAAAAAAATGCTTGATGAGATTAGGGCTAATGCCAAAGGCCAAAATTATTTTTTCATCACTGTTCCGGCTTTTAAATCTTTGTGGTCCGCTCATGATGAATATTTGTGTCACTATAGAAGATATACTATTCCATCGCTTAAAAAAGTGCTAGTGGAAAGCAACTATAAAATTACCTCAACTTATTATCTGTACGGAATCTTATTCCCGTTGGTTTGGTTAAGCAGAAGAATTTCCAACTTAGTTCCCAGTAAAGAAGTCAAATCAGAAATGAAACCGCTTCACCCTATTCTCAATAAAATCATATTTTCTATATGCCGTTTTGACGCAAACTATTTGACTAAAAATAAATTGATGGGTGTAACTTGTATTGCTTTCGGAAAAATCATAAAATAAAAATGGAGGAAAAGGAAAATACATTTCAAATCGGTATTGTGGTTCCCTGTTATAATGAAGCCAAAAGAATTCATTTAGATGACTTTGCCCAACACATTCAATCCCATTCCAATCATTTTTTCTGTTTTGTAAATGATGGTAGTAATGACGGTACTTTAGCATTATTAGACCAATTTTCAAAACAATTTCCCAATCAAGTCTATGTGCTTGACAATGACAAAAATTTGGGAAAAGCGGAAACCGTCAGAAATGGCGTCAACCATTTATTCTCTTTAAATAAATTTGACATCATCGGTTTTCTCGATGCTGATTTGGCCACACCATTATTTGAAATTGAACCAACGGTCAAAATATTCGAAAACAATAACAAACTAATCGTATTCGGCTCAAGAATTAAGCACCTTGGAGGCAATGTAGAAAGAAGATTTATCAGGTACTTATTAGGTAGAATATTCGCAACCGTAGTCAGCAATTGGCTGTTAAAAACCCCGGTTTACGACACCCAATGTGGTTTTAAGTTTTTCAAAAACACTATAATTGAAGCCATTTTTGCTAAAGAATTTAAATCTAAATGGTTTTTTGATATCGAATTATTTTGCAGAACCCTTCAAACCTATAAAAACACAGACATCAATGAAATAACCCAAGAAAGATTTCTAACTACTTGGAGAGATGTAAAAGGCTCAAAAATAAAACTAAGTGATTATTTCAAAGTGCCTTTTGAATTAATTAAGCTGAAAAAACACTACAAAATATAATTTATTTCAAGAAAACAAACTTTGAAATAAAGTTGACTTTTCGTTGTATCCAATTCATACGGTACAAACCGACAGCACTCATAATATACAAAGCCACGCGTGCCGGGAACATGTATCGCGGTTCCATATAAGTTAATCCGTGAAAAATTAACAGTGCTACAATTACACCCCAAAAAAGCCAATAATTAATTCGGTTCTTTTCTTTCCACAAAAACAGAGTTGCGCCTAAAATGATGATGATATTGATGGAGTTTATCAGTAAAATAATAAACCAATATCCTATGACACCTTGAATTGGTCCAAGATGAAATTGCTCCGGCTTTACACTATTGATGAAATACATATGGCCATAAAAACATTTGACAAAAAATTGTCGGGCAAACAAGAAAGGATGTTCAAGCGCATCTTTGATTAAGAATTCTCTATAAACTTCGGTGGAAGAACGTTGAGTCTCATTCATAGTCTTTTCTAACTCTTGACCACTTTTTCCCCAATTCTGATAATCTTTACTGTCCGATCGGATATCGCTTTCCCAAAAACGAAAATCAGTTGGTTCTTCCCTGAATTGAAATCTGCCTTGATGGGCCACATAATACAAAAGTCCTTCCTGATTGTCGCCTGATTTTTCTCCTGTTATTAACTTGGCCAATTGAAGCGTACCCAATCCCATGAAACCAATACAAGCAAAAGCGAAAGCCAATTTCTTTCCATAAATTCTAAAAAATGCCTTGTTTTTAAAGAAAGAATAGGCAATCACCAAAAACCCTATCATCAGTAATAACATTGTATTAGGTCTGTTCAATATCAAAAACCATATCCCAAGCGTTAGTAATAACCAGCCGGTTTCTTTTGCGGCATTCTGAGTTATTTTAGACCAACCGTATAAAGCCAAAGTCAGCGAAAAAAAAGCAGGCACTTCGGCCAAAATCCCTAAAGAATAGTAGCAATGAATCGGAAAAATAAAGAACAGCAAAACACTCAGTAGTCCAACTTCTTTGGAAAAGAGACTGGAACCGATTTTAAAAATCAAAAGCAAACTGATGGTAATGGTAATAAAAGTAAACACCACGCCGTAAACCCAAAGTTGGTTGTCCGTAGCATCGGAAGGCGCGACCAAATAAGCCGGCGTATAGAAAAAAACCGGTCCGGGCGCTTTGGTTATCATTACCTTTTCATAACCAATATCACCTTTGAGATATAAGGCCAAATGCTTCGCTTCTTCATGAAAAGTAATATCTCCAAAAGGTTTTGCTTTAAAAGGCAAATTGAGCACTACAACCATCATTAACGAGGAAATCAAAATAATGAGTAGATTAATCCTTTGGGTGAAAAAATACTTGATGTTCATTTACAGATTAGCTTGGTGATAAAATTAAGGTCGAAAAATAATAAAAAAACCCGAGCTTTCACTCAGGTTTTTAATTCTATATTCAATTTAGCTTCGCTCGATTCGGCTAAGCCTAGTGTTGAATTTTTAAGACAATGCGGCTTTCACTTGATCCGCTGCTTCTTGGAATTGTACTGCGGATAAAATCGGCATTCCTGAATTATCGATTAATTCTTTTGCAATCTCTGCATTGGTACCTTGTAAACGAACAATGATAGGCACTTTAATAGCATCACCCATGTTTTTGTAAGCGTCTACAACTCCTTGTGCTACTCTGTCACAACGAACAATTCCACCGAAAATATTGATCAAAATGGCTTTTACGTTTGGATCTTTTAAGATAATTCTAAACGCAGTTTCCACACGTTTTGCATCAGCCGTTCCACCTACGTCCAAGAAATTAGCCGGTTCAAAACCTGCATATTTTATCAAGTCCATAGTAGCCATGGCCAAACCTGCTCCGTTTACCATACAGCCAACAGTTCCGTCAAGATCAACGTAGTTTAAACCAACTTCTTTGGCTTCCACTTCAATTGGATTCTCTTCACGAATATCTCGCATGTCAGCATATTTTGGTTGTCTGAACAAAGCGTTGTCGTCGATATTTACTTTGGCATCAACCGCCATGATTTTGTTATCAGAGGTTTTTAACACCGGATTGATTTCAAACATTGAAGCGTCGCAACCAATGTAAGCATTGTATAAAGAATCAACGAACTTCACCATTTCTTTGAAAGCATTTCCTGAAAGACCTAAGTTGAAGGCAATTCTTCTCGCTTGGAAACCTTGTAAACCAACAGCCGGATCAATTTCTTCAGTAAAGATTAAATGTGGTGTGTGTTCTGCCACTTCTTCAATATCCATTCCACCTTCAGTAGAATACATAATCATATTTCTTCCTTTGGCTCTGTTTAACAAAACCGACATATAAAACTCCGAAGTTTCACTTTCTCCCGGATAATAAACATCTTCTGCGATTAAAACTTTGTGCACTTTTTTACCTTCAGGTGGTGTTTGTGGAGTAATCAATTGCATCCCGATGATTTGTTCTGCAATTTCTTCTACTTGTTGCAAGTTTTTGGCCAACTTCACTCCGCCGCCTTTTCCTCTTCCACCAGCGTGAATTTGAGCTTTGATTACATGCCAACCTGTTCCGGTTTCAGCAGTCAATTGTTTTGCCGCCGCAACTGCTTCTACAGGATTATTAGCCACAATTCCACGTTGAATGCGAACGCCGTAACTGGCTAAAATTTCTTTACCTTGATATTCGTGTATGTTCATAATAAATAGTTAGTTTTTATAAAGCATTGAACAATCCCGAAACTTCGGGACAGCTAAATGTGCCACAAAAGTAATTAATTAGTATCAAACCTAAAAGAAATGTATACCAATTTAGTATATTTCTTAATCTGCATTTTTTTTCCTCAGCCACGCAACCGTTTTTGAGTTAAAGCATCTAAGTTCTAAATCAAAAGACATGAAATCAATCTTATCCCTAACCATCTTATTACTGATTTTACTTTCAGGTTGCAGTAATGATTCCAATCCAAATTCCGATGCCGTTCAAGGACAATGGAAACTGATTAATGTAAGCGGCACTTTTGCCGGAATCGACAATAATTTTGCTCCCGGATTAATCACTTGGAACTTTAATCCAACGACGCAGACAGTGACTGTCGTCAATAACAATACTGATCCTGACAAATGGGATGTATTCGAAACCGGTGTTTACAACTACCTAATTATTGACAATCCTGAATTTCCTTGTGGTGAAATCATCAAAATAGACGGAATAGAGATGGGCTGTTTCTCAGTAACTGATAATGAATTTGTTATAGACCAGTCTATTGCTGATGGTTTTAGACTTAAATTGGTACAATAGCTTTCAAAAAGCATGAATTCTGCTATTTTTTCCTTTGGAATTGCGAGTGTTGCGACTTAGCTTTGCAGTTAAATTAAATAACAATTATGCAACCGACAGAATTAGAACAATTGGCCCGTGAATTCGGGAATCCACTTTATGTGTATGATGCTGAAAAAATTGAGTTTCAGTACAATCGTTTAACCAATGCTTTTGCCAAGGTGGAAAAGCTTCGCATCAACTACGCGATGAAAGCCTTGTCAAACATTTCTATTCTGAAGCTACTGAAGAACTTGGGCTCAGGTCTTGACACCGTTTCTATTCAGGAAGTACAATTGGGCTTGCATGCCGGATTTACACCGGACAAAATCATCTTTACACCCAACGGCGTTTCTTTCGAAGAAATCGAAGAAGTAGCGGCACTCGGCGTTCAAATCAATATTGACAATCTTTCCGTATTGGAACATTTTGGCACAAAACATCCGAAAGTTCCGGTTTGTATTCGTATCAATCCGCACGTAATGGCTGGTGGAAACGAGAATATTTCCGTGGGTCATATCGATAGTAAATTCGGAATTTCTATTTATCAAATTCCGCATATTTTACGCATCGTAGAAAACACTAAAATGCACATTAACGGAATCCACATGCATACAGGATCTGATATTTTGGATATCGAAGTATTCTTGTACGCTGCCGAAATTTTATTTGATGCTGCCAAACAATTTAAAGATTTAGATTTCTTGGATTTCGGTTCCGGATTTAAAGTACCTTATAAAAAAGGAGATATCGAAACCAACATCGAAGAATTAGGCAAAAAATTAACCAAACGCTTTTTGGCTTTTGAAAAAGAATACGGTCGCGAATTGACTTTGGCTTTCGAACCGGGAAAATTCTTGGTCAGTGAAGCCGGCTATTTTTTGGCTAAAGTCAATGTCATCAAACAAACCACTTCTACCGTTTTCGCCGGAATTGACACTGGCTTTAACCACTTGATTCGCCCGATGTTTTACGGTTCACAACACACTATTGAAAACATTTCGAACCCAAAAGGAAAAGAGCGTTTCTACACTGTTGTTGGTTACATTTGTGAAACGGATACTTTTGCCAGCAACCGCAGAATTACTGAAATTCATGAAGGCGATACTTTGTGTTTTAGAAATGCCGGAGCGTATTGTTTCTCGATGGCTTCCAACTATAACTCGCGTTTCAAACCTGCAGAAGTATTGTGGAAAAACGGCAAAGGTCATTTGATAAGAGAGAGAGAATCTTTTGAAGATTTATTACAGAACCAGATTTTGGTTGAAGTATAAAAATAGAATCCCGTCTCGTACCAAAAAACAAGACGGGATTTTTTTATGAGCAATCATTTCAATCCTACTATTTCATAAAAAGATTTATCTTTGACTATAACCTAAAGGTAAACGACCATGAAAAATTTTGGCTTAGTTATGATTTTACTATTTTCCTTAACTTCCTATTCCCAAAACTCAACAGCGTTCATCGTTTTACGACATGCTGAAAAGGCGGACAATAGCAAAGACACCAATCTTAGTACTGATGGTTTGCTAAGGGCAGAAGAACTTAAAAAAACATTAAGCACTGTATCTGTAGATGCTATTTATTCAACACCTTATAATCGCACAAAACAAACGGTAACACCATTGGCCACTGCTAAGGGAATTACTATTACGGAATATCCTGCTGATAAGCCTTATCAAGATTTTGTTACTGAACTAATGGCTTCCCATCGTGGAAAGACAATTGTCATTGTTGGGCATTCGAATACGGTTCCCGAAATTTTAAAAGTGCTTACCAACAATACTTTTAACGTAAGTATTAGCGAAAGTCAATTTGACAATTTGTTTGTTGTAACGCTTGTAGATGGGAAACAACCTGAAGTAGCTCCAATGAAATACGGAAAAAGCACACCTTAATTCTTCTGACAGAAAATTTTTAAAACTCCGTAAAAATTTTGTGGTATTTTTTGTAGTTTTGGTTGGCTAAAAAAACTAATCAAAAATGGAAAACACCTGTCAGAACTGTGGCACTGCAATAACTGTGAACTTTTGCGGCAATTGCGGTCAAAAAAAATTCAAGCGAATTGATAGAAAATATTTGATTGACGAATTGCAATATCTTTTATTGCATACCAACAAAGGTTTTTTTTATTCAATAAAAAAAATTCTAAAAAATCCAGGTAAAACTGCCAAAGAATTTATTGACGGTAGCCGAGTGAATCATTATAAACCAATAATGTTAACTTTTGTATTAAGTGGTATTTCTACATTTATTTCATTTAAGTTTTTAAAAATGGAAAAAATCATGAAAGCGTACTATGCTAGTTTAGATATCCCTGAAAGTACTGCAAACAATATGATGACATTCTTGTCGAGCTACAATTCATTATTAATGTTACTTTCTATACCTTTTATATCTATAATAACTTATTTATTGTTTAGAAAATGGAAGACTAATTTTTATGAACACATTATCATGAATTCTTATATTCAGTGTTTTTATCTATTGTTCACCATACTTCTGCTCTATCCTATTTTATTCTTTTTAAAAGATGGAAATGTTGGTTTGTTTATAACCATTACATCTCTTTCAATGCTTTCTATACCAGTAATTATGGTTTGGTTTTATAAAGATTTTTTTCCGGAGAAAAGTATTGGCGATGTTATAGTGAAAGTAGTTTTCTTTGTTCTTATTGGTATAGTGCTTTATGTTGTCTTGATTTTTGCTTTTGTAATTGGAACATTAGTGATGTATGGACCAGAATCACTAAGAGAATTAGCTCCGAAGAAATAAACAAAATCAATTGTCAAAACTTTTATAAATAAAAAATATATTCCAACCAAAAACATAAAAAGACTGCTTAAGCAGTCTTTTTTATTAGTTTTCTAAAATCTCTTCCAAAACCTCACTATCTGTTGCGTTAGGCAACGTGATTTTTAATTTTTGTGCCAATGTTGGAGCGATTTGTGTGATTTCTTTTTTATCGTGGGTTTCGCCTTTTTTGATGTTCCAACCATAAAATAATAAAGGCACATTAGTATCATAAGTATAAGGAGAGCCGTGTGTTGCACCAGTAGCTGAATACTCAATAAATCCGGGTTTATAGACAAAATACAAATCGCCGTTTTGAGTTGGATCATAGCCTTTTTGAACAAAGCTTAACAACTGGTCGGAACTTGAAGATGTCAGTATTTCTTCTTCGGTGTAAACTCTTTTTACATAATTTTTAGTGTATAAAAAGTCTTTGAAACTTTGTTTTACTTTTACTAAATCCAACCCTTTTGTTTTGATTATTTCTTTATCGAAATGAACATTATAACTGTCATATTTCAACAATAAATTAACGCCAAAAGTTTGTTCTGAAAACGCTACTAAATCTTTCGAAACGTCTTTATAACTGATGTTGTCTACATTATATTTGTGGTCTTTTAAGTGCGTTGGGTTTTCGGAGCAAGCATGATCGGCAGTCATAAAAATCAAATAATTTCCTTTACCAACAGTTTTATCTAAATAATTTAAAAAACCAGCTATCGTTAAATCAAGGCGCAAATAAGTATCTTGGATTTCAATCGAGCGCGGACCAAAAGTATGTCCGATATAATCGGTTGAGGAAAAACTAACCGCTAAAAAATCGGTGATATCATCTTTACCCAATGCTTCTTTTTCGATGGCTCTTTTAGCCAAATTGGCTAAAACATCATTTCCAAATGGTGTAACTCTTAATACTCCGGCATCGTTACTTTCATACATTTCTTTTAAATTGTATGGAAAAACCGGAGCCTTTTTATACAACTTTCCTTCATAATTGTTATCGTCCGTTAAACTCTCATTATATGTTTCGATAGGTTTTAGCAAAGGCCAACCGCTGTTCATATAAGGTAAATATTGTTTTT
This sequence comes from Flavobacterium sp. 102, assembly GCF_003634615.1. Lineage (NCBI taxonomy): Bacteria > Pseudomonadati > Bacteroidota > Flavobacteriia > Flavobacteriales > Flavobacteriaceae > Flavobacterium > Flavobacterium sp. 102. Next base: position 1,655,582 of record NZ_RBKX01000001.1, on the reverse strand, counting down.
CCTTGTTGAAGTCATCCACCCATTTGGGTAAAGCATTTCCATAAAATGAACTCGAGATAAACTCACCTGTTTTAGTATACCAAAAAGCCCAATCCGCAAAATGTCCGGCCGGAAGAATGGCGCCTCGGTCTTTGATACTCATTCCTATCACTTTTCCTTTGAAGTTGGTGGCTAGTTTCAACTCATCGGTTATGGTGGTGGCTTGAAGATTCTTCGGTGACATTTTACCTTCTTTCTCTGTTCCCGGAACCAAAGTAGTCACACTTTCATCGTCTGTACAATACACTTCTTTTTTTAAGGTTCGGTGAAACCATTCGTTGCTAACAATGCCGTGCATAGCCGGAGTTGTTCCGGTATAAATAGACGCATGTCCGGGCGCGGTATAAGTTGGCATATAATTGTAATGCATATTGTGAAAAGTATAACCATCTTTCATCAATCGCTTAAAACCATTTTCGGTAAAATCGCTTTGAAAACGGTATAGGTATTCCATTTTCATTTGGTCAATCACTATGCCGACTACTAGTTTTGGTCTTTCCTGTGCCGAAAGATTAGAAAAAATCACTAAGGAAAATAAGGAAAATATTTTTTTCATTGGAGTTAACTATTGAACAACAAAAATAGCGATTACAACCGAATTCATTCTGAATATTTATGTTAATCTAAAGTTACCTTATAGCTAAAAAACAAATGCACGCTTGGTAAAGCATGCATCTGAGTTCAAAAAATCCAATTTATAACAACATTCAACAACTAACTTATTTCAGAATCATAAATGTACATCTACGATTGGTGGCATGTTCACTTTCGGTACAATCGTTTTTCGGACAAATGATCAATGGTTTGCTTTCACCATAACCTACAGATTTCATACGTTTTCTGTCTATTCCGTTTTGCACCAAATATTCTAAAGCCGAAGCCGCTCTTCTATTTGACAATCTCAAATTATACATCTCAGAAGCTCTGGTATCGGTATGAGAACCGATTTGAATTTCCATGTATGGGTATTTTTTCAATAAACCAACCAAGACATCTAAGACTTGTGCGGCTTGTGGTTTGATATTCCATTTGTCTAAGTCGAAGTAAATATTTTCTAACTCGATTAAAACCGTTCCGTCTTCTTTTTTGTTGATGATGTCTTCTGCATCGTAATAAGACTCAACTTTCATTTGTAAATCGATATAAACTTTGCCTTTCACGCTCGTATCAAATTCGGCTTCCGCCGGAATATAGAAATCTTTAAAAGCCATGATTTTGTATTTCGTATTCGGCTCCGTATTGAATGTAAAATCGCCATCTTTACCGACTAAAACTTCTTCGAGCAATTCGCCTTTTTCGTTATACAATTTCACTGTTGCACCAGGCAAAAGCTCCGATGATTTCATATCACGCACTTCACCTTCGACTAAATATTGCAGTTTATTATCTTCACGCACGAAAGTATATAAATTGTCATCTCCGGTCCGATTAGAAGCAAAATAACCTTTATCATTAGCTTCATCCAATATGAAATTGAAATCGTCCATTTCGCTGTTGATTGTTGAGCCTAGATTTAACGGTTTGTCGAATTCTGTTTCGTCCAATTTATAACTCATAAAAATATCCAGATTTCCGTTGCCTTGATGACCATCGGACGCAAAATACAAGGTTCCATCTTCGGTTAGAAAAGGAAATTGTTCGCGGTGAATGGTATTGATGGTTTCGCCTAAATTTCTCGGCTGACTAAAAGTGCCGTCTTGCAAAATATCGACTACAAAAAGATCCATCGAACCAATCGTTCCTTTCATATCGCTGGCAAAGTAGAGTTTCTTTCCGTCTTTCGTTAAAAATGGATGTTCCACTGAATATTCGTCGCTTGAAAACGAACACATTTTGACATTGGTCCATTTGTCACCAACATATTCTGCTTTATAAATTTTTACCGTGGCTACTCTTTCGTTGTTTATTTCTACTTGTTTGTCACCGGTTCTGTTGAAATACATGGTTTTACCATCGGCACTGAATGTTGCGTTACTTTCGTGTTTTTTGGTATTGATACTTTCGGGAAATGGTTCCACTTTGACCAATTGTCCTTTATCATTTACAGAAGCCATGAACAAATCGAGATAAGGTCTGTCATTCCAACCATAGGCTTTTTCATCGGCATTTCTTAGCGAGGCAAAAGTTACTTTATCTCCATAAAACGCAATTCCGAAATCACCATTGGTTTTGTTCTTCGACATCATTTCGAGTTTGAAACTGTGTGGTGTATTTCGCGTCACATTCTTCATGAACTTAGGCGTATTTTGGTCGAAACCTAAATATTCCGACATGATAACATCGCCTTTATCAAAATCTTTGGTGCCTTTTAAAGCATTGGCATAACGGAAATAAACTTCTTTTTTTACACTGTCTTTGTAAGTAAAGAACAACTGTCCATAGGCGCGAACAGCATTATTCATTTGGAAATTGAAATAGTAGCAATCGCCTAAATTCTGTAACACTTTTTGTGACTGTTCACATTGCTCATAAGCCTCTGCGGCTTTGACATAGGATTTTCTGTCAAACAAAGAATGGGCTTGTTTGACACTAACTTTTTTTTGGGCAAAAAGAGTGGTGATACTGCAAAAAATAAAAAGTATGTAGAAGATTTTTTTCATCATATCCATTTTAAAAGAATCTTGGTGATTTATCATACCCTTTTTTCGAAAGTCGGCCCAAATCAAGATCGAACAAAACAAACACTTCATGTGAACCTGAGTTAAAACTTCTCAAATTGGAAAGTGTATAATCATAAGAATAGCCAATTCTTAAGGTTGGTGTAACATAAAAACCTACCAAACCGCTAACAGAATCATCTATTCGATAACCTACTCCGGCTTCGAATCGGTTGTTGATTAAAACATTAGTCGTTAAATCTATTGAAACCGGTGCGCCTTCTACGCCTTTCGCCATGAAAGCCGGTTTCAATTTGAAATTATCGTTGCCGTTAAACGTAAACACATAACCACCGGTCATAAAGAAATGGATGGACTCAACACCACTACCTACCAATCCGTTATTGGTTTCTAAATGCCTTGATGTCATCAAGTTTGGAGCAGACAGTCCGAGATAATAGTTGTCGCCAAACAAATAAGTTCCGGCGCCAATATTTGGAAATGTTTCGCTGATGTTATTCTGAAATGCCGGATCGAGCACCGGATCGGTGTATTGAAAACCGTTAAAATTGGCACTAAAAAGCGTTACTCCGGCTTTTACCCCAAATGACAATCTTGTTTTTTCGGATAGCGATAATACATAAGCGAAATCGGCAAAAATATTACTCTCTTGTACAACGTCTCCGATTTCGTCATGAACAATAGAAATTCCCATTTCGACTTTTTTAGATAAAGGTTTGTGGGCAAAAAAAGATTGAGTTGTTGGAGCGCCTTCAATACCAACCCATTGGGCGCGATAGATTCCACCCATATTAATGACATCTTTATTCTCTGTCGCATATGCCGGATTAATGACACTCATATTATACATATAATGCGTAAACTGAGGATCTTGTTGCGCAACCACAGCAGAAGAGCTCAACACGATAAGTACCGCTGAAATATATTTTAAAAGACTATGTTTCCTATTTGTACTCATCTTCCTTATCTGTTTAGATATACTCTTCCTTGGATAGCTTCTCTTATTCCGTCATTGAAATTCAATATGTAGAAATAAACGCCTACTGGCAAAAGATTGTTTCCAAGATTTAATCCGCTAACGGTTGTTGTTCCGTCCCAATTTGGCGTATTTCTATTTCCTGTATAGATTAAATTTCCGTAACGGTTATAGATTTCCAATTTGAAATTCGGGTATAATAGCGCTAAGTTCGGAATTTCAAAAGTGTCGTTAATGCCGTCATTATTTGGCGAATAACCATCCGGAATAAATAAGTCATCACATACGGTTGTATCTACAGTTACTTCTAATCTAATGGCTCCTTCACAACCACTCGCCGCGATTAAAGCTGCATAATAGGTTGTACCGTTAACCAGTAAATCTGTACTGGCGTAAGCCGTTCCTCCGGTTGGAGCATTGTACCAAATTACGGTTGGGAATCCAATCAAATTAGCGGTCAAAGTCTCAATCGTTGGGTTATCATCTTGACAGAAAAGATTGCCATCCTGAATGATTTGTGGAGTTCCAATTAAGGTGACGTTGAAATTAATCGGATTGACAACATTCCCCGCGACACCACAGTTAGTTACTATAGAATTCAATTGGTTAATGGTTAATGTGGTACTTCCATTATTAATTAAATCGGTTGCCGGAATGGAAAAGGTTGCTGTTCCACCCGTGAATGTAACTGTAATAGTATTCAACGCCGTATTGGCTCCAGTTAATTGATAGGTGATGGTGTAATCGCCATTTGGTAAGTCAGTCGCTCCTGAAATGGTAACTAAGCTGGTAAAATTAGCACAAGTGTCTTGAACGGTGACTGATGCGGTGGTTAAACTTGGGATTGGATTAATTACAAAACTAACGGTTGCATTTTCATTGGCATTGGTACAACCGGTTGTGGCAATAATTCCAATAATAGTTAAAGTGTAATTTCCTGCTACTGTAAATATCGATGCCGGAACAGTGAACTGTCCTATTCCACCGGTAACTGTTACATTTCCGGTAACACCGGTCGTAGGCGTTGCATTGGGAATAGAGTAATTGAATTGGTAAACGCCATCCGGTAAGTTTACTGCATTGGCAATATTAACTACAAGACTATTTCCGAAACAAACATTGGCTGCAGATAAATTCGCACTGTCAATATCGGCTAAAGGTCTCACTTGGATTTGGGTTGCTACATTGGTTAAGCTGGTTGAACAATTCGTAACTGTGTTCAATATATTAGTAAACATGATTACAGTGGTTCCAATATTAGGAAGTGAAGCTGTTGGGATACTGAAATTGCCAATTCCTGAAGTAATCGTAACTGTTGCGGTTTGTCCGGACAAAATATTGGCACCGGATAAATCGTAGCTCAAAGTATAAGTTCCATCCACCATTCCGTTTAGATTCACAATTGCATTCGACCCTAAACAAGCCGGAGAAATCGTAACATTAACAGTGGAAATTATTGGATTGGCTAAAATAGTAAACTGAACCACTTCGGTATCGGTTGTACAAGCGTTGGTCACTGAATAAGTATAGCTGTAAGTTCCCGGAGCAAAATTGATAATGGTGATTGGTGAAGTTACCACTAGTGCACTACTGTCTGTCCATACACCACCAGAATTCTGACCCGTTAATAAAGTCGCCAAATCTAAAACGCCTACACTTGGACATAGCGATACAATTCCTGTAAATGTTCCTGCATTGGGTTGTGGATTTACAATTACTGTAACGGTAGAACTTGAATTTGCACAAGGCGAAGTACCAACTACAGTATAAGTAAAATTATAGGTTCCAACACCAACCGTTGAAGGATTGAATACATTGGCTATCAAAGCGCCTGTTCCATTATCATCATTCCAGGTTCCTGTGCCTTGCGTTCCATCTAATCCGGTAAATAAATCTACTGAAGTTGAAGTTACACAGACATTTAAAGTCTGGCCAACTCCACCGGAATTTGCTGCTTGGATTATAGTAACGATTACATCTGCAGTATCCGTTGTACATAAACCACCACCAACACTATAAGTATAAGTTGCGGCAACATCAACCGTCGGATTGAAAAACCCTGTTCCACTAGCTAAAGCCGGAGACCAAGTTCCGCCTGCTTGTGCATTGACACCTAATAATAGGAATAAATCTTGAGCTGTACCATTAGAACATACAGCAACCAAATTGTCATTTCCTGCATCCGGAACCGGATTTACGGTTACTGTAATTACAGCAAAATCATTATCACAAGGTTGGGTTCCTGTTAGTGTATAAGTATAATCGCCTTGCGGATCAACTGCCGGATTAAAGACACCGGTTCCACTTGCCATAGCCGGAGACCAAACTCCGCCGGGTTGTGAATTAGGACCTAATAACAAAGCTAAATCTTGAACCGAACTATTGACACAAAGCGAAATGGAGTTGTTACTTCCTGCTTCCGGTCCGGGAGTTACAGTTACGCTTACTGTTGCTATATCATCCACACAAGGAGCAACACCAGTGATTGTATAAGTGTAAACGCCTGAAGCATCAACTGCCGGATTAAAAATTCCGGTTCCGCTGGCTAAAGCAGGCGACCAAGTTCCTCCCAACTGAGGCGTTCCTAACAAAGAGGCAAATAAATCAACTGAATTTTGATTCGAACAAATAGTCAAAGTTCCATCGCTTCCTGCATCCGGAATCGGATTAACAATTACTTCTACAGAAGCTGATGCAGGCGGACAAGGAGTTGTTCCTAAAATGGTATAAGTATAAGTTCCGGCGGGATCGACTGTAGGATTAAACACTCCGGTTCCACTAGCCAATGCCGGTGACCAAGTTCCACCCAATTGAGCCGTCGGCCCTAATAATGGGAATAAATCAAATGATGGATTTAAAATACAAATTGTTGTACTTGCATTTGCACCGACTATTGGAGGTTCAACCACTGTTAGCGTTGTACTACTCGTTTGTGGATTTACACAACTAGGCGTACCTGAACTCGCCACACTTACAATATTTACAGTTGTATTAGCGGTATAAGTTCCGGTTAAAGTGGCTGTACCTGTTCCGTTTAAAACGATGGTTTGATTCGCACCGCCATTGATATTATAAGCAACCGTAGCATTTGGTGTACCGGTAAATGTAAAAGTAGCCGAATCTCCCGAACACAATGTCGTCGGACTTACCGAAACACTTGCTGTTGGCAATGGCTGAATGGTTAAAGTCACGCTACTTGTTTGAGGATTGACACAACTTGGTGTACCTGAACTAGCCACACTGACAATGTTTACAGTTGTATTAGCGGTATAAGTTCCGGTTAATGTTGCTGTGCCTGTTCCGTTTAAGGTGATTGTTTGATTCGCACCACCATTGATATTATAAGTAACTGTCGCATTTGGTGTTCCGGTAAATGTAAAAGTAGCGGAATCGCCTGAACACAATGTCGTCGGACTTACCGAAACGCTCACTATTGGTAATGGCTGAATGGTTAAAGTAACACTGCTCGCTTGTGGATTGACACAACTTGGTGTTCCTGAACTTGCCACGCTTACAATGTTTACAGTCGTATTTGCTGTATAAGTTCCCGTTAAGGTTGCGGTGCCTGCGCCGTTTAAAACTATGGTTTGATTAGCTCCGCCGTTGATGTTATAAGTAACCGTCGCATTTGGTGTACCGGTAAATGTAAAAGTCGCTGTACTTCCTGAACACAATGTCGTCGGACTCACCGAAACACTTGCTGTTGGCAATGGCTGAATGGTTAAAGTGATGCTACTTGTTTGTGGATTGACACAACTTGGTGTGCCTGCACTCGCCACACTGACAATGTTTACTGTCGTATTCGCAGTGTAGGTTCCGGTTAAAGTGGCTGTGCCTGTTCCGTTTAAAACGATGGTTTGATTCGCACCACCATTGATATTATAAGTAACTGTCGCATTTGGTGTTCCGGTAAATGTAAAAGTCGCTGTACTTCCTGAACACAATGTCGTCGGACTTACCGAAACACTCACTGTTGATAATGGCTGAATGGTTAAAGTCACACTGCTCGTTTGCGGATTGACACAACTTGGCGTACCTGAACTCGCTACACTAACAATATTGATTGTTGTATTTGCGGTGTAAGTTCCGGTTAAGGTTGCGGTGCCTGCGCCGTTTAAAACTATGGTTTGATTGGCTCCGCCGTTGATGTTATAAGTAACCGTTGCATTTGGTGTTCCGGTAAAAGTGAAAGTAGCCGAATCTCCCGAACACAATGTCGTCGGACTTACCGAAACACTCACTGTTGGTAATGGCAAAACAGTTAATGTTACACTACTCGTTTGCGGATTGACACAACTGGGTGTACCTGAACTAGCCACACTGACAATGTTTACAGTTGTATTAGCAGTATAAGTTCCGGTTAGAGTTGCTGTACCTGTTCCGTTTAAAACGATGGTTTGATTTGCACCACCATTGATGTTGTAAGTAACCGTCGCATTTGGTGTTCCGGTAAATGTAAAAGTAGCGGAATCGCCTGAACACAATGTCGTTGGACTAACCGAAACGCTGACTGTTGGCAATGGTTGAATGGTTAAAGTAACGCTACTCGTTTGCGGATTGACACAACTCGGCGTGCCTGAACTTGAAACACTTACAATATTTACTGTGGTGTTCGCGGTGTAAGTTCCCGTTAATGTTGCGGTGCCTGCGCCATTTAAAACTATGGTTTGATTGGCTCCGCCGTTGATGTTATAAGTAACCGTCGCATTTGGCGTACCGGTAAATGTAAAAGTTGCTGTGCTTCCTGAACACAATGTCGTCGGACTTACCGAAACACTTGTTGTTGGCAATGGCTGAATGGTTAAAGTGATGCTACTTGTTTGTGGATTGACACAACTTGGTGTGCCTGCACTCGCCACACTGACAATGTTTACTGTCGTATTCGCAGTATAGGTTCCGATTAAAGTGGCTGTGCCTGTTCCGTTTAAAACGATAGTTTGACTCACACCGCCATTGATATTATAAGTAACCGTCGCATTTGGCGTACCGGTAAATGTAAAAGTTGCTGTGCTTCCTGAACACAAGGTCGTTGGACTCACCGAAACACTTACAGTTGGTAATGGCAAAATGGTTAAAGTCACGCTACTTGTTTGAGGATTGACACAACTTGGTGTTCCTGAACTTGCCACACTAACAATGTTTACTGTCGTATTCGCAGTGTAGGTTCCGGTTAAGGTTGCGGTGCCTGTTCCGTTTAAAATGATAGTTTGATTCGCACCGCCATTGATATTATAAGTAACTGTCGCATCTGGTGTTCCGGTAAATGTAAAAGTTGCTGTGCTTCCTGAACACAAAGTCGTCGGACTAACCGAAACACTTGCTGTTGGCAATGGCTGAATGGTTAAAGTCACGCTACTTGTTTGAGGATTGACACAACTTGGTGTACCTGAACTCGCCACACTGACAATGTTTACAGTTGTATTAGCGGTATAAGTTCCGGTTAGTGTTGCTGTGCCGGCACCGTTTAAGGTGATTGTTTGATTCGCACCACCATTGATGTTGTAAGTAACCGTCGCATTTGGCGTACCGGTAAATGTAAAAGTTGCTGTGCTTCCTGAACACAATGTCGTCGGACTTACCGAAACACTTGCTGTTGGCAATGGCAAAACAGTTAATGTAACACTACTGGTTTGTGGATTGACACAACTTGGTGTACTTGAACTCGCCACACTAACAATGTTTACTGTCGTATTCGCGGTGTAAGTTCCCGTTAATGTTGCTGTCCCGGCACCGTTTAAAACGATAGTTTGATTCACACCACCATTGATGTTGTAAGTAACCGTCGCATTTGGTGTTCCGGTAAAAGTGAAAGTAGCCGAATCCCCCGAACACAATGTCGTCGGACTAACCGAAACACTTGCTGTTGGCAATGGCTGAATGATTAAAGTCACGCTACTTGTTTGAGGATTGACACAACTTGGTGTTCCTGAACTTGCCACACTAACAATGTTTACTGTCGTATTCGCAGTGTAGGTTCCGGTTAAGGTTGCTGTGCCTGTTCCGTTTAAAATGATAGTTTGATTCGCACCGCCATTGATATTATAAGTAACTGTCGCATCTGGTGTTCCGGTAAAAGTGAAAGTAGCCGAATCTCCCGAACACAATGTCGTCGGACTTACCGAAACACTCACTGTTGGCAATGGCAAAACAGTTAATGTAACACTGCTCGTTTGTGGATTGACACAACTTGGTGTGCCTGCACTCGCCGCACTAACAATGTTTACTGTCGTATTCGCAGTGTAGGTTCCGGTTAGTGTTGCTGTCCCGGCACCGTTTAAAACGATAGTTTGATTCGCACCACCATTGATGTTGTAAGTAACCGTCGCATTTGACGTACCTGTAAATGTAAAAGTTGCTGTACTTCCTGAACACAATGTCGTCGGACTTACCGAAACGCTCACTGTTGGCAATGGCAAAACAGTTAATGTTACACTACTAGTTTGCGGATTGACACAACTTGGCGTACCTGAACTCGCCACACTGACAATATTGATTGTCGTATTTGCGGTGTAAGTTCCGGTTAAAGTTGCTGTCCCGGCACCGTTTAAAACGATAGTTTGACTCGCACCACCATTGATATTATAAGTAACCGTTGCATTTGGTGTACCTGTAAATGTAAAAGTCGCTGGACTTCCTGAACATATTGGTGTCGGACTCACCGATACACTTGCAGTTGGTAATGGCAAAATGGTTAAAGCAACACTGCTAGTTTGTGGATTGACACAACTTGGCGTACCTGAACTCGCCACACTGACAATGTTTACTGTCGTATTCGCAGTGTAAGTTCCGGTTAAAGTTGCTGTGCCTGTTCCGTTTAAAGTGATTGTTTGATTCGCACCGCCATTGATATTATAAGTAACTGTCGCATTTGGTGTACCGGTAAATGTAAAAGTCGCTGGACTTCCGGAGCACGAAGGTGTTGGACTTACCGATACTGTTGCTGTTGGCAATCCCAAAATTGTAATTGTAACAGTCGATGTATCATTAGCACATAAAGCAGAGGAAACTGTATAAGTAAATACATAAGGACTACCTAAGAGTGTCATAGTAGAAACATCTAAAGTTCCTTGAAATCCATTTGTGGTTAAAATTGGACCGCTCCAAACACCCGTGTTGTCAGGTGTTCCTCCTAATAGATTAAACAGATCAAACGGAATTGTAGTAGCTATTTCATTCACACAAATACTTCTGTTTCCATTACTTCCGGCATCATTGGGTTCGTAAAGATTAACCAAAACCTCAAGCCTAATGCTACTTTCACATGGCGGATCAACAGTAGTTGCATAATAAAATTGTCCGTTAACCAATGGCGTTGAAAGATCTAACGGTATTCCAAAGGCTGATGTTAAATACCAATTATTATTCCCAGAAGCTACTAAATCACCCACAGTTGGCGGGCTCCCTGGAATATTACAAAATTCCTGAACAGCACTTCCCAGCGGCGTCGGAACCAATCCAACATTTACAAAAACAGAAAGTCTGGAAGTCTGACAACCTGTATCCGGATTCGTTTGACTTATATAATATATTGTATTATCAGTTAAAATTGCTGTAGGAGAAAGTGCTGTTCCACCATTGGGTGTAGTATACCATTGTAAATTATTCCCATTGATAACAAATTGTGGATTAGATGGGGTCGCTTGACTCAAACTGGTCACACAAACCCCTTGAAAATTGGCACCGGTTGGCGCAGAATATATTGTAACTGTAACACTCTGCCTTGGCCCACAATTACCGGTATTATCATCGACAAAATAATCCTCTCCATTGATTAATACCGTTGAATTGGTAAGTTGAGTATTTGAAGTTGCAGTAGCATACCATTTAATTCCACCTCCATTATCGACAGCTTGCAAACTGGCAATAGTAGGAGATTGGGTGTCGCAAAAAGATTGCGCAGTATTTGTTACTGTTGGACATTGAGAATAAACGAAACCATTCTGCCCAAATAGTGTTAGTATCAAAACACAGTAGAAAAAATAATTTTTGGCGAGAGTAGTTATTCTCATAAGCAGTTCTATTTAATACAATTTAAATCCGTACAACATCACTCCTTTTCATATGAAACAATAAAACTTCAACCAGAAAGAACATTTAATTCAGTTGCGAATCTATAGTATTAGTCAAAGTAAAATTACCACCACTATATTACTTATAATTTAGGCGACAAATTTTGACTTATTAAAATGTTATAAACAAAATAATCAACATTATTAACAACTTCCTAACAACACAACACGAGCATATTTTACTGACGTACAATCATTTAAAAAAAGAAAACCCAAAAAAAAGAAGTTATTAAGAATTTTTAAGAACCTCAGAAAAATAAAAATTGTTAACAAGATTACACTGAAATGCTATCTTATTAACAATAAATTGTAAAACTAAAATGGTTAAAATATTGGACGTTGTAGTTCTTGCTTGACAAATTCAAATTCAGAAATGATTTCTGCTACAATATTTTCAACTGATTTGATTTCATGAATCAATCCGGAAATTTGCCCTATCTCTAATTCGCCTTCCTCCAAATCTCCTTCAAACATGCCGCGCTTAGCTCTTGCCCTTCCTAAAAGTATTTTCAATTCCTCAGGACTTGGGCATTTTGCATATAATTCTTGGAGATCGTTATAGAATTTATTTTTTATCAAACGAACCGGTGCCAATTCTTTCAAAGTTAATTGTGTATCTCCTTCTTTGGTGTTGATTATAGTATTCTTGAAATTGTCATGGGCCGAACTTTCAAAAGATGCTGCAAAACGAGAACCTATTTGAACACCATCAGCGCCTAAAACCATCGCGGCCAACATGCCGCGACCGGTTGCAATTCCACCTGCGGCAATCAACGGAATTGAAATTTGTTCTTTCACCATGGGAATCAAGGTTAATGTGGTCGTTTCCTCTCTTCCATTATGTCCTCCAGCTTCAAAACCTTCGGCTACTACAGCGTCAACTCCGGCTTCCTGGGCTTTTAGAGCAAATTTAGAACTGCTCACTACATGCACAACAGTAATTCCTTTCTCCTTTAAGTAACTGGTCCAGGTTTTTGGATTTCCCGCTGAAGTGAAAACAATTTTAACACCTTCTTCGATTATGATTTGAATAATTTCTTCAATATTAGGATACAACATCGGCACATTTACCCCAAAAGGTTTGTCCGTTACAGTTTTACATTTTTGAATGTGTTCTCTCAAAACGTCTGGATACATCGATCCGGCGCCAATTAATCCTAATCCACCGGCATTACTGACAGCACTCGCTAATTTATAGCCACTATTCCAAATCATTCCGCCTTGAATAATTGGGTATTTAATCTTAAAAAGTTGGGTGATTTTATTCATCTAAATCAAAAATGATTGAAATTTAATGCTTGATAATTTTTCCGGATTGTTCCAATGCGTTACTCTTGATTTTATAATAATACATTCCGGAAGTTAAATGCTCGAGAGAAAGTTGTTGGTTAGCACTGATTTCTTTCTCTAAAACCATTTGTCCCAAATTATTATAAAGAGACATTTTAGCTACTTCAAAACCATTAGGGAAAGAAACTGAAATTATAGTATTGGCTGGATTTGGATAAACTAAAAATCTACCTACAACATTATCGTTCACTGAAAGCAAAGCCATATTTAATGCCAATTCAAAATCAGGAATTCCATAACCATATTCGTCCGTAGGATTCAGAAATCTATCTGCGGATTGTTTTACAAAATCAACAATTTGTTGGTTTGATGCCCAAGGAATCGCTTGCCAAAAACTCGCTATCGCACCAGCCATCACCGGACAAGAAAAGGAAGTTCCGCTTGCCGTAACAACATTTCCGGTTGTATTTGCTAAAGTAGTACTTTGCCCTTTGGCCATCACATCAGGCTTTATTCTTCCGTCAAAACTTGGTCCGATAGAACTAAAAGCAGCATACTGTTCATTAAACTGAACGGCGCCAACCGCCAAAACATTAGTCGCTTCGGCCGGAACTCCAATATTTGGATTAGCTGAATTTCCGGAATTTCCTGCACTGGCAACTACTACCATACCTTTACTAAAAGCTATATTAGCCCCTTGAGAAGCAAAAGCTTTATCGCCTGTCATATCAGAATAAGTATAACTGTAATTTGGATTATCATAGCCAAAATAACCCAATGAAGTCGAAATCACATCGGCACCAACCCTATCGGCTTCTTCGGCAGCTTGAACCCAGTAACTTTCTTCTACAGGGTTTTCACTTGAAATATCTTCTGTAATGTATAAATAGTATTGTGCATCAGGTGCAGTTCCAACCAATTGTCCTTCTACATAGCCCGACATGCAAGACAATGCCATAGTTCCGTGGTTGTGAGACGAAAAAACATTGGTATTGCCACCAACATAATTATATCCGCCCAAATACAAACCATTGTTGAACATTCTGTCAAACGGAGTAATTGTATTTACTGCAGAAAAACCTGAATCCATAACTGCAATAATTTTGCCTGAACCGGTAAAATCTTGTTGGTGTAACAAATGTGCATTAAGCATCGAAACTTGATTCAATGAATTGCCATAAGCAAAAGTTTCCTGGGTATCCAATTGTTTATTCACCGAATTAATCGCAGTCTGTAGTGGCATTTTAGCATTCAAAGAATGATCTGCATAGCGAATGTGATTTACAAAAGTCAAACTCGTCAAAGCTTCAATATCGGTAACGTTTCCTCGGATGTGAAGACAATTCAGCCATTTGGATTGGGCTTTAACTTCAATACCTTCGGCTGCTATAATTTGATCAATATAAGATTGTTCAATGGGTGCATCGCTGACATTCAACGCAATGCCTTGTGCTGTCCTTCTATCCAATGCTCTTTGGGTTAACATGGTCAATGGATTGTCTAAAAAAGTTTGCGCATTGGGTTTGTCATTAAAATAAACCCAAGCATCTTCTTGAGCATATCCTAAAAAACTAAATAGAAAAAATGCAATAAGTAATAGTTTGTTCATCGCCTTTACTTTTGTGATGTGCTAATTTATGAAATAACTCCTGAACCCACTAATTCATCGCCAATATTCCACGCAACAAACTGTCCTTCAGTAATAGCCGATTGTGGTTCGTCAAAAGAAACATACAAACCACTTTCAAATTGGTACAAAGTAGCTTTTTGCAAAGGTTGACGATAACGAATACGCGCCATTACTTCCATGGTTTCTCCATTTTTTAAAGCCAAATCTTCTCGAATCCAATGAATTTCGGCAGGTTGAACTCGTAATGTCTTTTTAAACAAACCGGGATGATTTACACCTTGACCGGTATAAATAGCATTGGTTTTTACATCAGTGGAGATGATAAAAAGCGCTTCTTTGGTTCCGCCCACGTTTAGTCCTTTTCTTTGTCCGATGGTAAAATAATGAGCCCCTTGGTGTTTGCCTACTACTTTTCCGCTATCGGAAGTATAAGAAATCCCTTTGGCTTCAAAAGCCAATTGTTCTTCTAACGAATGGAAAGTTGGTATTTCTTGATTATAAATTTCATCACCAGCGGTGATTTCATAAATAAATCCTTCTTTGGGTTGTAATTGTTGTTGCAAAAATTCGGGCAAACGAACTTTACCGATAAAGCAAAGACCTTGAGAATCTTTCTTTTCTGCGGTAACTAAATCCAGTTGAAGAGCAATTTCACGAACTTCCGGTTTGGTTAATTCACCTATGGGAAATAAAGATTTTGACAATTGTTCTTGTGATAATTGACACAAAAAATAAGATTGGTCTTTATTACCATCCTTTCCGGCTAACAATTGAAAAATTTCTTTTCCATCTTTTTCGATGGTTCCTTTTCGACAGTAATGTCCGGTTGCGACATAATCGGCTCCCAAACTTAAAGCGATTTTCATAAAAACATCAAACTTAATTTCGCGATTGCACAATACATCCGGATTTGGCGTGCGTCCTTGTTCGTATTCGTTGAACATATAGTCCACGATTTTTTCTTTGTATTGTTCGCTTAAATCAACTGTTTGGAAAGGAATTCCCAATTTTTCAGCTACGAGTAGTGCGTCGTTACTGTCTTCTAGCCATGGACATTCATTGGAAATGGTAACCGAATCGTCATGCCAATTCTTCATAAAAAGCCCAATGACTTCATAGCCTTGTTCTTTTAACAAATAAGCAGCAACACTGGAATCAACACCTCCGGAAAGACCGACAACAACTCTTTTCATTTTATAGCAGCGAAAATTTTAACTTCGTTCCGTTCTTCTCGTCTTTAGGACGAGATTCGGGTGTTGCAAAGTTAACTCAAAATCCGAATAATTTCACGTTCAGACATCAGTTAAAACAATGAAGTGGTAATCAAAACTTATCTCCTTGGGATAAGACCAATGATTTATTCAGTCGGTTGTTTAGGCATTTTGGGTCTTTTGAAATTTTTGTTTTCGTAGTTCATGTTAACCTCTTTCACCTTTCCTTTTTCAAGGACTTTCCATACACCTACTTTTTTTCCGTTTTTGAAAGAGCCTTGACCGGTTATTTTATTAGTCGCATCTTTGTAAACGGCCAAACCATCCAATTGATCATTTTTATAATTGCTTTCTTCAATTATGACACTGTTTTCGGCATAGCTTTTATACAATCCTTCTTTGACACCATTTTTATAGGTAGTTTCTTCAGCAATTTGCCCGCTCTTGTAGTATACTTTTCTAACACCATTCAATTTACCATTTGCATAAAATTCTAAAGTCATTATTTGAGGAGAATCAAAATGGTAATATTTCCACTCACCTTCAAACTTTTTATTGACAACCTTTCCTTCACTAACCTTACTTCCTTTTTGATTGTAAAAAATGGTATAACAAGAATTATCTTTTACATTGAAATCTCTTGTAGCTATAACAGTTCCTGCTTTAGTATCATCAAAAAATTTAAACAACCCAATTTCTTTACCATGTTCAAAAGTACCTTCATATCGTGGTCGTTTTGACTCTTCAAAAATGCCTTTCCACACGCCATGCTTCTTACCGTTTTCGTCTAATCTGTTAAAATCTTGTGCAAAAAGAACAACTGTTTGTAATAAAAAAAGGAAAATATACTTCATAAGAAATGTCATTGATTGGTATTAAATAAGAGCCACAAATTTAAAGTTATTATATAAACGGAGAATATATTTTTTTAGTATCCGCTGATTGTTAAAAATATTTTAAAACATAGCGTTATTTCTGTTTAACTTTTTGAAGTTAATCAGATAGCAATGAACTACAAAACTACTTACTCTATTTATAAACAACTGTAATATCGACATTTAACTACCTTAAACAAAACTGTTAAAGTATTTATAAATTGTTATTTTGTTTATTCTTCTTCGTTTTTTGTTAAACAATGTTTCATAATTTAGCTGAAACATTAAACAAAATAACCATGAAAAATCTAATCAAAAAAATGTCTATTGCATGTATTGCATTAACAATGTTGTCTTGTAGTGATGACGACAACAATTCAAACCAACCTCAAACTATTGCAGAAATTGCAACGGCTAATCCCGATTTCTCAACATTAGTAACGGCACTAAATCGTACTGGATTGACATCAACTCTGGACGGAGCCGGACAGTTTACTGTATTTGCTCCAACAAATAGCGCATTCACTACATTTTTTGCCTCACTTGGTGCAAACGTGAATGTTAATAATGTTGACGTAAATGTATTGAGAAGTATTTTATTAAATCACGTTATCGATTCAGAAATTCTGAGCTCAGCAATTCCAGCTTCAACTTACGTCACTACTCTTTCTCCATTTAGCTCTGCAACAAATTCACCTAGAATTAGCATGTTTGTTCAAAAATCAGGGGCATTTGTGACATTGAATGGTGGTATTGACAGCAAGGGTGCTGTTGTAACTACTGCCGATGTTGATGCCAGTAATGGTGTTATCCATATTGTAAATAGAGTAATTCAAATTCCTACTTTGGTTGACCACGTGGTTGATAACCCTGAATTTGAAACTTTGCAAACAGTGGTAACAAGTGTTGACCAAGCTGCTGTCTTGACCGCTTTATCAGGACTTACTGCGTCAGCTCCTGCTACTCTTTTTGCTCCAAATAATGCTGCATTTACAACAGCATTGGGCACAGGTGGTTTTGCTAATGGTGCAACTGCTGCTCAAGTTACTAAAGTATTACAGTACCACGTCACTACCGCTGGAAATGTGCGTTCAACTCAACTGACAAATAATCAAGTTGTTCCAATGTTTACAAATCCTGTTCAAAACACAACTGTTATTCTAGGAACTAACACAGTAGATATTCGTGATACTGCAAATAATTTATCGAGAGTATTTCAAGCAGATATTCAAGCTTCTAATGGTGTAATTCACGGTGTAAACAGAGTTTTACAACCTGCTCTATAATAATAAAATTGTTATGAAAATGAAGGCGCAACTTTAATGAGTTGCGCTTTTTTTATGAACCTAATTCTAATGCTCTGTCGTTCGCTGCTTTAACCGCTTCAACAATCGTGTTTTCTAAACTTCCTTTTTCAAAAACGCGTAGCGCACTTTCAGTAGTTCCGCCTTTGGAAGCGACTTTCGCAATCCATTCTTGGTTGGATAAAGAATAGCTGTTCTGAATCGCCACCGAACCCATAAAAGTTTGATTGACTAGCAATTCCGCTTCCGATTCATTAAACCCTAAATCAACCGCAGCTTTTATCATGGATTGCATGAAATAGAAGACATAAGCCGGTCCGCTACCTGAAATGGCTGTCGCGGCATCAATGAGTTTTTCGTTCTCTACATAAACCGATTTCCCGGTGGTGTTGATTAGGTTTTGAATAATAAAAAGTTCCTTTCTATCTACATTGGCAGAAGCTGTAAAAACCGTCATTCCCATTCCGATTTGTGTTGGAATATTGGGCATCGAACGCACAATCTTGGAACAAGACAATTGCTTTTCTATAGTTGCCAAAGTAATTCCGGCCATGACCGAAAAAATGATTTGCGAATTCTTCAAAAAGGGTTTTACAGCTTGCGCCAAATGACCAAAATCTTGTGGTTTTACGGCTAAAATAACGATGTCAAAATCGCCTATTTCATTAGCCGCTGTAGTCGAAAAATTGCCTTTCGGGATTCCGTTCTCTTTTCCTGAAAAATTATCATTTCTGACCAGAGCAAAAATGTCTTCCGGCTTGATAAATCTCGAACTGATAAAACTGTTGGCATAGGTTTTCCCCATGTTGCCAAAACCGATGATTAGCACTTTCATAGCTGTAAAATAAAAAAACTCTGTTTAAAGATATATTTTTAAACAGAGTTTTGAAAATTTATATTTCGGAAATTATTTCTTTTTGTTTTGAAGCTTTTTTTGCTCTTCAGCTTGTTCCATCATTTCACGCATCTTTTTCTGGAACTTACCTTCCGTTTTTGGCTTGGTTTTATTCTCTTGAATTTGGGCATGAATTTTATCGCTGTTGATAAAGTACTTTTTAATCACCAACATAATTCCGATGGTAATTAAGTTAGAAATAAAGTTATACAAACTCAAACCTGAACCGTAATTATTGAAGAACAACAACATCATTACCGGCGACAAATAAATCATGATTTTCATAATTTTCCCCATGTCAGGCATACCGTCTTGTGGTGGTTGTGCCATCATTTGGTCACCAGAAGTCATTTTCATATAAAAGAAAATCGCTATCGACGCCAAGATTGGAAACAAACTGATGTGATCACCATAAACCGGAATGTAGAAAGGTAATTTAACGATTTCGTCAAATGAAGATAAATCGTCTGCCCAAAGGAATCCTTTTTGTCTCAACTCAATCGCTGACGGGAAGAATTGGAACGAAGCATACATAAACGGAATCTGAATCAATGCCGGAATACAACCAGCCATCGGATTTACACCGGCTTTGTTGTACAACTTCATCGTTTCTTGTTGCTTTTTCATTGGATCTTTTTTGAATTTTTCTCCAATTTCCATGATTTCGGGACGCAATACTTTCATCTTGGCTTGCGACAAGAAAGATTTAAAAGTAATTGGCGACATCGCTATTTTGATTAAGATTGTAAATACAATAATCGCAATTCCCAATCCCATAAACGTACCCAAGAAACCGAATAACGGCACAAAAATAAACTTGTTTATCCAGCCGAAAATACCCCAACCTAACGGGATAATTTCGTCTAAGTTTCTGTCATACTCATTTAATATTTTATAATCCGACGGACCATAATACCAATTCATTTTATAATCCAATTCGCCATTAGCAAACGCTAAAGCAGAAGTTGTTTTGAATTCTTTGGTAAAAGTAGTATCAATATTTTCATCGTTTACCAAATCATTTGATTTCAATTTAGCCGATGCAAAAGGTGTTTTAGTCAATAAAATCGAAGTAAAGAAATGCTGTTTGTAAGCGATATAAGTTACCTTTTCAGGTGTTTCTTCTTTGTCTTTTCCTTGTCCTACATAATCATCTTTTCCGTCTTCATACTCAAATACGATTTCGGCATAACGATTCTCATACGCTATACTTTTCTCGTTTCTGTAGGTTTTCATATCCCATTGGAAATCTGCTGGTTTTGAAGTATTCAGCGCAGTATTCAACCCTTGAGAACGAATGTCAAAATCAAGCATGTAATCTTTTGGTTTCAACACATATTTGTATTCCAAATAGGCATTGGCACTCGACTTTAGTTTCATTGAAAGCACTTGATTTCCGTCAACAGTAGTCAAAGTTGGCTCAAAGAATAAATCTTTGGTATTCAACACTCGGTTGTCTTTGGTTAACAACTGCAAGTTGAAACTGGCATTGTTTTTTTTGATTAATTCAACCAGTTCTTTCGAATTTTTATCGAACTTTTTGTAGTTTTTTAAAGTAGCTTCAGCAATATAACCACCTCTATTAGCAACTTTCAATACCATTAATTCATTCTCGATAGTAGTGAAGTTTTCTTTAGCAGAAGGCAAAGTAGCCGAGTAAGCAAAGCTTCCTAGTGTTCCTTGTAGTTTTTGAATTTTAACCGAATCGGCAACCGAAGTATCTGCTATGGTTTGAGGAACTTCTTTCGTTGTTTCTGCTTTCGCCTTAGTTTCTGCTGCTTTTTCTGTTTTGGCTTTGTCCTGATCTTTTACTTCATCTTGTCTGTTATTGTACATCATCCAAAGGATAATCACGAAGATTAAAGCAAAGCCGATAATCGAATTAAAATCAAATTTCTTTTGTTCCATTTTTATATAATTAAGCTTTAAGCAATAGGCTCTAAGCAATAAGCATTATTTTTTATGTTTTACCATTGCGGCCACAAAGCTAACAAAAATTGGGTGTGGATTTGCAACAGTACTCTTATATTCCGGATGGTATTGAACACCGATGAAAAAAGGATGATTTTTTAATTCGATGATTTCTACCAAACCGGTATCAGGATTTACTCCCGAAGCAGTCAAACCGGCAGCTTCCAGTTGTTTTCTGTAGTCATTATTGAACTCATATCGGTGACGGTGACGTTCTAGAATTTGGCTTTTGCCATAAATTTCATAGGCCAAACTTCCTTCAGTCAAATCACATTTCCAAGCACCCAAACGCATTGTCCCGCCTTTATCGGTGATGTTTTTTTGTTCTTCCATGATAGAAATTACCGGATGTTTTGTTTCCTCATTCATCTCAGTTGAATTCGCATCTTTCAAACCGAGTATATTTCTTGAATATTCGATTACCGCCATTTGCATTCCCAAACAAATTCCGAAAAACGGAATGTTATTTTCTCTGGCATAACGAACCGTTTCAATTTTTCCTTCAATCCCGCGACCACCAAAACCAGGTGCCACCAATATTCCATCTAAACCTTGTAATTGTTCAGCTGCAGAGTTTTCATCAAGATATTCCGAGTGAATGCTGATTACGTTTACTTTAGTTTGATTGGCAGCTCCGGCGTGAATAAACGCTTCTAAAATCGATTTGTATGAATCTTGTAATTCTACATATTTTCCAACCAAACCTACGTTTACGGTTTGCTTCGGATGTTTTAATCGGTGTAAAAAAGTATTCCAGTTTTTTAAATCTGGGGCGGCTTTTTTAGGCAAATTTAATTTTTTTAACGCAACGATGTCTAAACCTTCTTCCAACATCAAATTCGGCACTTCATAAATCGTTGAAGCATCGATAGATTGGATAACGGCTTCACGTTTTACGTTACAGAATAGCGCTAACTTTTGACGCAACTCGTCCGATAATTCGTGTTCGGTTCTGCACACTAAGATGTCGGCTTTAATACCGCTTTCCATCAGCGTTTTTACCGAGTGTTGTGTTGGCTTTGTCTTTAATTCTCCGGCTGCCGCCAAATAAGGAACTAAAGTCAAATGAATGACCAATGAATTAGATTCACCCAATTCCCAAACCAATTGACGCACCGACTCGATATATGGCAACGATTCGATATCACCGACCGTTCCACCGATTTCTGTAATTACGATGTCAAAATCACCTGATTGTCCAAGCAATTGCATGCGGTCTTTGATTTCGTTGGTGATGTGAGGAACCACCTGAACTGTTTTTCCTAAAAATTCACCTCTTCGTTCCTTTTCAATTACAGAAAGATACACTCTTCCGGTAGTTACGTTATTGGCTTGCGAAGTCGGAACGTTTAAGAAACGCTCGTAATGTCCTAAATCCAAATCGGTTTCCGCACCGTCATCCGTTACAAAACATTCACCGTGTTCGTATGGATTTAAAGTTCCGGGGTCGACATTGATGTAAGGATCAAACTTTTGTATGGTCGTTCGATAACCTCTACCCTGTAGTAACTTGGCCAGAGAAGCTGCGATGATTCCTTTCCCTAAGGAAGATGTCACACCGCCGGTAACAAAAATGTATTTTGTTTGTGTTGGATTCATTGTAGATTATGTTGTTGTGTTGTTGTTGTAAAAAACGAGGCAAAAATACAATTATAATTCGATTGTTAGATTGTTAGATCGTTAGATTTTTAGAAAAAACAATCTGAGAATTTAATAATCTTTCTTAGGATATTGCTTTTTGATATTCCGTACCAATTCTTCCAAACCATTTAATTTGAGTTCGTAAACGAGTTGGAGTTGTTCACCGAGTTGTCCTTTTGGGAAGCCTTTTTGGGAATACCAAACCACGTAATACTCAGGCAAATCTATTAGATAGTAACCTTCATATTTGCCGAACGGCATTTTGGTGTGCGCGAGTTTGATGAGGAGTTTTTGTTGGTCGTTCAAAATTACTTCCAATTAAAAACAATTTCCCTTTTGATATCGGGATGCAAACTGAAATGTACCGGACAAGTTAATGCGGTTCTTTCCAAAATGGTTTTGGTTTTTTCATCAGCTTCGATATTCATTTCAAAAGTCACATGAATTTCAGAGATACGTCTAGGATCAGCCGCCATAATCTTAGTTACTTCTGCCGTTGAACCTGTAAAATCGATACCCATTTCACGCGCTTTGATGCCCATTACCGTCATCATGCAAGTGGCAAACCCATTGGCGACAGTATCCGTTGGCGAAAAGGCTTCTCCTTTGCCATTGTTGTCTAATGGAGCATCAGAAATGATTTCGCTTCCGGATTGCAAATGAATAGAAGACGTTCTTAAATCTCCTAAATAGGTAACTTTTGAGGTTGGCATTATAAAGCTTCTTTGATGGTTAAATCGGTGTCGTAGTACAAAATGTAGATGCCGTTATTGGAGTAACCGTAAGTAGCATTTTGGCTGTAATCAAATTTATTTTCCATTTGCTCTGAAGCATCGGTTTGAACCGTTTCTTCGAAAGTTTTTTCTTGAGACAAGCGCAACAGTACATCAAATGTTACATCAAAACCACGAATAGCGTACTGATTAGGGATGATTTTATTGACCTTCTTGTATTTGGCATCAAACTGATTGGCTTCAACTGTCTCGTTTGGTCTTGATAGCGATGGATACAACAATTTTAATTTGGTCAAACGCGTTAAGGATATCTCTTCAAAATCCAAAGTTTCATTGGGTTCCATGATGACCAATTGCATTTGATATTCTTTTTGAGCAGCCAGCATCGCATTGGTCGTGGCCAAAATCATTCCTGTACTTTCAGAAGCCAATAAAACATAATTCATTTTATCTTTCTGCAAATGAATTCTCAAACTGTCAGCAATAAAAGAACCTTTTGCACTTAACCCAACCAGTTTTGTCTCACTTTGCATTTCCTGAATATATTGTTTGACACTGCCTTTTTTAGCATCAACCACAGCAATAATATTGCCTCCTTTGGCTTTCATAAACTCAAAAATCGAACCACGCATTTGTTCTAAAGACGGCATGGATTGATACATATTGGAATAATTTTGGCCAACTTCTTTCGACAATGGAGAAATAACAGGTGTTTTGGTTGGCTCCACCAATTCGGCTAACTTCTCGACATTAGACTGATAAAATGGCCCGATAATGGCGTCCATGCCGGCTAAATTATTTTGTTGAACCAAATTCGCTACGTTGGAAGTACTTTTGGTTTCTTGAGAATCTAAAATTTTGATATCGACATTCATCCCTAAAACTTTGGCGGAATCTATCGCCATCAAAGCACCGGAATAAAAATCCAAGGTTAAATTCAGAAACTTATCTTTTTTCAAACGTGCTTGAGTAGAATTTACCGTATCGTTTTCGATTCTTGAAATATTAAAAGGCAAAAGTAATGCGAGTTGTTTTCTCGCATTAGTATTTAAATTCTTCATCAAATTGCCTTGCTCCTTTTTGGGGATATTTATTTTTTGACCCATGGGCACGCGTAAAATCATACCTAATTTTATTCCTTTTTTCAATTCAGGATTCAACTGAATTAATTCGGTTTCAGTAATTCCAAAATCGGCTGCAATACTTTGAATCGTTTCTTTGGGCTTGACTACATATTCTTGTAAATATTTTTTACCTGAATTTGGATTAACCTCTTTTGACAGGTCTTTGATTGGTTCAGCCGATTCAACAGGTTTTGAAACAGTTGCCGGAACATTTCCCGAAACCACTAATTTCAAACCAACAGGAAAATCACTTACAATTGCTGGATTTAGTCTTTCCAACTCTTGAATGGTCATACCGTATTTTTTAGAAATACCGTATTTGGTTTCCTTGGGTTCGATTATATGATAAGTAGTATTTCCTTTTAGAGTTTCTACTTTTGGTTCATTTTTTACAACAGGTTTTGATGTCTCTTTTGGCGCCACAATAGGTTTTTCCGTAAGCGGTTTGGCATAAGTCTCTTGACTTACAACACCAGAAGGAATTTTTATCGTTTGCCCAATTTTCAAACCTTCTTTCAACAACTCTGCATTGGCTTCTTTTATTGCGTCAACCGAAACTCCATATTTTCTTGAAACACTAAAAAGCGTTTCTTTAGGTTGCACCAAATGTGTGGTTGGTTTTGAATTGGTTTTAGGTTGCGTTTGCTTTGGAGCAGTGATTGTATTTTCTGCTGTAGATGGCGGAATTAATAAAACGCTGTTCAATTCAATTCCGTTTTGGGAATCCGGGTTTAGTTTATAAATATCAAAAGGAGTAACTTTATATTTTTGAGCGATTAACGTAATAGTTTCTCCTTTGGCAACAGTGTGCTTAACATATTTGTCCTGTCTGGCCATCATAGAAAAGGCTGTTCCAAAGACAAAAAGCAGTGAGAAAATAATTCGGTTTTTCATAAATTGGTCATTTATTTAACGTTAAAGTTAACAAAACTTTTGACTTGCAATGGTAATTCACTCTTTTTTCATTAACTATTTACTGTTAACAAAAACTATTCCCATTCTATTGTTGCAGGCGGTTTTGAACTGATATCATAAACCACTCTGTTCACCCCTTTTACTTTATTGATAATTTCGTTAGAGATTTTCATTAAGAAATCATAAGGCAAATGAACCCAATCTGCCGTCATTCCATCAGTTGATTCTACAGCACGAAGCGCTACCACTTTTTCATAAGTACGCTCATCACCCATCACACCAACACTATTGACCGGCAATAAAATAGCTCCGGCTTGCCAAACTTTATCGTACAAACCATGTTCTTTTAAACCGTTGATAAAAACAGCGTCGACTTCTTGCAAAATTCTAACTTTTTCAGGGGTTATTGCACCCAAAATTCTGATTGATAATCCGGGCCCGGGAAATGGATGTCTCCCTAAAAGTTCCGGGTCGATGCCTAATGTTTTTCCAACGCGACGTACTTCATCTTTGAAAAGCATACGCAAAGGTTCTACGATTTGGAGTTTCATAAAATCCGGTAAACCACCAACATTGTGATGTGATTTTATAGTCGCTGATGGTCCTTTTACCGAAACGGATTCGATTACATCAGGATAAATTGTGCCTTGTGCCAGCCATTTTACGTTTTCAATGCGATGGGCTTCATCATCAAACACTTCGATAAAAACACGCCCGATGGCTTTTCGTTTGGCTTCCGGCTCTTCAATTCCATCTAAGGCAGAAAGAAAACGTTCTGAAGCATCAACGCCTTTTACGTTTAATCCCATATCCTTGTACTGGTGTAATACATTTTCGAATTCATTTTTTCGCAACAAACCGTTGTTTACAAAAATACAATAGAGGTTTTTGCCAATGGCTTTGTGTAATAAAACAGCAGCTACTGTTGAATCTACACCACCGGAAAGTCCTAAAACCACTTTGTCATTCCCAACCTTGTCTTGTAAATCTTTCACACAATCTTCTACGAAAGCATTTGGCGTAAAATTCTGAGGCACTTCGGCAATTTTCACCAAGAAGTTCTCCAAAATTTGTTTTCCGTCCGTTGAATGGTATACTTCGGGGTGGAATTGAATCGCATAAGTTTTTTCACCTTCGATACGATAAGCAGCATTAGTTACGTCTTTGGTACTGGCTAACAATACACCATTGGTTGGCAATTGTTTGATAGTATCGCTATGACTCATCCAAACCTGACTATTCAAAGCTACTTCTTCAAAAAAGGCTTCATCGTCTTTGATGAATGACAGATTCGCTCTACCGTATTCACGAATGTTACTTGGCGCTACTTCACCACCATTGAAATGGGCTAAATATTGCGCACCATAGCAAACGGCGAGTAAAGGCATTTTGCCTCGAATTTGGGATAAATCAGGATGAGGAGCGTCTTCGGCTCTTACGGAATAAGGGCTACCCGAAAGGATAACTGCTTTGTAGGACGATAAATCATCTGGAAAATGATTAAAAGGGAAAATTTCGCAGAATATATTTAATTCGCGAACGCGGCGTGCAATAAGTTGTGTGTATTGCGAACCGAAATCTAAAATAAGTACGTTGTGTTGCATGCGCAAAAGTACTACTCTCGTTTGAAAATAAAAAACGGCAAAAGAAGATTCTTTAAAGGAATTTTCTTTTGCCGCAAATTTATGTGTTCAACCTACTCTTTTACAATCTTCTTGGTTTTCTCACCATTATCCGAATTTACTTTTAGGAAATAGATTCCGTTTGAATAATTTGAGACATCAAGACTAACCTGAGTTTCGTCAGCTACTTTTTTTATTAAAACTCTTCCTTGCACATCATACAATTCTATTGAATTAATCATGCTATTGGCATTAACGGTAATGTTATCTCTGGTTGGATTTGGATAATAATCAAAATCTAACTGAGTAAAACTTTCGACATTCAAAACAGTATTGTCGCCTTGCAAGTATAATGAAACAGGAATATATCCTTGTGCGCCAACAAAAACAGCATCGGGAACCGAAATTACAAATGAGTGGGTTCCGGCGCTTAAATTCCCTAAAGCTATTTCACGAATTGGAATAACCGAACCCGGACACCAATTGCTAAAAGATTGCCATTGCGCAGGAGTTCTTGGACTTGCCCCATAAATCCCATTAGGTTGTGTATTGAAAACCCTGTATGGTTCACATGTAGTTTCGCCCGGACGATAAGACAATATCTGATTAGAATCTAAAGAAATATAATGCCATCTTCTGTTGTATTCTTCTCCACCTGAATTGGCTCCGTGATTGGATGTGATCAAATGAAATTTAGCATTGTTGATTGGTGAAACAAGGTTAAAATTAATGGTTCTAACCGTTGTTCCTATTGCATCTGAAGCACTAGTCGTGTAATTATTCAAATCTTTTTTGAAGTTTAAAGGCAAAATAAAAGTGTCATTTGGAATTGTGGTATCTTCATTGGTTACAAATTCTAAAGTACCAAAAAAGACATCATTTCTTCCGGCACAACCAGCCACTTGGGTATTGGCAGCATAAGGCACACCAAAAACTTCTAATTCAATCCAAAAATCATAAATTGAATTCAGGTAACTGTCCTTTAAAATTTTGGCAGCATTGTTGACTGTAAAAGTATAAGGAACAGAACTTGGCTCTATATTTTTATTCATAAAAGGCGTGATAAATCTGCCTAATTCTATTCGACTTGTTGTATCAGGATTGTAGGTTGCTGCTCCCTTTGGCACTAAAGCCAAATTCACATTTCCGATTCTGTCATAATTATCACAAGCTGCAGTAATCAATACATTTAGTTGAAGTGTACTCCCAACTTGATCTAATATATCAGTAGTCAGTTTTTTAGTAAACAAATCGTTTCTCAATCGCATAACATCGGGATCAGTAGGGACATTTACCAATGCAGCATACCCGTCATAGAACAATACATTGTCATAAATCGAGATTGCAGTTTGTGCTTTTGAAGTCAGCATTAATCCAAAAACAGAAAGCACTAAGATGTAATATTTTTTCATAGTTAAGTTGTTATTCCGCTACGCTCCTTACAATTCGGCCGCGCTTCGGCAGTTGTTTCGAGTGCTAAAATAAGAAAAAAATTACGCTTCAAAAGGGCTTATTCTTTTGAATATCAATTAGAACTTATAAAATAAAAAAACACCCAACAAATTGATAAAACTGTTGGGTGTTGACATTTTATAATGATTGAAAATTATTTTTGTTTAAAAGCTCTTACGCCGGGAAAATAGGCCGTATCGCCTAATTCTTCCTCGATTCTTAATAATTGATTGTATTTCGCCATACGGTCTGAACGAGAAGCCGATCCGGTTTTGATTTGTCCACAGTTCAAAGCAACCGCTAAATCGGCAATCGTATTGTCTTCCGTTTCTCCCGAACGGTGTGACATTACCGAAGTATAACCGGCGTTGTGCGCCATGTTTACGGCTGCAATCGTTTCCGTCAAAGTACCGATTTGGTTTACTTTTACTAAGATTGAATTGGCAATTCCTTCATTAATTCCACGAGACAAACGTTCTACATTGGTTACAAATAAATCGTCTCCAACCAATTGTGTTTTGTTCCCGATTAATTCGGTTAAGTATTTCCAGCCTTCCCAATCGTCTTCATACATTCCGTCTTCGATAGAAATGATTGGATAGTTCGTAGCCAATGACGCTAAATATTCTGCTTGTTCTTTTGATGTCCTGATTTTTCCGGTGGCGCCTTCGAATTTGGTGTAATCGTATTTTCCGTCGACATAAAATTCAGATGCAGCACAATCAAGCGCTATCATTATCTCGTCACCGAATTTGTACCCGGCATTTTCAACTGCTTTTTTAATCGTATCCAAAGCATCTTCTGTTCCACCGGCAAGATTTGGTGCAAAACCTCCTTCATCACCTACCGCAGTAGACAAATTTCTGTCGTGTAAAACTTTTTTCAAGTTGTGAAAAATTTCAGTTCCCATTTGCATCGCATGCGTAAACGAAGTGGCTTTTACGGGCATAATCATAAACTCTTGGAACGCGATCGGCGCATCAGAGTGTGAACCACCGTTAATGATGTTCATCATGGGTACCGGTAAAGTATTGGCAGAAACACCACCAACGTAACGGTATAATGGCAAACCTAATTCGTTTGCAGCTGCTTTGGCCACTGCCAAAGAAACGCCTAAAATAGCGTTGGCACCAAGGTTTGATTTGTTTGGTGTTGCATCCAATTCAATCATTAATTGGTCGATATGATTTTGTTCGAAAACAGAAACACCCATTAATTCAGAAGCGATAGTCTCATTTACATTCTTAACCGCTTTCAAAACACCTTTCCCCATATAGGCTTTCCCGCCGTCTCTCAATTCTACTGCTTCGTGTTCTCCGGTTGAAGCACCACTTGGAACAGCCGCACGTCCTAAAACACCGTTTTCGGTTACTACATCTACTTCAATGGTTGGATTTCCTCTGGAATCAAGGATTTGTCTTGCGTGAACTTTTATGATAATGCTCATAGTATATTGTTTTTAGATTTTAATTAGGTTCACAAATTTAAGAAATTTAAAAACGAGATTATTAATTATTTGCACAACTTATAAACGCAATCGTTTTAGTTAGAATCAAAACTTCCAACCAATTGGTTTTACCATTAATTATACAACTTTAATAAAATATTAGATAACAATGTACTCTCGAGTTGTGTCTAATTTTACAGTAATAATTAAATACATCTGTCATGAAAAATTCATCTTTTAAAAACATCTCAAAAAACAATTTATCAAGTATATTTTGCTTAATTCTATTGGTTGGCTTTGCTCCTACTTCCTTATACTCTCAAGATTATCGTTATATCAATGCTTACATGGATGACTTTGGAAAGAACGAGATGTTTATTAAGAAATCATTGATGGATTATTCAGTGACTATAGTAGAAACGCAATTGGCTTCAAGATCTAACGCTACTGCCGGGAAAATTATAGAGAAATTAGAAAGTATTAATGCCAATTTGAGAAACAACAATAAAGGATTTGAAAACAATACTTTGCTAAGAGACAGTTTTATCAAAATGAACCAAAAAACGATAGAATCATTGCTTAATGGAAGTTTAATTTTAAACGATTATGATTATCAAAGCACTTTGTCTTTGGCAGAAATTGGCGTAAATTTTAATCAAAAAGAAAAAGACCTTGCCAGCTATTATGATGAGATGAAAAGCTACGAGAAAAACAAGAAAGCCTTTGGAACCAAATACAATATCAATTTCAAAAGCAGCAACGGAAAGAATGTTTTAGAATACAATGCTTATCAAAATATTTTGTTCTATAAAATCAATGTGATTGACCAAAAACTAACTACTGTAATCAAAGCTAGAGACAAAAAAGGATTTACTGATTGCTTGAACAGCATCACCGTTATGCATCAAGCTACAATGGTAAAAACAACCCAGTACAACGACAATTTTAAAGACAATACGCTTAACAATGCCAATATAAAATACTCCAATTTCATCAATGGTCAAAAAGCAAAATTCGCCAACTTATTTAATGAATATGTAGATGAACACAATGCACTTCAAGTACTAAAGAATTCAAATGCCTCTCAAACAAACGAGACAGTTGCTAACTACAATAAGGTTGTTAGAAATTATAATGCTAAAAAGAATTCGTTTTATGAAGTTTATAATACCATTCAATCTGCCAAAAAAATATTGTATGACAGTTGGTTTGTAACCAATGGTACTTTTCTAAAAAATAACGGAGAATTTGAAAACATCCACAGCAAATATGTTGTTTCTGAATAATTCCCCGTATAAAAATTTAATAAGTAAGAGGCAAAAGTTTACACTTCAAGTAGATTCTTTGCCTTTTTTATGTTGGTTATAAAATCATCAAACAAATAAGAAGAGTCATGCGGTCCCGGACTGGCTTCCGGATGGTATTGTACTGAGAAACAGTTTTTGGATTTCATTCGCATTCCGGCTACAGTATTGTCGTTGATATGGTAATGGGTGATTTCTAAATCAGGATGTTTTTCCAATTCTTCCCTGTTGACCGCAAATCCGTGATTTTGCGAGGTGATTTCTCCTTTTCCGGTCAAGACATTCATTACCGGATGATTGATTCCTCTGTGGCCGTTGAACATCTTGTAAGTAGAAACGCCATTGGCCAAACCAATAATTTGATGCCCTAAACAGATTCCGAAAACCGGTTTGTCTGAAGCTATCATTGCTGCAGCTACTTTAATTACGCCTTCCAACGGCTCCGGATCGCCCGGTCCGTTTGACAAGAAATAGCCATCAGCATTAAAAGATTTTAATTCTTCAAAAGTGGCGTTGTATGGGAATACTTTGATGTAGCAATCTCTTTTGGCTAGGTTTCTTAAGATGTTTCTTTTGATTCCTAAGTCGAGAGCTGCTATTTTATAAGTAGCTTTTTCGTCTCCGAAAAAATATGGTTCTGTTACTGATACTGTTGACGCCAATTCCAAACCTTTCATATCGGGAACGTTGGCTAGTTGTTGTTTTAAATCTTCTATCGGAGTGCCGTCTGTGCAGATTACGGCATTTTGTGCTCCGTGGTCTCTGATGTAACTTACCAAAGCTCTGGTATCAACGTCTGAGATACAGATTAGGTTTTCTTTTTCGAAGTAATCGTATAGGTTGCTTTCTGAATCACGGCGAGAATGGGTAAAGCTGAAGTTTTTACAAACCAACCCTGAAATCATGATTTTATCTGCTTCTACTTCGTTAGCGTTTACTCCGTAATTACCAATGTGTGGATTGGTCGCTACCATGATTTGTCCGAAATAGGACGGATCGGTGAAGATTTCTTGGTAACCGGTCATTCCGGTGTTGAAACAAACTTCGCCAAAGGTTTTACCCGAGATACCGATTGATTTTCCGTAAAAGATAGTGCCGTCTGCTAGCAGTAAGATGGCTTGTGGTCGTGTCGTATACTTCATTATGTTGTTGTGTTGTAGTTGTGCAAAATTAATTTATTGTTGGCTTATATTAAAATGGAATTGTAAAAGTTTATAAACATTCCTTTAGTTTCTCCTCTAGCCCCGATGGACGCGACTACCGTGTAGTGCAAACAGCGGGAAAATGGATGGCTGATAAATCCCGAACCATTCGCTGCTGACTTTAAAACAAAATATTTGTTCAATTCAAGCCAAAAAAAAAGGATAAACAAAACGTTTATCCTTTATATTTAAGAGTGGGCAACCATTAGGCTTGCTCTTCTTTAGATTCTTCGTCAGCCGGAGCTTCCGGAGTTTCGTCTGCTGTAGGAGCTTCTGCTTCAGCGATTGGAGTTTCCTCAACAATCGGAGCTTCAACAACTTCTGCAACCGGAGTTTCAACCACTTCTTCCACCACTGGTGCAGGAGCAGCTTCCACCACAGGAGCTTCCACTTTTTCAGGAGCTGCAGTAGAAGTAGCTTTAGCTTTTCCACCACGACGGCTTTTCGCTTTTTTCTCTTCTTTTTTACCTCCGTTGTATAGTTCGTTGAAATCTACTAACTCAATCATGGCCATATCTGCGTTATCTCCAAGACGGTTACCCATTTTGATGATACGAGTATATCCACCCGGACGATCACCTACTTTTGCAGCTACGTCTCTGAATAATTCAGTTACGGCATATTTGTTGCGTAAGTAAGCGAAAACGATACGTCTGTTGTGCGTAGTATCTTCTTTTGATTTTGTTACTAATGGCTCAACAAATTGTTTAAGCGCTTTAGCTTTAGCGACAGTAGTATTAATACGTTTGTGCTCGATAAGAGAACAAGCCATGTTAGCCAACATAGATTTTCTATGTCCGGTCTGTCTGCTTAAGTGATTTACTTTTTTTCCGTGTCTCATGACGTGTTTTTTTAACCTTCATCTTGCTCAATCCACCTTGGAGAGCAAAATATGAAGTAATTTATTCTTTATCTAATTTGTATTTACCTAAATCCATCCCGAAAGTTAAATTTTTATTGGCTACCAATTCGTCTAACTCCGTTAGCGATTTTTTACCAAAATTACGGAACTTCATTAAGTCGTTTTTGTTGAAAGAAACAAGATCTCCAAGAGTGTCAACTTCGGCTGCTTTCAAACAGTTTAAGGCTCTTACTGATAAATCCATATCTACAAGCTTAGTTTTTAACAACTGTCTCATGTGTAAAGATTCTTCGTCATAAGATTCTGTTTGCGCAATTTCATCAGCTTCTAAAGTAATTCTCTCATCAGAGAATAACATAAAGTGGTGAATTAAAACTTTGGCAGCTTCTGTTAAGGCATCTTTTGGATTGATAGAACCATCAGTTTTGATTTCAAAAACTAATTTTTCGTAATCTGTTTTTTGCTCCACACGGAAGTTTTCAATAGCGTATTTTACATTTTTTACCGGAGTAAAAATAGAATCTGTAAAAATAGTACCAATTGCTGCATTTTGTTTTTTGTTCTCCTCAGCAGGAACATAACCACGACCTTTCTCGATAGTTAATTCCATGTTTAGGTTAACTTTGCTATCCAAGTTACAAATTACCAGTTCCGGGTTTAACACTTGGAAACCGGAGATGAATTTTTGAAAATCACCTGCTGTAATTTGGTCTTTTCCTGAGATTGAGATAGAAACTGTTTCATTATCTACATCTTCGATCTGACGTTTGAAACGTACTTGTTTAAGATTAAGGATAATTTCAGTAACATCTTCAACAACTCCTGAAATGGTTGAAAACTCATGCTCAACTCCTTCGATACGAACCGAAGTAATGGCATAACCTTCTAACGCAGAAAGTAAAACTCTTCTAAGTGCATTACCAACTGTCAATCCGTATCCCGGTTCTAAAGGTCTGAATTCAAACTTACCTTCAAAATCGGTTGAATCGATCATGATAACTTTATCGGGCTTCTGAAAATTAAATATTGCCATAATTTAGACTAATGTCAATTATTATTTGTTGTACAACTCTACGATTAATTGCTCTTTAATATTTTCTGGAATTTGAAGTCTTTGAGGAACGGAAACAAAAGTCCCTTCTTTAGTATCATTATTCCAAGTGATCCACTCATATACATGAGAAGAATTGGCTAATGAGCGCTCAATAGCTTCAACAGATTTAGATTTTTCACGAACAGCAACTTTGTCACCTGGTTTCAAGTGGTAAGATGGGATGTTTACCAATTCTCCGTTTACAGTGATGTGACGGTGAGAAACGATTTGTCTTGCAGCTCTTCTTGAAGGTGCAATTCCCATTCTGAATACAACGTTATCTAAACGAGCTTCGCATAATTGTAAAAGGATTTCACCTGTTACGCCTTTAGAAGCTGCTGCTTTTTCGAAAAGGTTTCTGAATTGTTTTTCTAAAATTCCATAAGAATATTTAGCTTTTTGCTTTTCCATTAACTGGACAGCGTATTCAGATTTTTTACCTCTTTTTTTAGCCATCCCGTGTTGTCCAGGAGGATAATTTCTTTTTTCGAAGGATTTGTCTTCTCCGAATATTGCTTCGCCAAATTTACGAGCAATTCTTGTACTTGGACCAGTATATCTTGCCATTTTAAATTGTTTTAAGATAGAGATTATGAATTCAGGTCGAATCCTCCGATAATCTTTATTCTATCTTGATTATACTATAATTATACTCTACGTCTTTTAGGAGGACGACATCCGTTGTGTGGCATTGGAGTAACGTCGATGATTTCGGTTACTTCAATTCCTGAATTATGAATAGATCTGATAGCAGACTCACGTCCGTTACCCGGTCCTTTTACATAAACTTTTACTTTTTTAAGACCAGCTTCTAAAGCCACCTTTCCACAATCTTCTGCGGCCATTTGAGCTGCGTATGGAGTGTTCTTTTTAGAACCTCTAAAGCCCATTTTACCAGCTGAAGACCAAGAGATAACTTCACCTTTTTTGTTTGTTAACGAAATGATGATGTTATTAAAGGTTGCATTAATATGAGCTTCACCCGTTGATTCAACGATAACTTTACGTTTTTTTGCAGTTGCTTTAGCCATATTACTTATTATTTAGTTGCTTTTTTCTTGTTAGCAACAGTTTTTCTTTTACCTTTTCTTGTTCTAGAGTTGTTCTTAGTTCTTTGTCCTCTTAAAGGAAGACCAGATCTGTGACGGATACCTCTATAACATCCAATATCCATTAAACGTTTGATGTGTAATGACACTTCTGAACGAAGCTCACCTTCAATCTTGTAGTATGATACGGCGTCACGGACTCCTCCGATTTCGTCGTCATTCCAATCTTGAACTTTTTTATCTTGGCTCACTTGAGCTTTTTCTAAAATCTCAATAGCTCTACTTCTACCTACTCCGAAGATGTAGGTTAAAGCGATAACTCCTCTTTTGTTTTTTGGGATGTCTACCCCTGCTATTCTTGCCATAACTATCCTTGTCTTTGTTTAAATCTAGGATTCTTTTTGTTGATTACGTATAATCTGCCTTTTCTTCGTACAATCTTGCACTCGGCACTTCTTTTTTTAACTGATGCTCTTACTTTCATTGTAATACTTTTAATATCTATAAGTAATTCTTGCTTTTGACAAATCGTAAGGGCTCATTTCCAGTTTCACTTTGTCACCAGGTAACAATTTGATGTAATGCATACGCATTTTTCCGGAGATATGAGCAATTACAACGTGTCCGTTTTCTAATTCTACACGGAACATTGCATTTGACAATGCTTCGATTATTGATCCGTCTTGTTCTATTGCTGATTGTTTTGCCATAAAAATTAAGCTACTGCTTTTCTATTTTTACCCGTTTTCATCAATCCGTCATAGTGTTTATTCAATAAATAAGAATTTATTTGTTGAATAGTATCGATAGCTACACCAACCATAATGATTAATGAAGTACCACCATAGAACATAGCCCATGATTGTTGTACATCAAGACTAACAACAATCGCCGGGAACACAGCAATTAATGCTAAAAATAACGAACCAGGGAATGTTATAAGAGACATGATTCTATCTAAGAAATCGGCAGTTTCGACACCAGGTTTAACCCCCGGAATAAAACCACCACTTCTTTTTAAATCATCGGCCATTTTGTTTGTAGGAACTGTAATTGCAGTGTAGAAGAAAGTAAATATTAAAATCAACAATGCAAATACTAAGTTGTACCAAAATCCGAACATGTTACTAAACGTACCTGCAATAGACTGTGACGTTTCAGAGTTTGAAAGTCCAGCCACGGCTGCCGGTATGAACATAATAGCTTGCGCAAAAATGATTGGCATAACTCCTGCAGAATTCAGTTTTAACGGAATCCACTGTCTGTTACCTCCTAATGAATCTTGTTCGAAATCACCGGCTGTTGTACGACGAGCGTATTGCACCGGAATTTTTCTAACTGCCATTACCAATAGAACACAAGCAATGATTACCAATAACCAAACGATGATTTCAAGTACTAATAACATCGGACCACCATTGTTGTTGGTCACTTTAGAAGTAAACTCTTGAAACAAAGCTTGTGGTAATCTGGCAAGGATTCCTACCATAATTAATAGGGAAATACCATTACCAATACCTTTATCTGTAATTTTTTCACCTAACCACATAGCGAATACTGTACCTGTAGTTAGAATTAATACTGAAGAGAACAAAAACTGGAATGAATCAAATCCTAATAGGAATGCACTTGGAGGCAAAGTGGTGTATAGGTTATAAATATAACCAGGACCTTGTACCAAGGTGATTAAGATGGTTAACCATCTTGTAATTTGATTCAATCTTTTTCTGCCACTTTCGCCATCTTTTTGCAATTTCTGCAAGTAAGGAATAGCGATACCCATTAATTGAACAACAATTGAAGCTGAGATGTAAGGCATAATACCTAACGCAAAAACTGATGCTTTAGAGAAGGCTCCACCGGTAAACATATCAAGTATTGATCCAATACCTTGGTCTGTTTGACCTGCTAAGTTTTCTAACTGTGTAGCATCAATTCCCGGAAGAGTAACATGCGCTCCAAATCTATAAACCAATAACAGACCAAGAGTTACCAAGATTCTGTTTTTCAGTTCTTCTATTTTCCAAACATTATTTAATGATTCAAAAAATTTCTTCATTGTTCTGATAATTATAAGGTTACAGCTTCTCCACCAGCAGCCTCAATAGCGGCTTTAGCAGTTGCAGTAAATTTGTGAGCAGTTACTTTTAATTTTGCTTTTAATTCTCCTCTTCCTAAAATCTTAACCAATTCGTTTTTAGTAGCCAAACGAGTTTCTACATATACTGTAAAATCTACTGTATCTGTAACTGTTCCGTTATCTACTAATAATTGAAGTGCATCAAGATTAATACCTTGATATTCTTTACGGTTGATGTTTGTGAAACCAAACTTAGGTACACGTCTTTGAAGTGGCATTTGTCCACCTTCAAAACCAATCTTTTTAGAATAACCAGAACGAGACTTAGCTCCTTTGTGACCTCTTGCAGCGGTACCACCTTTACCAGAACCTTCTCCTCTACCTAATCTTTTGTTTTGATTGTGTGTAGAACCTTCAGCAGGTTGTAAGTTACTTAAATTCATAACTATGATTTGTTATTTAACTTCCTCTACGGAAACTAAGTGTTTAACTTTATTTATCATTCCAAGGATAGCTGGATTTGAATCATGCTCCACAACCTGTCCCATTTTACGAAGACCTAAAGCCTCTAATCCTCTCTTTTGTGTAAGAGGACAATTGATTTTGCTTCTAACTTGTTTTACTAATAATTTAGCCATAATTTCCTTGAATTAACCTTTAAAAACTTTTTCTAAAGAAATACCTCTTTGTTTTGCAACAGTAACGGCACTTCTCATTTGTAATAAAGCATCAAAAGTTGCTTTTACCACGTTATGAGGATTTGATGAACCTTGTGATTTTGACAATACATCGTGAATACCAACCGACTCAAGAACTGAACGAACAGCTCCACCAGCGATTACTCCGGTACCGTGAGATGCAGGCATCAAAAATACTGCTGCTCCACCAAATTTTCCTTTTTGTTCGTGAGGTACAGATTGACCACTTAAAGGAATTCTAACTAAGTTTTTCTTTGCATCTTCTACTGCTTTAGCAATAGCTTCAGAAACGTCTTTAGATTTTCCTAAACCATGTCCAACAACACCGTTTTCATCACCTACTACTACAATTGCAGAGAAGCCGAAAGCTCTACCACCTTTTGTAACTTTGGTAACACGATTTACACTTACCAGACGATCCTTTAATTCAAGACCGCTAGGTTTTACTAATTCTACATTTTTGTATTTAGACATAATATATTAGAATTTAAGTCCAGCCGCTCTTGCGCCTTCTGCTAATGATTTAATACGACCGTGGTACAAATAACCTCCTCTATCGAAAGTTACTTCAGTAATCCCGGCTTTTAACGCTTTTTCTGCTGCAAGTTTTCCAACTGCTGCGGCAACTTCAACGTTTGTACCTTTAATATCTACTCCTTTATCTTTTGATGAAGCAGCCAATAAAGTAACTCCATTCACATCATCGATTAGTTGTGCGTAGATTTCTTTATTACTTCTGAATACAGATAATCTTGGTCTAGCAGTAGTACCGCTAACAATCTTTCTGATTCTGAATTTAATTCTTTGTCTTCTTTCAGTTTTTGTTAATGACATAATGCTACTTTTTACGCTGATTTACCTGCTTTTCTTCTTAATACTTCACCAACAAACTTAACACCTTTTCCTTTGTAAGGTTCTGGTTTACGGAAACCTCTGATTTTCGCAGCGATTTGTCCGATTAATTGTTTGTCGAAAGATGTTAACTTCACGATTGGGTTTTTACCTTTTTCAGATATCGTTTCTAATTTTACTTCTGGAGCAACTTCTAAAACGATATTGTGAGAGAAACCTAATGCTAAGTCTAATTTTTGACCTTGGTTTGAAGCTCTATAACCTACTCCAACCAATTCTAATTCTTTGGTAAAACCTTCAGATACACCAATAATCATGTTATTGATTAATGATCTGTATAATCCGTGTTTTGCTCTATGATCTTTACTATCAGATGGTCTTTCTACTACTAGTTGACCTTCTTCAACTTTTACTGTTACGTCTGCGTAATCTTGTGTAAGTTGACCTAATTTTCCTTTAAC
The DNA here is from genome assembly GCF_003634615.1 of Flavobacterium sp. 102. NCBI lineage: Bacteria > Pseudomonadati > Bacteroidota > Flavobacteriia > Flavobacteriales > Flavobacteriaceae > Flavobacterium > Flavobacterium sp. 102. The sequence goes on along the minus strand of NZ_RBKX01000001.1, from coordinate 1,616,168 downwards.
TGTAATTACTGTTTCACTAACTTCAACAGTAACACCAGCAGGAATTGAAATTGGATTTTTACCTATTCTTGACATTGTTTAACTGTTTTTATTAGTATACGTAGCAAATTACTTCTCCACCAACATTTAATTGCTTAGCTTGTTTCCCGGTCATTAAACCTTTTGAAGTTGAAACAATAGCAATTCCTAATCCGTTAAGGATTCTTGGGATTTTTGTAGAACCTGCATATTTACGTAAACCTGGTTTACTAATTCTTTGAATATCTTTGATTACAGACTCTTTAGTATCTTTATCATACTTCAAAGCGATTTTGATAGTACCTTGAACAGTACTGTCTTCAAATTTGTAACTTAAGATATATCCTTGATCGAATAAAATCTTTGTGATTTCTTTTTTCAAGTTCGAAGCCGGGATTTCAACCACTTTGTGGTTTGCCATCACTGCATTTCTAACTCTCGTAAGATAATCTGCAATTGGATCTGTATACATATGTATAAATTTGCGGTCATGGTTTTCAAGAGGCACTCGCCCAATGAACCTTTAACCAATTAAAATTATTTTTTGGTTTGCAAAAGTAATAACTTATTGCGAGATTACCAAGAAGCTTTTTTAACTCCCGGGATTAATCCGTTATTTGCCATTTCACGGAATGTTACACGTGAAAGACCAAATTGACGCATATACCCTCTTGGTCTACCTGTTAATTTGCAACGATTGTGCATACGAACCGGTGAAGCATTTTTTGGTAATTTTTGTAAGCCTTCGTAATCTTTAGCTTCTAATAAAGCTTTTCTTTTCTCAGCGTACTTTGCTACCGTTTTTTCTCTTTTCACCTCACGGGCTTTCATTGATTCTTTAGCCATGTCTTAATTCTTTTTAAAAGGTAAACCTAATTCAGCCAATAATGACTTTGCTTCTTTATCTGTGTTTGCAGAAGTTACGAATGTAATATCCAAACCTGATATTTTATTTACTTTATCAATATCAATTTCTGGGAAAATGATTTGCTCAGTAACACCAAGGTTATAATTACCTCTTCCGTCAAAACCAGTAGCTTTGATACCGCTAAAATCTCTTACACGTGGTAAAGATGATGTGATAAGTCTATCTAAAAACTCATACATTCTTTCTCCTCTAAGAGTTACTTTGGCACCAATTGGCATCCCTTTTCTCAATTTGAAAGACGCAACGTCTTTCTTAGAGATTGTAGATACTGCTTTTTGTCCAGTTACTTTTGTCAATTCGTCAACTGCATAGTCAACTAATTTTTTATCAGAAACTGCTGCTCCAACGCCACGGCTCAAAACGATTTTTTCCAATTTAGGAACTTGCATTACGTTTTTATAACCGAATTCTTCTTTAAGGGCAGCAATTACTCTGTCCTTATATTCTTGCTTAAGTCTAGGTGTATATGCCATAACTATAATACTTGATTAGATTTTTTTGAAAATCTCACTTTCTTATCTCCTTCTGTTTTGATACCAACCTTAGTGGCAGATTTTGATTTTGGATCAATCAATGCAAGGTTTGAGATATGAATAGGAGCTTCTTTCTTAACAATTCCTCCTTGAGGGTTTTTAGCACTTGGTTTTGTATGTTTCGAAACCATGTTTACGCCTTCAACGATTGCTTTGTTTTTCTCACGGTCAACACTTACCACTTTACCTTCAGAACCTTTATGGTCTCCTGCGATAACGGTAACGATGTCTCCTGATTTTATTTTTAGCTTTATCATTTTACTAACAATTAAAGCACTTCTGGTGCTAATGATACAATTTTCATGAATTGTTTTTCACGAAGTTCTCTCGCAACCGGACCAAAAACACGTGTTCCTCTCATCTCACCTGCCGCGTTCAAAAGAACACAAGCATTGTCATCAAAACGGATATAAGAACCATCGGCTCTTCTCACTTCTTTTTTGGTACGTACAACAACTGCAGTAGAAACAGCACCTTTTTTCACGTTTCCGTTTGGTGTTGCGTCTTTTATTGACACTACAATTTTATCTCCAACAGAGGCATAACGACGTTTCGTTCCTCCTAAAACACGGATAGTCAAAACTTCTTTTGCTCCTGTGTTATCTGCTACTTTTAATCTCGATTCTTGTTGTACCATAATTACTTAGCTCTTTCAATGATTTCAACTAGTCTCCAACATTTGGTTTTTGATAAAGGTCTTGTTTCCATGATCTTTACTGTATCACCAATGTTACAGTCATTTGTTTCGTCGTGTGCATGAAACTTTTTAGTTTTTAACACGAACTTACCGTATAACGGGTGTTTTACTCTGGTTACTTGTGCCACAACAATAGACTTGTCCATTTTGTTTGACGTAACAACACCAATTCTTTCTTTTCTTAAATTTCTTTTATCTTCCATTTTAGCAGAATACAATTATTGTAACTCTCTTTTAGTTAGCTCTGTTGCTACTCTAGCAACCGCTCTTCTAGCACTTCTAATTTGAAGTGGATTGGCAATTGGAGAAATAGCGTGAGCTGATTTTAGGTCTGAATACGCTTTTCTTAATTGACTAAGTTTTTCTTGCAACTCAGCTGCGGATAGATTTATAATTTCTGATTGTTTCATAATTAATTTTAGATTATGCTTCGAAATCTCTAGCAACGACAAACTTAGTTTTTACAGGAAGTTTTTGAGCAGCAAGACGCAAAGCCTCTTTTGCAACCGCTAGTGGAACTCCACCAACTTCAAACATAATTTTTCCTGGTTTCACAACAGCAGCCCAATATTCGACCGCTCCTTTACCTTTACCCATACGTACCTCTAGAGGTTTTTTGGTGATCGGTTTATCTGGAAATATTTTAATCCATAACTGTCCTTCTCTTTTCATAAAACGAGTGGCAGCAATACGTGCCGCTTCGATTTGACGTGAAGTTAAGAACATTCCATTTTCATGTACTGATTTAATTCCAAACATTCCATTAGAAAGCTCGTGTCCTCTTTGAGAAACGCCTTTCATTCTACCCTTCTGTACCTTACGGTATTTTGTTCTTTTAGGCTGTAACATTTTTCTTTAGTTTAAAATTTACTTTCTTTTACGGTCTCCACCAGGTTTTCTGTCTTTGTTAAAAGGTTTTCTGTCTCCTCCTTTTGAAGAATCCCCGCCTTTTCCGCCAGAAGCTTGTTTTTTATCCATTCCAACAAGTGGAGATAAATCACGTTTTCCGTAAACCTCACCTTTCATGATCCATACTTTGATACCCATTCTACCATAAGTAGTATGTGCTTCAGCCAAAGCATAATCAATATCGGCTCTGAAAGTTGATAGAGGAATTCTACCTTCTTTGAATTGCTCAGAACGTGCCATTTCAGCACCGTTCAAACGACCAGAAATCAAAACTTTAATACCTTCTGCATTCATACGCATTGCTGCTGCGATAGCCATTTTAATAGCTCTTCTGTATGAAATACGGCTTTCGATTTGACGTGCAATACTAGTTCCAACTAAATACGCATCTAACTCAGGTCTTTTAATTTCAAAGATGTTGATTTGAACCTCTTTGTCAGTAACTTTCTTAAGTTCTTCTTTCAACTTGTCTACCTCTTGACCACCTTTCCCGATAATAATACCAGGTCTAGCAGTAGTGATAGTAACGGTTACAAGTTTCAAAGTTCTCTCGATGATTACTTTTGATACACTAGCTTTTGATAAACGAGCATGAATGTACTTTCTGATTTTATAATCTTCAGCGATTTTATCACCGTAATCATTTCCACCATACCAGTTTGAATCCCATCCTCTGATGATACCAAGTCTGTTTCCTATTGGATTTGTCTTTTGTCCCATCTTAATTAATTTGCTTGTGTGTTATCATTAGCTCCTAACACGATTGTCACGTGGTTTGAACGTTTTCTAATTCTGTGTGCTCTTCCTTGTGGGGCCGGACGAAGTCTTTTCAACATCATTCCACCGTCAACACGGATTTCTTTTATAAATAAGCCTGCTTCTGAAACGTTTCCGTCAGCATTTTTCTGCTCCCAATTGTTGATCGCTGATAATACTAATTTCTCTAATTTTCTTGAAGCTTCTTTTGAGCTAAATCTTAAAATATTTAAAGCTCTTTCCACTTTCTGACCTCTTACCAAGTCTGCTACTAAGCGCATTTTTCTAGGTGAAGTAGGGCAGTTATTCAATTTCGCGAAAGCAATAGACTTATTAGCCTCTTTTCTCGCATCTGCTGTTTCTCTTTTACGAACTCCCATTGCTTCTTATTTTTTACCTTTATTTTTTGCTCCAGCGTGACCTCTAAAAGATCTGGTTGGTGAAAACTCTCCTAATTTGTGTCCTACCATATTCTCAGTTACATAAACCGGAACGAATTGGCGACCATTGTGAACTGCGATAGTTTGTCCCACGAAATCCGGAGTAATCATAGATGCTCTAGACCAAGTCTTAACTACACCTTTATTTCCACCAGCAATATTTTCCTGAACTTTCTTATCTAATTTATAGTGTACAAAAGGTCCTTTTTTTAATGAACGTGCCATGTCTTATTATTTCTTTCTGCGTTCTACAATATACTTGTTACTCGGGTTAACTTTAGAACGAGTTCTATAACCTTTAGCAGGAAGACCTTTTCTAGAACGTGGGTGACCTCCAGAAGAACGTCCTTCACCACCACCCATTGGGTGATCGACAGGGTTCATAGCTACCGGTCTTGTTCTTGGTCTTCTACCTAACCATCTTGATCTACCTGCTTTACCAGATACGATTAATTGGTGGTCAGAATTAGATACTGCTCCAATGGTAGCTGAACAAGTCAACAAGATTAATCTTGTTTCTCCTGACGGCATTTTAATTGTTGCATATTTACCATCTCTTGCCATTAATTGAGCAAAAGTTCCTGCGCTTCTAGCAATAGTAGCTCCTTGACCCGGACGTAATTCAATACAAGAAATTACAGTTCCCAAAGGAATTTTGCTCAAAGGCAAAGTATTTCCGATTTCAGGAGCTGCACCTTCACCAGATACAACAGTTTGTCCTACTTGTAGACCATTTTGAGCAACGATATACGTTTTCTCTCCATCAACATACCACAATAATGCGATAAAAGCAGTTCTGTTTGGATCATACTCGATTGATTTCACTGTAGCAGGAATTCCCACTTTAGTTCTTTTGAAATCAATGATACGATACCTTTGTTTGTGACCACCGCCTGTATAACGCATGGTCATTTTTCCTTGACTATTTCTACCACCTGAGTTTTTTATCGGTGCGATCAATGAACGCTCCGGCTTATCAGTCGTGATGGCGTCAAAACCATTCACAACTCTAAAACGCTGACCAGGGGTAATAGGTTTTAATTTTCTAACTGACATTTTCTATTAGATATTATTATAAAAATCTATTGTTTCTCCTTCTTTTACTTGTACGACAGCTTTCTTGTAGCTGTTCGTTTTTCCGCTAATCAAACCACTTTTTGTATATTTAGTAGTTCTATCTGCTCTATAGTTCATCGTGTTAACAGAAACAACAGAAATTCCGTAAGCAGCTTCTACAGCTTTCTTAATTTGAACTTTGTTTGCTTTTTTATCAACAACAAAACCAAAACGGTTGAAAACCTCACCTTCTTTGGTGATTTTTTCAGTTATGATAGGCTTAATTATAATACTCATGGTCTATTATTTGCTTAAATTTTCTTCAATTCCTTCTAAAGATCCTTCTAAAAGAACTAAATTATTTGCATTTAAAATCTCGTAAGTACTTAATTCTGAGTTAGTTACTACGCTAGATGCCTTTAAATTGCGTGACGACAAATATACATTTTTATTTGAATCACCCAACACAAACAAAGATTTTTTGTTTTCTAACCCTAAAGCTTTCAAAACGTTGATGAAATTTTTAGTGTTTGGTGTTTCAAAATTAAAGTCTTCCACAACTAATAAATTTGATTCTTTAACTTTCAAAGAGAAGGCAGATTTTCTAGCCAATCTTTTTACAGTTTTGTTCAATTTGAAAGAGTAGCTTCTTGGTCTTGGACCGAATACTGTTCCTCCACCTTTGAACAATGGACTCTTTTTAGATCCTGCACGAGCAGTACCTGTTCCTTTTTGTTTTTTAATCTTACGAGTACTTCCCGCTACTTCAGCTCTTTCTTTTGCTTTGTGCGTACCTTGTCTTTGATTTGCTAAGTATTGCTTAACATCAAGATATACTGCGTGATTATTTGGCTCAATGCCGAATACTGAATCAGAAAGTTGAACTTTTCTTCCAGTATCTTTTCCGTTGATATCTATAACTTTTACTTCCATTACTTCTGAATGATTACGTAAGAGTTTTTGCATCCAGGAATAGCTCCTTTAACAACAAGCAGGTTCTTTTCAGCTACTACTTTTAAAACTCTAAGATTTTGTACTTTTACATTATCACCTCCCATTCTTCCCGCCATACGCATTCCTTTGAATACACGTGATGGATAAGAAGATGCTCCTACAGAACCTGGCGCTCTCAAACGGTTGTGTTGTCCGTGAGTAGCTTGTCCAACACCACCAAAACCGTGACGTTTTACAACCCCTTGGAAACCTTTTCCTTTTGATACACCTTGTACATCAACAAATTCTCCTTCGCTGAATACTTCCACGGTGATGTTATCACCTAATTTGTAATTTTCTTCAAACCCTTGGAATTCAACGACTTTTTTCTTAGCAGAAGTACCGGCTTTTTTAAAGTGACCTAAGTCAGCTTTAGTAGCGTGTTTTTCTGTTTTGTCATCGAAACCAAGTTGAAGAGCTGTATACCCGTCAACCTCATTGGTTCTGACTTGGGTAACGACACAAGGTCCAGCCTCGATTACTGTACAAGGAATGTTTTTCCCGTTTTCATCGAAAATGCTAGTCATGCCGATTTTTCTTCCAATTAACCCAGACATAATAAACTAATTATTAATTAATAAAATTTTTGTTATTCATTCATAAAGAATTAAGTATTAGAATAATTTTCAAAATCCTAATACTTAAAACTTAAATTGGCAAAGAGTATTACTTATACTTTGATTTCCACTTCAACACCACTTGGCAACTCTAATTTCATTAGAGCATCAATCGTTTTTGAAGATGAAGAGTAAATATCTAATAATCTTTTATACGAACTTACTTCAAACTGCTCTCTCGCTTTTTTGTTAACGTGCGGAGAACGCAATACAGTAAATATCTTTTTGTGTGTAGGTAACGGAATAGGACCTGTTACGACAGCACCTGTGCTTTTCACAGTTTTTACGATTTTCTCAGCTGATTTATCAACCAACATATGATCGTAAGACTTTAATTTTATTCTAATTTTTTGACTCATCTTGATAAGAATTAAGCGTTACCTTTTGCTTTTTTGATTACTTCTTCAGAAATATTTGAAGGAGTTTGCTCGTAGTGAGAGAATTCCATTGTAGAAGTTGCTCTACCTGAAGACAATGTTCTTAAGGTTGTTACATAACCAAACATTTCAGATAAAGGCACGTTAGCTTTGATTGTTTTAGCGCCATTTCTGTCACCCATATCATTAACTTGACCTCTACGACGGTTGATATCACCTACGATATCTCCCATGTTTTCTTCCGGAGTAATAACTTCCATTTTCATGATTGGCTCAAGGATTACAGCTCCGGCAGCTTTCGCTACTTCTTTGTACCCCATTTTAGCAGCCAATTCGAAAGAAAGCGCATCAGAATCTACCGGGTGGAAAGATCCATCTAATAAAGTTACTTTCAAACTATCTACTTGGTATCCAGCTAATGGACCAGTTTTCATAGCCTCTCTGAAACCTTTCTCTACAGAAGGAATGTATTCTTTAGGAACGTTACCACCTTTTACAGCATTAACAAACTGCAATCCTACAGGAACTTTACCATCAACTTCATCTGCCGGCTCAAGTAAAAATACGATATCACCGAATTTACCACGACCACCTGATTGTTTTTTGTATGTTTCTCTGTGTTGTGCAGATTTTGTGAAAGCTTCTTTGTATTCAACTTGAGGTTCCCCTTGGTTCACTTCAACTTTGAATTCACGTTTCATACGATCTACAAGGATGTCTAAGTGTAACTCACCCATTCCCGAAATAATCGTTTGACCTGAAGCCTCATCAGTTCTTACTGTAAACGTTGGATCTTCTTCAGCCAATTTAGCCAAAGCCATACCCATTTTATCAACGTCTGCTTTCGTTTTTGGTTCGATAGCGATACCAATTACCGGCGCAGGGAATTTCATTGACTCAAGAATGATTGGGTGCTTTTCGTCACACATTGTATCTCCAGTCTTGATATCTTTAAATCCAACTGCTGCTCCAATATCACCTGCTTCGATATAATCGATTGGGTTTTGCTTGTTAGCGTGCATTTGGTAGATACGAGAAATTCTTTCTTTATTTCCTGAACGAGTGTTCAAGATGTAAGAACCAGCATCTAAACGACCTGAATAAGCACGGAAGAAAGCCAAACGACCAACATAAGGGTCAGTAGCAATTTTAAATGCCAAAGCTGCGAACGGCTCTTTTACATCAGGACGACGTAAGATTTTAGTTTGATCTTCTTCCAATAATTCAGCATCATCAGGATGAATTCCTTCAATACCTTCTTTATCTAAAGGAGATGGTAAATATTTACATACAGCATCCAACATGAATTGAACACCTTTGTTTTTGAATGATGATCCGGCAATCATAGGAATGATAGCCATATCGATAGTAGCCGCTCTTAAAGCGATGTTGATTTCGTCTTCAGTAATAGAATCCGGATCTTCCATGTATTTATCAAGCAAGTTCTCATCATAATCAGCCACTGCCTCGATAAGGATATCTCTGTATTCTTTAACTTCAGTAACCATATCAGCAGGAATATCAACAATATCAAAAGTTGCCCCTTGAGTTTCATCATGCCATACGATAGCTTGATTTTTTACTAAATCAACCACTCCTTTAAAGTCGTTTTCTTCACCGATTGGCAAAGTAATCGCAACTGCGTTAGATTTTAACATGTCTCTAACTTGTTGACAAACGCTCAAGAAGTTTGAACCTTGACGGTCCATTTTGTTTACGAATCCCATACGTGGAACTCTATATTGATCGGCCAATCTCCAGTTAGTTTCTGATTGAGGCTCAACACCGTCAACAGCACTAAACAAGAAAACCAATCCATCCAATACACGTAATGAACGGTTTACCTCTACGGTAAAGTCAACGTGTCCAGGAGTATCAATAATGTTAAAGTGGTAATCTTGAGAAGTTGGTAATGGTTTACCTTGTTCTGTTGGAAAACTCCACTCACAAGTGGTAGCAGCAGAAGTAATGGTAATACCTCTTTCTTGCTCTTGTGCCATCCAGTCCATTGTTGCAGCACCATCGTGCACTTCACCAATTTTGTGTGATTTTCCGGTATAGAATAATATACGCTCCGTTGTTGTTGTTTTACCAGCATCAATGTGAGCAGCAATTCCGATGTTTCTTGTAAATTTTAAATCTCTAGCCATTTCTTAAATATTAAAATCTAAAGTGAGAGAATGCTTTATTTGCTTCTGCCATTTTGTGAGTATCCATTCTCTTCTTAACAGCAGCACCTTCTTCTTTAGCCGCAGCTAAGATTTCAGAAGCTAATTTACCAGCCATTGACTTTTCGTTTCTTCTTCTAGCATAAAGTATCATCCACTTCATAGCCATAGAGATTTTTCTGTCCGGTCTGATTTGCATTGGAATTTGGAATGTAGCTCCACCTACTCTACGACTACGTACTTCTACGTGAGGCATAACGTTGGTTAAAGCATCTTTCCAAACTTCTAATGATGCTTTCTCATCATTGTTCTTTTTTGCTTCTACGATATCCATTGCATCATAGAATACTTTGAAAGCTGTTGATTTCTTACCATCCCACATCAAGTTGTTCACGAAACGTGTCACTAACTGATCGTTAAATTTAGGATCCGGTAAAAGTGGTCTTTTCTTTGCCGCTCTTTTTCTCATGTCTTTACTTTAAAAGTTTTTAAATTACTTTTTTGCTTCTTTTGGGCGTTTAGCACCGTACTTAGATCTTCTTTGTGTTCTTCCTGCTACACCTGATGTATCAAGCGCACCACGCACAATGTGGTATCTAACTCCTGGTAAATCTTTTACCCTTCCGCCTCGCACTAATACTATCGAGTGCTCTTGTAGATTATGTCCTTCTCCTGGGATGTAAGCATTCACTTCATTTCCATTAGTCAAACGTACACGCGCTACTTTACGCATTGCTGAGTTTGGTTTTTTTGGAGTAGTAGTGTAAACACGCGTACAAACACCTCTTCTTTGAGGACAAGAATCTAAAGCAACCGATTTACTCTTCTTAGTGATTTGAGTTCTTCCTGTTCTTACTAATTGTTGAATTGTTGGCATAATTAAATACTAAAATTTCTTTATTTATTAAAATCCCGCTTTTTTAGGGGTTGCAAATGTAGTAATTATTTTCAATGAAACAAATCGTAATTAATTAATTTTTTCATCAATTAAATATTTGTCTTTTAATGAGATAAAGAATACCCATTATAAAGCAAGTGCTTTTAAAAACCCAAGCCTTGTGAATAGCTATTTCAAACAAATTATTTTTAGATTGGATTATCAACAATAAAAACAGAAATTTTGCGTTATTTTTATCCAAACTTTATAGTCTTTGAAAAAGATTTTTCTCTTTTTTTTTCTAATCATCGTCAGCGGGAATATTTCGGCACAAAATTTCTATCTGAAAATTATCGGGCAAAACGATACCGAAAACAAAACAATTGACAGCATCGGCTACACCAAAAAACACGAAAACGTAAAATCGATTGTAACCGAAAACAATTCCTTCTACGAAAAACTGACTAAAAAAGGATATACCGAAAGCCAATTCTCAGAAACTATTAAACTAAACGACTCTACTTTTAGCTATAAATATGACCTTGGCAAAAAAATAAATTATGCACACCTTTATATAGGTGTAAATAATCAAGAAAATATTCCCGATTATTACAAACTAAAAAACGACACACTCACCATTCCATACGAGGAAACCGAAAGCTTTCTGAACAACACTTTAAAAAAATTAGAAAGCAATGGATTTTCAATGGCTAAAGTGCAACTCATAAATCTACAAAACAAAGCCAACTTTATCACAGCCGAATTATCCGTCATCAAAGAAACCAAAAGACAACTCAACAGCATTGTTATTAACGGCTATGAAAAATTTCCGGAGAGCCACAAAAAAAACATCCTTAGACTTTATCGAAACAAAGTGTTTAATCAAAAGAACTTGGACAAACTTTACAACGACTTTGAAAAGTTCCGGTTTGTCAAACAAAGTAAGTATCCTGAAATTTTATTCACCAAAGATTCTACTAAAGTATATGTGTATTTGGAAAAAGCAAAACCCAACTCCTTTGACGGCTACATCGGCTTTACCAATGATGAAGAGAGTAAATTGATTTTGAGCGGTTATGTAGATTTAGTGTTGCAGAATATTTTAAACTCCGGTGAAAAATTTTCTCTGTATTGGAAAAGCGATGGCCAAGACCAAAAAACTTTCAATTTCGGCTTAGAATTGCCTTATATTTTCAAAAGCCCCATCGGACTCAAAACCGAACTCAACATTTTTAAACAAGACAGCACTTTTCAAAACACCCGAACCAACATAGAGCTTGGTTATTTTTTTAATTACAACACCCGATTGTATTTGGGTTATCAATCTACCGAATCAAGCGATATTCAAAATGCCAACACCACCAATTTGAGTGATTTCGACAATTCTTACATCACCACCGCACTAGAGTTTGTTGATTTCAAAAATGACGATTTCCTATTTCCGGAAAAAACTAATTTTAACCTAAAGCTAGGCACAGGGAAAAGAAATTCAAAACTAATTTCAGACAACCAACTTTTCGGAAGCCTTAACCTCAAGCACAATCTGTACCTGAACCAAAAAAATATCATCAATATAAAATCCCAAAATTTTTACCTGCAAAGCAAAAATTACATTGTTAACGAACTGTCCCGTTTTGGCGGCATCAACTCCATTCGTGGTTTTAACGAAAACAGCCTGCAAGCCAATACCTTCACCTCTTTACTGACTGAATATCGCTATGTTCTTGCGCCAACTTTATACATTCATTCCATTATTGATTATGGTTATTTGCAAGACAACACCGCTGACACTAACGAAAATCTTCTCGGCCTTGGTTTTGGTTTTGGTCTTTTGTCAAAAAACGGATTATTCAACATCGTTTATGCCAATGGAAGCACTAATAACCAAGCAATAAAACTGTCCAATTCAATCGTACACATTAGCTTTAAAGCTAGTTTTTAATAACATTGATATTGATTTAAAATATTATTTCCCATTTTTAAATTCATCCATTTAATCTATAATTGACTACATTTGCGCCATGGAAAAAGAAAACCAAATCTTCGGAATTAGAGCCATTATTGAAGCCATCAGCGCTGGAAAAGAAATTGACAAAGTGTTTATTCAAAGCGACGCCCAAAGCGAATTGATGCAGGAACTGATGAAAGCGATGAAAAAACACAGCATCAATTTCTCGTACGTTCCCGTTGAAAAACTAAACCGATTGACACCTAACAACCATCAAGGTGCTGTGGCAACCATTGCGCCAATCACCTTCGTCAAACTCGAAACTTTAGTAGATAGCGTAGTCGAAAGTGGCAAAACGCCTTTATTCCTAATCCTCGACCAATTGAGCGATGCCCGAAACTTCGGCGCCATCATCAGAACCGCAGAATGTACCGGCGTTGACGGAATCATTGTCCAAAAAACCGGTTCTGCTCCTGTCAATGGCGATACCGTAAAAACTTCTGCCGGAGCCGTTTTCAACGTGCCGATTTGCAAAGTTGATCACATTAAAGACGCTATATTTTACCTTCAAGGCAGCGGTATCAAAACTGTAGCCGCTACCGAAAAAACGGAAGACAACATTTACAACATCGACTTAAACCAACCCATAGCCATCATCATGGGAAGTGAAGACCGCGGCATCAATCCGTCTGTGTTGAAAATTGTAGATGAAAAAGCCAAGTTACCAATGTTCGGAACGATCGGCTCGTTGAATGTTTCTGTGGCTTGTGGGGCGTTTTTATATGAAACTGTTCGTCAACGTCAATAAATAGTCAGGCAGAACTTGTTTAAATCAGGAGCGAAAGGCTTGGGCTTTATCAGTAAACCTTATTCCCGCTTTCCGTTCTACTTCGTGCCACTACAATCGGGGCTAGACAGTTAGTTATTCGCCTGACTTGTTATCGTCAGTCGCTGCTTTAAAGTGATAAACATAATTGACTTCGGTTGCCGGAATCTCTTCCTCAATCTCTTCAGGTTTTGGCGTATTGACAAAATTCCCGTTGTCATCAAAATGTTTCATAAACAAATCGTTTTCCGGATTGAATTCGGGTTTCTCCCATTCGTATTGAATGTCTTTTTTATAATCAGGTGTTTTAAATAAGACTGCGAAAGCAAAACCGACTACCAATCCGGCCAAGTGTCCTTCCCAAGAAATAGTCTTATCAACATCCGGAAAAATAAACCAAACCATTCCGCCATAAAACATTACTACCGTTAGCGACAAAGCCATCAATCTATAATATTGCGTCATCATGCCTTTGAAGAAAATAAAGGAAACCAACACATAAATCAAACCACTGGCGCCAATGTGAAAAGACGTTCTGCCAATAACCCAAGTAATGATTCCGGAAAGCAAAATACCATAACACAAAACCTTCAGTGAAACATCTCTGTAGAAATATATCAGTGCCGTGGTTAAAACAAACAACGGAATGGAATTATTGGCAATGTGATTCAAATCGCCATGCAAAAACGGACTAAACAAAACGCCTTGCAAACCCGAAAATGTTCGTGGTAAAATCCCGTGTGGAGTCAAGTCAATATTAAAACTGTGTTCAAAAAAGAAAACCGCCCAAATCAAAATCAGCAGAAAGCTTGGAATAATCCAAACCGATGGTGTAAACTTAAAGTGATGGTAATCGTTCATGGTTTTATTTTAAAACATAATTGTTGTCAAAAACACAGCCAAATTAAAAGTAATGCTAAATTGTCAGTTGAACATGATTTTAACCGCAAAGTTCGCCAAGAAGGCGCAAAGCACACAAAGCTTATAGTCTTGAAACTAGAAATTCTTAGCGAAACTTTTTCAACTGAGTTTAAAAGAAGCCAACAGTTTGCATTTAGCCCCGATGGAAGTGACATCCCGAAATTTCGGGATATAACGGACAGCGGGAAAATGATTTAAAAAATGCTCAAGCGATTGGCTCCAACATTTCGACAAGCTCAATGTGACAATCAAAAAAATAACATAAATTTACAACATGGAAGCACCACTTGCCGAACGCATCAGACCACAACGTTTAGAAGATTATATCAGCCAATTGCATTTGGTGGGTGATAACGGTTCGCTAACCCAACAAATTGCGCGTGGCGTGATTCCGTCGATGATTTTTTGGGGTTCGCCCGGAACCGGAAAAACGACTTTGGCCCAAATCATAGCCAAGCAAAGCAATCGTCCGTTTTATGAATTGAGTGCGATTAACAGTGGCGTAAAAGATATACGCGACGTGATTGAAAAAGCCAAAACCAGCGGCGGTTTATTCACGGCTAAAAACCCAATTCTGTTTATTGATGAGATCCATCGTTTTAGTAAATCGCAACAGGATTCGCTTTTAGCAGCTGTCGAAAAAGGTTGGGTAACCTTAATCGGCGCCACGACTGAAAATCCGAGTTTTGAAGTCATTCCCGCTTTGTTGTCACGTTGTCAGGTGTATGTTTTGAATCCGTTTTCAAAAGAAGACTTGTTGGCTTTATTGCAACGCGCCATAAAAGAAGACAAAATCATTTCGACCAAAAAAATAAAACTAAAGGAAACAGAAGCGCTATTGCGACTTTCCGGTGGCGACGGGCGCAAACTGTTAAATATTTTCGAACTTGTTATAAACGCCAGCCCTGAAGGTCAAATTACGATAACGAATGATAAAGTATTGGAACTCGTTCAGCAAAACACGGTGCTTTATGACAAAACCGGCGAACAACATTATGATATTGTTTCGGCATTCATCAAATCCATTCGCGGAAGTGATCCAAACGGCGCGGTGTATTGGTTGGCCCGAATGATTGAAGGTGGCGAAGATGTGAAATTCATTGCCAGAAGAATGTTGATTTTATCAAGCGAAGATATTGGCAATGCGAATCCAACAGCTTTTATTATGGCCAATAATACTTTTCAGGCGGTTTCCACGATTGGCAATCCGGAGAGCAGAATTATTTTAAGTCAGTGTGCTATTTATTTGGCAACTTCACCTAAAAGCAATGCGAGTTATATGGCGATAGGCGAAGCCCAAGCTTTGGTCAAACAAACCGGAGATTTATCGGTACCGATTCATTTGCGCAATGCGCCGACAAAATTGATGAAAGAATTGGGTTATGGCGAAGAATACCAATATTCACATAACTACGCCAACAATTTTTCGGAACAAGAATACTTACCGGATGAAATCAGGAATACCGATTTGTACAAACCCGGAAATAATGCACGCGAAAACGAAATGCGCACTTTTTTGAAAAATCGTTGGAAGGATAAATATGGGTACTAGTGTTCAGTTCTAACTTTTAAAACTTCACTTCTACTCTTTCTGAAAATAGTTTGTCATTTTGATAATATTCAAAAAACCAACCGTTGTCTTTGGCGAAGAAAACACCATTTACATCTCCTTTGGAAGCGATGAAATAATCTTTTACAGAAGTATTGTAAATTTTATAAATCACTTTGGGTTCTGTATTAACCAATTGAAATCCGTTGGCAATAGGTTGTGCATATAATTGTCCTGAAACCAAAACTTTGGTAGGTTCAGTTGTCGGAACAGCCCTTTCTGAAGCAAGTTTAATTTCTGTTGGAACCTTAACTTCTGCCGTTTCTCCAATTTTTCCTAAGCTTTTTTCTGTGGGTTGGCTTCCATTGTATTTATAATTCAGTTTGTCAAATGATTTGAATGCTTCTCTAAGCGCTTCATTGTAGGCCGGAAAATACTCTTTGGTGCGGCTTGTTCCAAATGCTGTCTCGAATACAACCCTATCATAACAATCTTTTAAGACCACTTTTACTTTGGTCACAAACATAGTATTGTCATTCACAAGAGAAGCATTTAGAAAAGAACACCTATTAGTCAAAACTTCATTTGGCAATTCTTCCGTAGCTAAATACGATTTAAAACCATATTTCTGCAGCAAGAATTTAGTGGTAGTATTCAATCGGTAACGATCATTTTCTTTTAAAAAGTCGAATTTTATAGGAACAATTACGTATTGAAAATCATTAATATTTTGCGAGTAAGACGCAAATGACAATAACAAAATTAGGGACAGCAATACTTTTTTCATTTTACAATATGTTTTTTAATTCGATTAAACGATTGATGGTTGGCACTTCGGGAATGTTGTGACTGTTTTTTTCATCAAACAAAATAGCCTTCATCCCAAAATCAATGGCACCTCGAACATCAGCATCAATACAATCGCCAATCATAATGGCATTTTCTTTATTGGTTTTAGCCAAAGATAAGGCAAATTCAAATATATTTCTATGCGGTTTTTTGACGCCAGCCATTTCAGAATTGGTCACCGTCTTGAAATAACTTCCCAAACCGGAATTGCTTATTTTTTTATACTGAACTTCCGCAAAACCATTCGTAATAATATGCAGATTGTACTTTGAAAATAAGTAATCCAACACTTCAATGGCGCCATCAAACAGTTGATTATTATCGGGCAAAAAAGCAATATAATCGTGTGCTATTTTATCGATAGCTTCATCTGAAATAGGATAATTCATCGCATCAAATGATTGCTTTAATCGTTGGTAACGCAATTCTTCATGGGTGATTTTATCAACTTGGTACAACTTCCAACACGCTTGATTTATGGGTGCATAAATTTCGATAAAAGCTTCTGTATTTATCGTTGGATGATGTACTTTAAAAATCTTGTCAAAAGCCAAAACAGAATTTCGGTCAAAATCCCAAAGCGTATGATCTAGGTCAAAAAAAATGTCGGTGATGTGTTTCATTTTAAAAAATGCCTTCGTCTTGAAAGCTCAAATATCCTTTTTCGGTGATGATAATATGATCGAGCACTTTGATGTCGAGTTGCTCTCCGGCAAATTTAAGTTTTTTTGTAATATCTCGGTCGGCATCACTGGCGAGTAATTTGCCCGAAGGATGATTATGGGATAAAATAATTGCGGTAGCATTGTGTTCCAATGCCATTTTGAAGATCAAACGAACATCGACTACGGTTCCGGTAATGCCCCCTTTTGACAATTGCGATTTGTAAATCACTTTGTTAGCATTGTTTAAATACAATACCCAAAATTCTTCATGTAACAATTCTCCGATTATGGGTTGCATCATATCAAAAACAGCTTTACTTGAAGTAATCTTGGTTAACTCGACCGTTTCTTCTACTCTTCGTCTTCTGCCTAATTCTAACGCAGCCGCAATGGAAACAGCTTTTGCCTCGCCTATTCCTTTGAATTCCATTAATTGTTTCAGAGACAATTTTCCCAAAGCATTGAGATTGTTATTTACGCTCAACAAGATTCTTTTGCTCAATGATACCGCACTTTCATTCCGACTACCGGAACCAATTAAAATGGCTACCAATTCGGCATCGCTTAAAACTGTTTTGCCTTTCAGCATTAGTTTTTCACGCGGCTTATCGTCTTCTGCCCAATTCTTTATAGAGAAATTTTGTTCCAATGCAAATACTATAAATAAGATTTTTACGTTATAAAATGAAACACTAAAAGTATGAAAACTTTTTATTTTTCGCTAATTTTACTTACATTTTTAACTTGTGGACAAAAAAATAATGATATCAATGATCGTGTTATTGAAGCAAAGCCAAACTCATTTGAAGAAAAACTAGCAGTTGCTGCGATTTCAATTATTGACCCGAATATTATTTACACACCAACTTATGTTGCTATAAAATACCCGAATGGCGATGTTCCTGCCAAAACCGGAGTTTGCACCGATGTTGTGATTCGGGCTTACCGAAAATTGGGGATTGATTTACAAAAAGAAGTGCATGAAGACATGAAAGCCAACTTTTCAAAATACCCAACCAAATGGGGTTTAAAGAAAACCGACACCAATATTGACCACAGAAGAGTGCCGAATTTGGAAACTTTCTTTACTCGAAAAGGTAAAAAATTAGCCATTAGCCAAAATCCTGATGATTACAAAACCGGTGAAATGGTCACTTGGATGATTAATGGTAAACTACCACACATTGGTATTATTACAAATAAAAAATCACCGGACGGCAATCCGATGATAGTGCATAATGTTGGTGGCGGACAGGTTTTAGAAGACTGTTTGTTTAGCTATGAAATTGTTGGGCATTATAAGTATGAAAAGTAATAACTTTGTCATTTCGACGAAGGAGAAATCACATATTCAAAATCACTTAATGAGATTTCTCCCTTTGGTCGAAATG
Organism: Flavobacterium sp. 102; assembly: GCF_003634615.1. Lineage (NCBI taxonomy): Bacteria > Pseudomonadati > Bacteroidota > Flavobacteriia > Flavobacteriales > Flavobacteriaceae > Flavobacterium > Flavobacterium sp. 102. Next base: position 1,597,650 of record NZ_RBKX01000001.1, on the reverse strand, counting down.
ACAAAATTGAGAGAACTACTCTATCAATCCTTTTACCTCATCAAAATTCAATCCGCCATAATTTCCTGAACTCATCAAAAGCAAAGCGGAATTATTTAAATCATAAGAGAACAAAAAGTCTTTGAGCTCCGACGGATTGGTATAAATAATCAAATCATCTCTTTTGAAAGATTGTGCGATTTGGTCGTAAGTCACTTCCTCCAATTGTTTGATTTTAACAGCATCGGGTGAATAAAAAACCACCGCAACATCGGCTGCATCGAGTGCGCCTTCGTATTCTTTTAAGAATTCTGCGTTCAAACTACTGTATGTATGCAATTCTAGACACGCTACTAATTTTCTATCAGGATATTGTGTTTTAACTGCTTTTGTCGTTGCCGATACTTTACTTGGCGAATGCGCAAAATCTTTGTAAGCTACTTTGCCTTTGCCCTCGGCTATTTTTTCCAAACGTTTTGATGCACCTTTGAAACTCGCAATGGCTTCATAGAAATCAGCTTCGTCTACGCCCATATTTTGGCAAATCCATTTGGCGCCGGCTAAATTATTGAGATTGTGGGCACCAAAAACTTCGATCGGCATAGGTCCTTCGGGCGTATCTAATAAAGTCGTTCCATCTTTTACGGTATAACTTGGCGTTTGATAAGGTAATCTTCGGATGGTATTGGTACTTTCTTCAGCTACTTTTTTAACGGTTTCGTCTTCTTCGTTATAGACTAAAATACCGCCTTTGGTTATTTGGTTAACAAAAATTTCAAACTGCTCTACGTAGTTTTCAAACGTTGGAAACACATTGATATGATCCCAAGCAATGCCGGAAAGCAAAGCGATGTTCGGTTGGTACAAATGAAATTTTGGTCTTCTGTCGATGGGTGACGACAAATATTCATCGCCTTCTAAAACGATAAAATCGTTGTCATGCGTCAGATGAACCATCGTATCAAAACCTTCTAATTGGGCGCCAACCATATAATCAACTTCAATATTATGAAAATGCATCACGTGCAAAATCATGGAAGTAATAGTTGTTTTTCCGTGAGAACCACCAATGACTACGCGGGTTTTATTTTTAGATTGTTCGTATAAAAATTCGGGATAGGAATAAATTTTGAGTCCGAGTTCTTGTGCTTTCAGCAACTCCGGATTATCAGCTTTGGCATGCATTCCGAGAATTACGGCTTCGATATCGGCGGTGATTTTTTCGGGAAACCAACCCATTTCTGTTGGCAATAATCCTTTCTTTTCTAATCTAGATTTGGAAGGTTCAAAAATAGCATCATCGCTTCCGGTAACTTGGTATCCTTTATGGTGTAAGGCCAAGGCTAAATTGTGCATGGCTGCACCGCCAATGGCAATAAAATGTGTTCGCATTATTATGATTTGTTTTTTTCTTGATAGGTTTCTAAAACTAATTTGGCTTTCTCGGGCTGGTTCATTTTGTTTTTGTACAAATTAGCCAACTTTTGGTAAGAAGTTTTGGAGCCGCCAATTTCAATGGCTTTTTTATAATTTTTCTCCGCTTCTTTATATCGATTAAAATATTCGGCTATACGACCTTTTGACAAATAGCCATCAACGGGTGAAATTTTGAATAACTCATCTGAATATTTATGTGCTTTTTTCTCACTTCCACCAACAATTCCAGGCAATTCCAGATACAATTCGATTAAAGCCCAGCGCGCTTCAATATGATTAGGATTAAGCAGAATGGCTTTTTCAAAAGAAGCTTTGATCTCATCAATCATCCCTAATGCTTTGAATTTATTAGATTCTTTGGCTTTCATCCCAAGGCAACCACCATATTTATAATGGTAATTGGCTTCATTAGGTTTGAGCTTTCTCAATTTATCATAATAAGACATGGCTTTAGTCCATGCTTTATTGGCACCTTCAATGTCACCTAAGTATTCTAATACTTTGATATTATTAGGACTTTCTTTTAAGACATTCTCAAAAATAGGTTTGGCCAAAGCTGGTTTTCCTTGTATGACCAACTTCTCCGCTTTTTCGAAATCCGTTTGCGAAAAAATGGTTAGCGGTAATAAAAGGATGATTTTAAAAATCAATTTCATCAAACTCATTTTGGTTTTTTTGAATAACAAATATAGGGATTTTATAATAGTGATTCGAAGGGACAATTATGCATTTTTAACACTGCGTTTTGTCTTCGTTCAAGATTATTTATTGGTGGATTTTAAAAGAGGAATTCAATAAGAAATAAATTAATTTTTTTAACTAAAACCATTAGTAAAATCACAAAAAAAATGCTAAAAAAATAAATATTACTGATAGTTTAAACCAAAGAACTAAGAATGCAACCAATTGAATTTGCGAGAATTAAACACTTACAAACAATCGTTGACTTACCTTTTTAATGGGATAAAAAAAACACCGCATGCATTTCAACGAGAATTATGGCTAAACAACCTAAATATGAAACTCCTTACAGGTTTATTCCTAATTTTGCTCCAACAACACAACACTTTTAAGATATACCTATAAAAATAGTACATTTTTACAAAGTGCCTTATAACAAAGTATAACCGAAACAAAAAGTTACGTTATGGAAAAAAAATACTCTCAAACCGAAAAATTACAATCCACTATTTTGAGCTTACTCAACTTGAGAATGTTGTTGGTGTTTTTTAGATTAACTACAAAATCATTTTATCATACTTGGGCATTACCTTTGCTTTTTTTGTTTGTTTTTTTAGCTCCATCTAATTCAATTGGACAATCCCAAACAAGATTTGCTGGAGCTGGAGCTAATTCTGGTGGAGCAGGCACTGGATGGACTAATCCGGGACGTATAGTTTCCGATAACAATTCTTCCGCTACGGTCAACACTACTTCTGAACAATTGTTGAGTAGCAATCATGGCTTTACAATCCCTGCCGGATCAGTCATTAACGGTATAGAACTTCAAGTTGAACGTAATACAAGTAATACAAGCGGTGGAAGATTTGCAAATGACAATACTGTACGATTAATTAGAGGCGGAACTGTTCTAGGTGATAATAAAGCTGTTGCAACAAATTATGGAACTTCTTTTGCAGTCATTACATATGGTTCCCCAACTGATTTATGGGGAACAACTTGGACTGTAGCACAAATTAACGCAAATAACTTTGGCGCTGCTTTTTCGGTTAATATTGGTGGCGGAACACAGACTGTCGCTGTTGATTTCATGAGAATTATAGTGTACTATACACTTCCTCCAACAATAACCAATTTCACCCCAACATCAACTTGCGCCGGAGAAGAAGTAGTAATTACCGGAACCAATTTTACAGGAGCTACTGAGGTTAATTTTAACGGGGTTGCAGCAACCTCATTTACAGTTGATAGTGACACTCAAATTACAGCCATTGTCCCGTCCGGAATTACAACCGGAAAAATTACGGTTACGACACCCGGAGGAACAGCCACAAGTGCTGGTGACTTTACACCTGTCGCATTAAATACCGCAGGCACAGCATCTTCAACACCAACTATATGTATCAATACCGCATTAGTGGCTATTACTCATACCACTACAGGCGCAACAGGCATACAAGATAATGGAGTATCGGGAGCAAGCGGTTTGCCGGCAGGAGTTTCGGCCTCTTGGACCTCAAATACCATTACCATTACCGGAACACCTACTGAATCAGGAACTTTTAACTACACTATTCCATTAACCGGTGGTTGCGGAACCGAAAATGCTACCGGAACCATTACGGTAAATGCTAACGTGGTATCACCAACTGCCATAACTATTTCAGCGGGAACAGAACCTACTTGTCAGTTAACCAATGGGACAACGACTACAACTTACGCAACAACTGCCACAAACAATACCGGTTTTAATTGGAGTTTAAGTAATGGTGCCGCAGGAACCATTAGTGCTACTACTGGTGTAATGACTTGGGCAAATGGTTTTTCGGGAACCGTAGATATCCAAGTAACCGCGAATGGCTGTAACGGCCCAACATCACAGGTTATCCGAACTGTAACAATAACACCACCAGTTGGAACTCCTACTACAATAACCGTTTCAGCAGGAACTGAGCCTACATGTCAGCTAACCGATGGAACAACGACCACAACTTACACTACTACAGCTACAAACAATACCGGTTTTAACTGGAGTTTGAGTAATGGTGCTGCAGGAAGTATTAATGCTACGACAGGTGTGATGACATGGGCAAATGGTTTTTCGGGAACGGTAGATATTCGTGTAACCGCCAATGGATGTAACGGTCCATCGGTACAAGTAGCTCGTACTGTAAGTGTAACTTCCAATAATACTGTGGGAGTAGCTTCTTCAACACCAACCTTGTGTATCAATACGACTTTAATTGATATAACACATACTACAACTTACACAACCGGAATTGAGACACCAACAAATTTACCGGCAGGTCTAACAGCATCTTGGGCATCAAATACTATTACCATTAGTGGAATTCCAACTGTCTCAGGAACTTTTAATTATGACATTCCTTTAGTTGATGGCTGCGGCAGTGCATCAGCTACCGGAACAATTGTAGTTGAAAATCCAGTAGATTCTGCGGGAACAATATCCGGCACAGCTACTGTTTGTCAAGGGCAAAATGGCGTGGCGTATTCTGTACCGGTTATTGCCAATGCAACTGGTTACACTTGGACATTACCCTCCGGAGCTACAATCGCAACAGGAGCGAATACAAATTCGATTACTGTTAACTACGGTGCTGCTGCTATTTCAGGAGACATTACAGTTTATGGCACCAACAGTTGTGGTAATGGAATCGTTTCAACTTATCCTATTACTGTTGATGCATTACCGGTAACCGCAGGAACAATTATCGGAACAGCAGCCGTTTGTCAAGGACAAACTGGTGTAGCTTTTTCTGTTCCTGTTATAGCCAATGCCACAGATTACGCTTGGACTTTACCAGCCGGAGCAACTATAGCAACCGGAGCAAATACAGAATCAATTACTGTTGATTTTTCAGCCTCAGCTGTCTCAGGTAATATTACCGTATACGGAACAAATGCCTGTGGAAATGGGATTATTTCTGCAAACTATGCCGTAACAGTTAACACATTATCTATTGCGCCTATTAGTATCAGCGGAACAACTACAATTTGTGAAGGAAATTCAACTACACTTACTGTCAACGGAGGAACTGTTGGCACTGGAGGAATCATTGAATGGTTTACAGATTCTTGTGGTGGTACTTCTGCCGGAATAGGAAATAGCATAACTGTATCTCCTATTTTATCCACTACTTATTATGTGAGATATAATAGCACTTGCAACACAACGCTTTGTACTTCTGAAACTATTACAGTAAATCCATTACCTGTAGCTGCCGGAACAATTACCGGAACAGCCTCTGTTTGTCAAGGACAAAATGGTGTAACTTATTCGGTACCCGCTATTGCTAATGCTACAGATTATATTTGGTCATTACCTTCCGGAGCTACAATAGCAACTGGTGCAAATACAAATTCGATTGCAGTAGATTTTTCAGCGACAGCGATTTCTGGAAATATTACTGTGTTGGGCAGAAATGCCTGCGGAGACGGAATCGTATCCATTCTTACCATTACCGTAAATCCATTACCGGTGACTGCGGGAACTATTACCGGAACTGCAATCGTTTGTCAAGGGCAAAACGGTGTATCCTATTCAGTACCAGCTATTATTAATGCTACCAATTATATCTGGACCTTACCTTCCGGTGCTACTATAGCAACCGGTGCTAATACAAACGCAATTACCGTTGATTTCTCTGTTTCAGCGACCTCAGGCAATATTACTGTTCAGGGTACAAATGCATGTGGAAACGGAATCGTTTCTGCAAATTATCCTGTAACTGTTAACACATTGTCCATTGCGCCAACAAGCATCAGTGGAACAACAACCATTTGTGAAGGAGCCTCTACCACACTTACCTTAGTTGGAGGAACATCAGGAACCGGAGCCACAGCAGAATGGTTTACTGCTTCTTGTGGTGGAACCTCAGCAGGAACTGGCAATAGTATTACGGTATCTCCTATTACAACAACTTCTTATTATGTGAGATATAATGGCACTTGTAATACATCGGCTTGTTCTGCTACAACGGTAACCGTTAATCCATTACCTCTTGCTGCGGGAGTAATTACAGGTTCAGCTACGGTTTGTCAAGGACAAAATAGCGTTGTTTATTCAGTCCCAATTATAGCAAATGCAACCAATTATATATGGACTTTACCATTTGGCGCTTCTATAACCGCAGGAACAGGCACTAACGTAATAACTGTTAGTTTTAGTATGGCAGCAAACTCAGGAAACATAACCGTTCAAGGCACTAATGCGTGTGGAACCGGAGCTGTTTCTGCAAACTACGGTATTACCGTAAACATCACACCTTCAATTACAATCAATTACTCCACTACAATTTGTAGCGCTGGAACAGCGACAATTTTACCAACAAATGGTGGAGGAAACATAGTGCCACCAAGTACAACCTATTCATGGGGATTACCAACAGTCACAGGTGGAATTACAGGTGCAACTGCTTTAAGTGGTCAAACTTCTTTTGTTCAAACATTAACAAACCCAACCAACATACAACAAACGGCTTCCTACAATGTAACCGCTTCGACTAATGGCTGTAGTGCCAGTACTTTTTCGGTAGTTGTTTATGTAGATCCTAAACCTACAGTAGGTATATTGACAGGTCTTTCGTCACAGTCTATTTGTTCAGGCGCCAATATTGACCCAATAACATTCAACAATCCAAATACAATTTCGGGAACTATAGACTACAATTGGACCAGAAATACTATAGTCGGTGTTACCGGAATGGCAACTAGCGGAAATGGCGCAACAATTTCCGGAAACTTATCTAATAGTACCAACGCACCACAAACTATTGTGTTCAGTGTTACAGCGACTACGGAAGACAATTGTACTTCCGATCCGTTTACTGTGAGTGTAATAGTAAATCCGGTACCTACTGTAACGATTACTAATGCCACACAAAATATTTGTTCTGAAGGAAGCATTACTACTATTGGTATAAATCCTTTAAATGGTGTTGTCGGCACGACATATAGTTGGACAAGCAACAACCCAAATATAACCGGAATTCCTAATGGAAGCGGATCTTCAATTTCGGGAAGTTTAACCAATTCAACCAATACTGTACAAACTACAACTTTTACTATCAG